>JADFVW010000024.1 GCA_015222725.1 Pseudomonadota bacterium | reverse complement strand
GGATCATAATCCCTGAAATAATTTTGGTGCAATCCCGACTCCTCATCAAAATACTGCCCAGGAAACCTGAGGTTATTAACTATACTCCCGATACTAACAGCAACCTCCCCAAATGGTTTGTAGTTTGCGCTCCAGACGACAGCCTGTGATTGGTTTGTGAAAACTTGCGGTGTGCCCAAATGGTCGTTGTGAATATAGTATAGCTCAGTGGTGATAGTTGGTGGTGGGGCAGGAATTTTCTCGATCAGGCGAATGCCATCAGCAGCGGTTTTACCGCCCAGGTCTGAGAGTTCGATGTATTCGGAGCCATCACCGCTGAAACGGTAGATGCCCAGCAGAATCCATTGTTTTCCGGATGTGCTTTGGTTGTGAACCGTTGTGCTGGTCTGGCCGTTGTGGGCGATAGTGAACTGCGCCGTTTTGTTGTTCTTGTTGGTGCGCGGCCACCAACCATAGACTTCGTACCTCGCATTATTTAGTCCACTTGGCGTGAAACGGTAGGTATTCCCGGTATTGTTAGAGAGGCTGTAGTAATTATTGTAAGCACCCTTTTTCCGGGTATTGACCCAGCTACCTGTGCTGCCTGTACCTGGCCCCCCGTCATCCATGATGGTTTCTGCTCCCGATGTTTCCGGGTCCTGATCAAAGGTGTAGTGGGCTGCTGCCAGTGGCTGGCCATTCAGGTATATGTATTCCCGGTGGGTGGCACCACTGTCGTCAACTTCTGCGAGAAGTAAGCCGCTTTGTCCGTAGACGTAGTACATGGTCTGCCGGAGTGTTATTTTTCGTGCGCGTTGACCCCTTGCGTTATAAGTATATTTCGCGAGAGATGTATCGATCTGTTCGCTTACTTTCTTTCCACCTTTTCCGGAGACGACAGTGTTGCGATTGATAACTTCAACCATGCGGTTGTGGTCATCATAAATATAGAGCAGGCCATCGCCGCTGTTCAACTTTGCGGTCTGGTTACCGTTGCTGTCGTATTCATAGGTCCAGTTGTTTGTGCCCAACAAGCGATGGCTATTGGCATCGTAGGTGTACGTGTCGACACCATTGCTGGAGGTGTAGCTGAGCCGATTGCCGTTTTCATCATAGGTATAACTCAGGTTGCCATAGGCACCCGTAGCTGTGCCGAGACGGTTGAGTGCATCGTAGGCGAAGACCTGGTCGGCCCCACCACCCAGATTGTCGTTGATAGCAATTATGTTGTCGGCATTGTCATAGCCGTATTGTCTGTCTCGAATGCCTGCGTGGGTGAGCGTGGTGAGTCGGTAATCCAGGTCGTAGATGCCAGATTGCTGGATGCCATTGCCGTAGTTGAGTGCAGTCATTGGGCCGAAGGGGAGGTAGTCGGCGTTGCTGGCCAAAACCTGGTTGCCCGAGGCAGTCGTGGTGCTGGCGCTAGTGATTAATCCTTTAGACCCCCGCGTGTAGTCCACTACGCGTCCGCTGGGGTAGGTAAGCTGTATGAGTTGGTCGCTGGTGTTGTAGAGATAGCTAACGCCAAAGCTACTGTCGCCGATGTCCAGGCCTCGATAGATGACATTGCCCCTGTGGTCGTACTCCAGCAAGGTGGTGCCACTGGTATCGGTCACAGATGTCAATCGTCCCTTGCCGTAGCTTCCTTCATCATAGCTGTAAATGATGTCCAGATTTGAGTTGGGGTAGCTGGTGCTCGTTACGCGATTCAGGGCATCGTAGGAAAAGGTAGCGCTTACGCCGTTTGCATCTGTCTGGCTCAGCCGATTATTGGCCTGGTCGTATGTGTAGTTAGTGATGCCGGTATCCGGGCTTGTAAGTTGAACGAGATTATTCAGGCCGTCATAGTTGTAGGCGGTGACCAGCCCTTTGGGGTCGGTGACCTGGACCAGGTTCCCCTGTTCATCATTTAAATAGCTGACAGAGTGGTTAAGTGGTGCCAGGGCGCTGGCTAACCTGTCCAGTGCATCGTGGTTCTGCACGGCGGTATTGGTATTGCCGTCGGTAGTGGAAACTCGGTTGCCATTGCTGTCGTAGGTATAGCTCGTTGTTTGGCCACCAGCGCCGGTGAGTAGAATGAGGCGATTCAGCTCATCGTAGGCCATGGTCAGGCTCTTGGTAATACCCAGTGACGCGGTACCGGTGATTTCTTCAAGGCGGTTGCCGGCGGAATCCAGCACGTAGTCGATACGCTCCCCGGAATTATTACTGACGGCAATAAGCCGGTGGGCCGCGTCGTATTCGTTGCTTAGCACCGTGCCATTTGGCAGAGTTGTACTGCGCAGCTGGCCCTCGTTGTCATAGGTATAATGGGTGCTTGCATCGTGTGAAGCGCTGCCGCCGGGGTCTTTAACAGTACTGGACAGCAACCAGCCCCGGCGGTGGTAGACCAATACGGTCTCGACGCCGTTGACATCCCGGACCAGGCCCGCCTGCCCCCGCTTGTTATAGTTTTGCATGAAGACGGTATGGCCCAGGGCGCTGGTGACCTTTGTTCTGTTACCGGCCACATCATAGCTGTACTGAGTTAGGTCATTTACGTCTACGCGTGGCCCGTTGGCGCTCAGTACCTGGCCGTTTGCGTTGTAGCTGTATGTCCAGTCCTGATCGCCAGCCAGCAGGGGGTTTGTGCACGCCAACACAACGGTGACGGCAAACAACGGCCTTAACATTACGGTGTTTAGTGAGTTTTTCATTCTGCATTCCTTTGCGAACGAGTGGTTCGTGTTGCTGTGGGTTAAGTAATTATGGTCTCGTGGGTATCAGGGCGTGGCTGTGTCAATAATGCTGCGCCCCAGCCTGTTTCCCTGGGTGTCGTAGGTAAAAGTTGTCTCCTTGCCCGGCTCGGTTATTTTGAGCGGCAGATTGAACGTGGGGTGCCACTGCGTGGTAATGGTGCGCTCCTGGGGTGAGCCCTGTGCCTCGGTGCGGCTCAGTTCCTGGCCTTTGTTGTTGCGCAGGTAGGCTGTGACGTTGCCTTTCCAATCTGTTTTGGAGGCGATGAAGGCTTTGGCATTGAAACCATAACTTTGGTTGGCGGCTACGCAATTGTCGGTGGCGTGTCCTCTCACTAGAAAGACCTTTCTGGCCCCGTTAACGGTGATGTAGTGGTAGCTGGTGTCTTTACCCAGGGCGTTTGTGACCACGGTCTGGGGTGAACTGGGGTGGTCGGTATAGCTGTAGTCGAATGTGGTGCGTTCGGCTCCGCTGCTGTGCTCGGACACGATGGCGCGGCGGCGGTTGTCATACATCCAGGTGGCGAAGCGGTCGCCATTGGCATCGCTAATGCCCGTCAACAGGTCGTCATAGTTCCTGTCCTCATAGTGATAGGTTCTGCCCCCGCCATCGGGGTAGCTGACCCCCGTAATGAGCCCATTTGCGCTGTGGCTGTAGTTGTATAAATTACCGGCAGGGTCGGTAAAGCCGGTAATAACACCCTCGGTATTAAGGGTGTAGATGAGGCTGCCGCCCAGAGAGTGAGTGACGTTAATTTCGTTTTCGGTGTAGGTGTAGGTATGGCTGATACCCGAGCGCTGCGTTATCGATGCGATGCGCCCCGCGGTGTCGTAGAGTTCGACTTGATCGTCCAGTGTAGTAAAGCGCCAGCCGGAGATAGCACCGGTCTCATCGGCGGCAAGGGACAGCCTGCCAGTCATTTCCGGACTGGTTGTGCGCCACTCAACGCCGCCGTAGGGGAAGTAAGACAAGCCCTTGCCATCGGGACGAATAAGCTGGCCCGCCACCTCGCCGGGCACGTAGCTGAATTTCGGCAGTATCTGCCAACTACCGCCAATGGAGTTATAGGCGCGGGTTGCCTTGAGGGGGAAGGGTCGGGAGCCCTGGTAGTCTGTTTCCATCTGGTATTTGTTGCCGACACCCGGGTTGACGGGGTTGCCCTGGGAGCAGGCTATTTCGCCTTTCTCTCTGTCCAGGTCATCCTGACCTGGAATCGAGTAGTACAGGTTGTCTACGCCGAAGCCGGCGGTCTCGGTGGAAACTATGTGGAAGCGCCAGCTGGCTATGCCAATACTGCCACCACTGGCACTGTATTTCAGGAAGCCTGTCTGGTTGTTTAGCAGGGAGAATAGCAGTTGCCCTTCAGGGCCAAAAAACTCCATTTCCACGCTGCCCACTTCATTGAGGTAGCCAATGTCCCATGTCATTCGATAAACAGGTGCCGGAGTAGTGGTGCCCGGTATTACAAACTGGCCGGTGATGTCTCCTTCCAGTAATTCCCCGCCCGGAGGCGTGCCGCCCAGCACGGGACTGTTGGCGCTGGATATATCATCGATGATCTTCAGTTCGGAGCCACCGAAAAGTATGCCAACGTTCTGGTAGTTACTGCTAATAACTGTCCCCTGGGCAAACTCATCAAAGGTGATCAGCTTGGAGAAGTTGATGCCTGTTGTTCCGGTCGATTGGATTGCTGACTGTGCATCGGCGGTTGTACTTAGGTTTTTGCTGGCGGAAGGCTGACCAGTTACTTGCGCAGCGGATGGTTGAATAACCAGGTCGGGCCCAACTTCCTGCACAGGTGAAACCTGTGTGGGCGTTGATAGACCGGAAGATGAACTCTGGGCGAAGGCAATTGCCGGGAGCAGTAAACTTAAGCCGGTGAATACGACTGGCAGCATTTTTATCTCTCCTTGAAATAATGAGATTGCCACGGTGAGCGGACTATTTGCCTTCACCCGTGGAACCGTCGCCCTTCCGTGGGCGTTCGATTGCTAGAGGCCTGATCCTAGTAGATAGAGCAGGGCGACCCAAGCAATTGGCTTTATTTGATTTAAAACTGACAGCTGAAGCTTTATTTTTTTGTGCCAGCTGGATGGTAATTCCCCCAAGAAGTAATCTCGGTTATAAATGGGGGGATTACCCTGTGGCTACGTTTTTCCGCGGGAATTGGCAGTGGAGTTTTCACCGCTGTCGCGACCGCTACTAGGTTACCCTGGTAGCACAGGCCGTGATTGTCGGAATGCTTATCAATGGGGTCAATAACATGAATGTGATGGTCAGTATGTTCGCCTTCGCCATCTACCTGTTCATGTATCTTCGACTGCGTAAAATCATACCTGCGCTGGCAGATGCGTCTTAGGGTAATGCCCCCTGAAAATAGCTGAGATGGATTCAACCGGTCGCTGCAACATACTATGTATATCTAATTGACTTAGAGGACTACAACGTATGCAGCACCCAAATCCTTTAGATGACCAAAAGAAAGCCGCGCAAAACATACACACGCTTCACTTACCACGACCTCATCTAAAGTGTAACAACCGAAAAAATCTGCGTAAAACTATCCTCATGATCTGGATCAAGGAAGCACCGAACGGGAATCTGGGAGACAGGGAGCTATGCCAAGTCATGCATGCTGATTGACAACCGCTATACCCGCTTCATTAAACTGCTTCTGCACCTGGTGTATTTTTTCCGAAGAGCAATTGTTTAATCCGAGCTTGGGTTGATCGCCTTGAATAATATCAATCTTTACCTCGCCCATATTGTGATATTCCAAAAGGTGGATTGATTTCTGGCCTATGGATTTTAAAAACTGAATAGTGGCGGTGACATTTTCAACGGTGTCGGTATAGCCAGGAACAAGTGCAAGGCGAAATTCAACGGGAAAATTCTGCTTTACCAGAAGAGCGGCATTTTCCAGTATCTGCTCCAGTCCATCGCCAATGGCAGCTTTATAGTGTGCCGGATCGAATATTTTCAAATCGAAATAGATCAGGTCCATCTTCTCGAGAATAGGCTGCCACTTGTACAGGTCAAAACGCCCTGATGTTTCGATGTTAGTGTGTATTTTGTGCTCGCGACAAAGATCAATAAAAGCATTAACAAATTTTGGATAAAGCGTCGGTTCGCCTCCAGTAAGTGTTATGCCGCCATCACCACCAAAATAGGTTCTGTCTGCTAATACGCGATCCAATAATTGAGTTGGTGATATTTTCTCGCCAATCAGCCTTAAGGCATCAAAGGCGCAGGCCTCAACACAGTCACCGCAAGCGGTGCATCTGTCGTAATCGATACGGAACCCTTCTCGACTTATGGCATTCTCTTGGCAGGCGGTGTCGCAGCAATAGCTTTGTTGGCATCGAACTTGATAAAAGGCAATAACGGGATGAATATTTTGCGACTCGGGGTTTTGGCACCAGTCGCAACTGAGGGGGCAGCCTTTGAAAAAAATCAGTGTTCGAATACCGGGCCCATCATGAAGCGAGAAGCGTTGAATATCAAAAATGGAGGCGGTGAGCTGCTCCTTCATCGTGCGTGCTGAAATGAACGGTCAATGATCTCCTGCTGCATTTCGCGTGTTAAATCGACGAAATATGCACTGTAACCTGAAATTCGCACCAAAAGGTTTCGGTGACTTTCCGGGTCGGCCATTGCCTCTTCCAGTACCTGTGGGTCCAATACGTTAATTTGTACCTGCATTCCACCCTGGGAAAAATAACCTTTCAAAAGCGCCTCCAGAACAGCTCTTCCATCCTCTCCGGCTACTGTCTTTGCATCGAACTTAATGTTCAGGTTGATGCCGTTGGCAAAACGCTCATGATCCAGTTTGGCTACGGAGTTTAGTGAGGCAGTGGGCCCTAAAACATCGCTGCCATCAACAGGCGCCAGGCCGTCTGCCAGTGGTTTTCCGGCGTAGCGCCCAGAGGGTAGTGCTGCGGTCTGTTCCCCAAAAGCCTGATGACAAGTCATGGAATAGAATCCCGGCATCCATTGTCCTCCCCGGCTGTTGGAGTAACGAGATACCAGTTTGTCAAACATTGCCGTCACTCGTTGCGCCCAGAAATCACAAATTTCATTATCATTGCCAAACTTGGCAATTTTCTGTGCTCTTGCTCGTAAAAGCTCCTGCCCCTCAAAATTATTGGCACATGCGTTGGCGATCTCTTCCAGTGAATAGAGTTGTTTCCTGAATACCAGGTGGTCTATAGCGGCCAGCGAGTTGGCTACATCGGCAACTCCCACCGCCTGAATTCCCGAGGCATTGTATGGCGCGCCACCACGAGAAAGATCTTTTGCATTATCAATGCAGCCCAAAATAGTAAGCGAAGAGTAGGGCGTGGGAAAGTACTCTGCATTTGCCTTCTCTACAGCATCAAGACAATGTTTAAGGTAGTCCAGTTTCCCCCCGGTATGATTTTCAAACAAGACGAATAGATCGTCCATCGACTCAACGGAGGATAACCAGGGGCGACTTTGGGTGTCTCCTTTACGTAACCGATTGCCGTTCCCTAACACCAGCTCGAAATTAATCGCCAAATTAAAAAGTGCCGCATCGGATGATGTAAAACTCTCTTTTTGCAGAGCGGGTTCTACACAGCCTACTGTTGCATAGTTCCAGACTTTTTCGGGCGAGACTCCACGTTTCACCATCGCCGACATTATTACGTCGTCATTATACAGTGCAGGGGAGCCGCCCCCACTGGCCAGAACCTGGGTTACTCTTTTCAAATAAGCGGGCTTAGAGTTTTGGCTAATTCTTGCGTGCCAATTGGGCTGGCGTGTTTTAAAGCAGTCCATTACATCCAGAAAAATATCAGTCAGTTCATTGCTGGCATCCTCTCCCTGGCTATTGATGCCGCCAATGGTTAATGCCTGGCCGCTGGGGAGTCCTGAGAAAAGTTTAGTAGCGCGGCCTGAGAAAAGCGGTATCACCCCGGATAATTTCAAGCAAAAAGCCGCTATCAAGTCTCGAACCTGGTCGGCATCAAAGCTGGCATTCTCTTTTTCCTTTAAATAAAGCGGGAAGAGGTATTGATCCATGCGACCCAGGCTGATTCCCTGATCAAGCGATTCCATTTGTACAATCATCTGGAAAAACCAGATTGTTTGCAGCGCTTCGCGTAGCGTTGTAGCCGGTTTTCGTGGGCTATTTGTCAGCAGCTCAAGCAAATCTTCTCGCCCACATCTTTGGGCTTCTATACGATAACGTTCGGCAAAAGCTTCGATGGCAGCCAATGCCACCAACAATGCTTCGAAGAAATGGCTCTGTGATTCATCTGGATTTCCGACAGCCTGTTGTGCAATTACTTTCTCGCGCAAACCTTCCGTGCCTAACTGAATTATCGACTCGAAATCAGGCAAAAAATGGGCAATACCGCCCGTTTCATTTACCGTAAACCAGGTGCCGCTGAGTTGCTCGGCTGCAAATTTCATCCTCTGCTTAAACGGGAAGGC
The DNA here is from genome assembly GCA_015222725.1 of Pseudomonadota bacterium. Lineage (GTDB taxonomy): Bacteria > Pseudomonadota > Gammaproteobacteria > Pseudomonadales > Halieaceae > JBALVT01. The sequence continues at coordinate 26,540 of JADFVW010000024.1, read as the reverse complement.
GCGTGAGATGATACTGCGGTTCAGCCAGTAGGGGATTGCTGATGTCAGCAGTTTCCAGCGAGCCCGGGGCGCCAGGTAGAGCGGATTGGTGTCGCGTTTTTCAAAGCGGAACAGATCTTCCAGCATAGCAACGCCCGCCTTTTCTATCTGGCAGATGGCTCCGATGCGGTGTTCCGTGTGTGTGCCAACAATATACTCACGATCGTAAATTGTTATCGTGCGGAGTTTGAGGTGGTAGGCGAGGCTATGGGCATTGGTCAGCTGGTTTGAATTGAACTTTTTAGCTTTATTTTTATAAAACTCGGTGTAGTGAATTGCGCGTTCAGCGCCCACACCCGCTATTGAATTATTGTGGTCATCGGCCAGTTTGCAAACACGCTTTGATGGATGCCAACTTTTAGGAATTATCTCCTCCAGGGGATCAATTGAAGTCATTACATCAGCCCTATCTCTCGTACAGCCTACATCAAATATCGGTTTAACATGCCTGTCTGGATCAGCCAGCCAATCGGCCAGTGCGGTACCATTATAGCGAACCTCCCCCACCCCAATAGACCCAATTAATATGATACTTTAGTATCTCATTATTTTAATTGAGGGAAATCATGAAGCTTAGAAATTTAACAGTCGGCATCATTGCAGCTTTAATGTCGCTCAGCTATGTTAGCCAAGCCGATGAGCCTTTTCAGGTTGATGCTGAATTTGCTATTGTCGCGGATGGTGGCGGTGGGCGACTAGACGAAAATGGCAAGGCGTTCTCCTATACCATTAGCAGTGCGGAAAAAACATTTGCCTCAATTGAAGTAACCGCCCGCAATCCCGGAGGGCATAGTTCACGGCCAAGATAAGAATGACGTGGGCGCCGTAGCGGTACTCAGGTCATATCCACAGTTTATTGGCATGACAGGAACTACCTGCGTCGCCACCTTGCTTAGGGGTGGCCATGCGGATCTGGCATCAATTGCTTAGCGAGTGGGCAGGTTAAAATTTCCCTGGGGTCGGGCTACGGACTTTTCTACAACCAGGCGGGGCTCTGGTTGGGGGTTCGAGCCCTGGAGGGTGGGACATTTTACTCGGGGAAAGAGCCCTCTTTCGCCGCACTGGCCTCGGCTCTGGCTCGTTTCAATTTCTTATAAACCGCCACACCCTTGCTGCGCTGCAGGTCGATAACCTCTATGTCCTGCTTTATCTTTCTTTTCTGTGACTCACTTTGTGTAACGTCCAGTTCAGCCTCTAAAAGCTTTTTCTTTTTTTTCAGCTTCCCCAGTACCTCATGCAGCTTCTTAATATGTTTTTTGTCGGCCTGGGCTTGAAACTTTATCAGCCTTTGAAGTTTGTCAAATAATTTGGCGGTTGTCATAGTCGCTCCCTTCGGGCTCGCGGTGCGAGTCTCCGTTATCTGATTGCTGGGCTATTTTTTCTATTTCCTCTGGTCTCAGGGCCAACTCATCATGCAGTGGATCGTCATGGGAAATAGCCGCTTTATTCAAGTCTTCAGTCAAATCGAGCAGTCGCTGGATTACCTCTCGCGTGTAGCTGGCGTCATTGATCAACGACGTGGCAGTCTGCGACGTGATAGAGCCCTCCCTGATCAGCCTGTCAACGATACGTATCCCGTGATCTTCGGCCTCCACAATGCCCACTCTAATCTGATCCAGTGACAGTAATGTGACAACGGCGTCATCGCTTTCGCGCAACTCGGCAACTTCGCGCAGCACCTGGGCTATACGCACGCGAAAGCGATTGTACTCGTGCCGAACATCTTTATTGGGGCTGCGCATGCCGGGTAGGAGGTTCTTACGAAGGTGTTTAACCGCCTTGATGGCAGTGACCACATTGGTATTGGCTCTGCGCAGGGCGTTGTAGGCATCGGCATATTCCGGGGGAGCCGCTGCCTGTGCCCTGCCCAAAAATTCGATGTTGGCGCTATAAATATCCTTGATTGTCAGGGCGTATTTCTCATCCATGTCGAGTTCCATCACCTTGCCCGGTGGATCGATAAAGGCCTGCAAATCTTCACTGCCTGTAATCGTTGAGCGGCGTAGCGAAACACCGTGTGCTATCAGGGTGAAGGCATTGCGAAAAAGATGCTGGGTTTCCTTGTAGATAGCGCGCAGAGCCACCTCGGGTATGGCCAGGGAAGCCTCGCTGAGGTAGCGAGGTTTGGCATGGGGCATTTTTTCCTCACGCAACTTCCGCTCCAGCCACCTGACCAGGGGCTGTATCATGGGCAGCATTATCATAATACCGATAACATTAAACAGGGTGTGAAACATGGCTAGTTTGAGCGTGTAGTTATCCGCTGCTATACCCACTTTGTCACTTAACAGGTCGACAACGGTTAGCAGGGGCTGAATAAATATCAGCGCCACCAGGCCGGTTACCAGATTGAAGACAAGATGTGCTCCCGCCAATCGCTTCCCTGCGATATTGGCGCTGATCGACCCCAGTATCGCGGTGATCGTGGTACCGACATTGGCCCCTATCGCAAGGGCCAGAGCATTTTCATAGGTAATCTGTGACGCTGCAAGTGCCGTGATAATCAGTGTCAGGGTGGCGTGGCTGGACTGCATGATGACGGTCGCAACTATGCCTATCAGGGTGAACACCAACAGACCCAAAATGCCGCTGATGGCATATTGGGTCAAGTCGATATTTTGGGCGAAGGAAGAAAATCCCTCCTTCATATAGTGAATACCCAGAAAGAGAAAACCAATTCCCACCAGTGCCCAGCCCAGGCCTTTTGCCTTTTTAGACTCCTGCATCAGCAGAATCACGCCGAACACCAGGATGGGCAGGGCGTAAGTTGAAAGTTTTACCTTGAGACCGAAGCCGGCAATGATCCAGGCCCCCGTGGTGGTACCCAGGTTGGCGCCAAAGATAATACCAATTCCCCCGGCCAGGCTTATCAGTTCGGCACTTAAAAAAGAGATGGTAATAACCGAAACCAGTGATGAGGATTGCATCAGGGTCGTGCTTACCACGCCAAAGCTCACGCTCTTCCATAGCTTATCGGTGCTTGCTGTCAGCACTCGCTGCAATGCTCCACCGCTAAATGCCTTGAAGCCCTGCTCCATGCAGAGCATACCAAACAGGAACAATGCGACACCGGCGGCTACGTCCTTGAAATTGACACTGGCCCAGAAGCCATAGGCCAGCAATGCGAATATTGACGGGAGTAAAATACGCCTAAGCATTGTTACTAATCTATCTCCAAAAAAGCTTGGTTTCAGTGGCTTTGTTTAATGACTACAAATGTAGCCTGTTAAGCTCAGCCGGGTTAGTGAGGAACCGATATGCTAAGTATAGTATGAATAGAGGCTTGTTGAGGGGAAACTCCTTGAGGAAGCGTAGGGAAATGCCTCGATGTCAGTGTATCCCCACCGGCAAGCTCTATTTTACGGTACCATGTTAGCAAGCATTCAGGCGCGGGTCACAGTCTGGTGATCCTGTCCGACTAAATCATTGCAGCCGGTTGCGTGGCACAAAAAAAGGCACCCGAGAGTGCCTTGAAAGTTAGCTACTGGGGCCTTTGAATTAGTCCCAGCTGGTTCCCAGTCTTACACCGAAGGTGCGGGGACGTTGTGGGCCGAAAAAGTGTGAGGGCAGGATGCCGCCATTGTTGTTCTGGCCGTCCCACTTGAACTCATCGAATACATTTTCTACGTAGGCTTCCACGTACCAGTTGTCGTCTGACTCATAGGCAACGCGCATCGCCGCGATAGCTGCGGCGTCAATCATAGTTTCTTCAAGCCCTGCCCAGCCGCCACCGCGCTCATCTTCCCAGAAGACTTCGAAGCTGCCAGTGATGGCACCATCTCCCATCGGGAAGTGAGCGTCCAGCACCGCTGCAGCAGACCATTCGGGTGCCCAGAATAATGAGCTGCCTTCACAGGCATTGGCGTCATCCGGGTCATCACAAACCTGCTGTACGTCAGTGGCTTCTGTGTCCAGGTAGCCGGCTGTGAGATAGAGGTTGAAATTGTCGCTCAGGGACGCCGTGATAGAGCCTTCAAGTCCATATGCCTCAACTTGACCCACGTTGTCCACGATGGATGCACCGCCGTCAAAGAACAATATTTGCAGGTCCTCGTATTCATAGTAGAAGGCTGTCAGGTCGACGTTGGCGTTGCCATCAAAAAAGCTGTCCTTGTAGCCGATCTCGTAGGAATCCACTGTCTCGGGTTCAAAGGTTCCCGGCAAAAAACCATCCTCCTGGGTGATGCCTTTCTGACCGTATTCCGGTGCGTTTCCGGCACCATCTCTCAACCAGAAACTACCGAAGCCACCGGACTTGAAACCCTGGGTGTAGCTGGCGAAAAACATGGTGTCGTCGCCTGGGCGCCACTTGGCCAGTACGCGGAATGTGGTGTCATCCCAGGACTCGCTATCCTTGATAAAGCCGTCTGTGGCGAAGGTATAGGCCCAGTAGGGTCCCAGCTCGCTTTCGGGGTTTGGAACAGAAATGTTGAAGTCTTTTTCGTCATTTGTGTAGCGCACGCCCACTTCAACATCGAAGTTCTCGGTAATGTAGTAATCGAGGTTGACGTAGGTAGCCCATCCCTCGTATTCGCCCTTGATGCGACCTGTTTCAGTCAGCGTGCCATCGGGAGACGGCGTAAAGTCGTACTCGTAGTAGTTGTACAGGTCTTCACAGCCGGTGAAGTCGTTGCCGGGATAATAGTAGTTACCGTAGTACTGGCAAAATAAGTTTTCGTCACCGATAAAGGAGAAAGTTGTGTCGATTGTCTCTTTATAATAAGAGGCGCCGGCATACCAGCTCAGTGCGCCGTCGCTGTTGGATGTGAGGCGTAGTTCCTGCTGGAAGTAGTCGCCTTCCTGGTCCTGGCCGTAGGTGTTGATGTTCAGCGGCGTACCATCATAGTCTTCGGTGTACTGATAATCGTGGTCTTTGTAGCCGGTGTTGGACGTTAATGTGGCGAAGTCGAAATCGTAATCGACGCGCATGCCCAGGCTTAGAATGTCGGCATCATCGCGGTCACCAAATGAGCGGTCTGAGTCTATTTGTTCGTCGTTGCCGCCAAGCTCCACGCCGCCGAAGTTCTCATCAAAGGCATCCCAGATGTCGCCTTCATCAATAGCGCGGTAAACAGAACCGGATTGCTCGCGAGTTTCGTACTCTGCCGTGGTGTAGATAGCCAGACGATCCTGCTCGTAGGTGGTAGACCAACGCAGCGCCCATTTGTCGTGCTCGATCAGCTTGCCGCCATCGTAGACGTTTTTAGCGAAGGGCCCTTCCGTTGAGTAATAACCTGCCATACGCATGGCGAAGCTATCGCTGACCGGGATATTAATGGCACCCTCGGTCGAAAAGCGGTCACGTTCCGCCACATCGACGTCGACGTAGCCGGAGTAACCGTCTCCTACCTCAGCGCGCTGTGTATGTACACTGAATGCTCCGCCAATGGAGTTTCTGCCAAACAGGAAGCCCTGGGGGCCGCGCAGTATTTCGGCGCGGTTTACGTCGTACAGGCTGGTTACGGCCGAACCGTTGCGGCCTTCATATAAATCGTTTTTGAAGAAAGCGGAGGAGGGGTCACCGCCGATACCGAAATCCTGGGTGCGAATTCCCCGAACACTGATGGCATCAATAAAACTGTCCTGGCTATTGCCGGTGACGCCAGGGGTGTATGACACCAGGTCTTTCACGTCGTCCAGGTTCATCTTACTGACAAAGTCTCCGGACAGAGCGGTTATGGCGAGAGGAACGTCCTGCACAGACTCGCTGCGCTTGGTCGCGGTGACAATCACTTCTTCCAGTGATTGAGCCCAGGACGGAGCGGTTATGGCTGAGGCCATAACAGTGGCCGATATGGCCATTGCCATAGTTTTCTTACGGGTGCGCCCCGTATTTTTTGTCAGGTGGCTTGTCATCATTTTCCCCATTCGGTTATTTTGACTTCTTCGAGCGTGTAGGGTAGTAGATAAGTTATATGACTGACATACCCCTTATGTGTAGCTATGCCATGGTTCAACGTGTAACTATACCACGGAAATATTTTGTTCCCGTAGGGCGCGCTGCATGGGTTGAAGCTGTTTTTCATAGCGGCGCCAGCGCCCGATTGAGCGGGTGTGGGCCGGCTCCCTTACCTGCGCAGCGCTGGCGGTTGAAACCGCGCGATCCTGGGTGTAGAACTCCAGGCAGGCGTCCTCCCAGGGTAAATCCAGGTAATTGAGAAGCGCCCGGGCGTTGGGCTCGACATCGCGGGCGGTGTCTTCGTAACTGATATCGAAAAACCGCCCCGTGAAACGCTGACGCCAGGTCTCCATCAGATTTCTGTATCGGGCGTGGTGCCTGGCCATTTCCTTCTGGTCATAGGAGTGCAGGTAGGCATCGGCGAATAATTGCTTGAAACTCGAGAAACAGGCGTCCATGGGTTCGCGGGTCAAATGAACTATTTTGGCGTTGGGCAGTGCTTTTAGAATCAGGGGAATCATCAGGTAGTTCTGGGGCAGCTTGTCAACGAACCGCGGCGCATCACCTCGCATTTTTGCGCTGGTCTGCAGGTAGAGTGCCCCAATCTTCTTCTCGTCCAGTTGTTGTGCCACCTCAAACAGTTCAGCGGAGAAGCGCTTGGGGTTCTTGTATTTTCCAAGTCTGCGCAGGGCCAGGCTAAATTGCTGTAGCTCTCCCGCCGAGTGCACCTGCGAGTGTGCCGTAATAATACGCTCCACAAGCGTGGTGCCGGTTCGCGGCTGGCCCAGCACGAAGATGGGCGAGGCGTCGGGATCGCCCCCTGTGCTCTGCTCCAGCCAGTCTGCGGTATAGTGCTCGGCCAGGTGCTCAAACATGGCAATCTCCGCATCCTCGTCGAACTCAACGGTGCTGCGACGGGCGGCGGCGCCATCGCTGAAGGCCTGGAAGGCTTTATCCCACTGTTGCAGGTCTTCGCATTCCTTCCCCACGGCGTATAGATAGAAAGCCCGGGCGCGGGGATTTTTGATTCCCCTGTCCAGGAGTTTGTGCATTTCCTCAATATGGCTTGCATTTTTTGCCTTGCGTGAACTCGCCAGCCCCCAGTGGGCCTGTGGACTGTCGGGCTGTATCTGGATGATGTCGTTGAATACTTCTCCCGCCTTCTCGGTCTCGCCGTGAAACACCAGGTTGTTAGCCAGGTTCTGCATATAAGGCGGATGCCCGGGGCGGCTTCTGTTCACCTGGGAAAAAAAGACGCCGGCAACACCGTGCTCACCCATAAGAGACATGGTGGTGCCGATTAAATCCAGCACCACAGGGTCTGTCGGGCGAATGCGCCGGGTCTCACGCAACGCCGCATCGGCCAAATTCACCTGCCCCTCGCTCATGTACAGCTTGGCCAGGTGGGCCCAGGCTGCGGCGTGGTCTCTGTCGAGCTTGACCACAGACTGGAAGGCGTTGAACGCGGTTTTTCTATCCTTGGCTTCCAGGGCCACAAGGCCTACCAGAAAATGCCCGGGTACGAGGTCAGGCTGTATTTTGAGGATGGCCTGGCAGCATTCACCAGCGGCTTCTACTTTGCCGCGTGCCAGATTGTCGAAACCTTTTTTTAACAGGTCTTGAAGTTCCGTAGACTCTTCGCCTTTAACTTTAGTGGATTTAATGCTGCTCATTGAGCTGTTTCCTCAGCTTGTGTGGTACCTGGAAAGTAGTGAGTAAGCCATAAACTTCAAGTCATCGGTGGTTCTGCTGGCCCGCATGCCCTTTTCCCCAATGATTTCAATGGATATGGCATGGATCAACTCAAGGTACACCCGGGCAATACGCTGTAGCTCCCTGCGATCCAGCTCAAAACCCAGGCGAGTAAACATTTTGGCAAAACGATTGATCATGAATTTATCGTGGGCTTCGTCCAGCTCTCGCAATTCAGGAATAGAAAACATGGCCTGCACCAGGTGCAATATACCCCTCTGGCGGCGATACACCATAAGCAGGCGATCTGTGCAGTGCTCGGTAAACGCCTGCAGGTTCTCATTGTCGACCAGGGTTGCATCGATGTCGTCCAGTGCCAGGGTGATTTCATCCAGCCAGCGCTGAGACAGGGCATACAGGATGGCGACTTTATTGGGGAAGTAATGATATAGCGATCCAACGGAAATACTGAGGCTACGAGCGATTAATATGGTGGTGAGATCATCGACACCAACTTTTTCCAGTAACTCGGCCGTGATGTCCAGAATTTGCTCGTGACGTTTCAGCGCCCTGGCTTGAAGCGGTTTGCGGCGCGCTTCCGTGGGGTTTTTCCCGCGACCCTCCAGTATGTCTGCTCTGGTCATTTTAACTTGGCTGCCGTAATTCAGTGGGGGCATTATGGACCAAAACCACCGAAACATAAACCGAAGTATTATTCGGATATAAGTTGAATAATACTTCGGTTTATGTTCTAGTTCACGGCCATATTAGAGTTGGGAGGTGTTTCGTGCACCTCGTAGGCGAAAAAATTCATCGGGGGTTACGGTTATGCCGAGTAAGAAAATAGTCAGCTTAAGTGCAAACCCCGAGGGGTTTGGACGTGTACCGGATCCGCTGGGACAGGACATGTTTGTCTCCGAAATACCTGTTCAACACACCCATATGTACTACGAAGATGAAGAGTCGGGGGTCAGCGAATTGAGAAGCCTATGCAACAACATATAGAAGCATTGAGTGAATCGAAATACTGCCCCCTATGGCACGATTCGGAATTGAAGCCTGAAGCCCTTCCTGCACTTTCGGGGGATGCGAGCTGTGAGCTGTTAATTGTCGGGGGTGGTTTCACCGGTTTGTGGGCGGCCCTGCAGGCGAAAGAACGCCAGCCCGATGCCGACATTATCCTGATTGAAAAGACCTTTGTTGCCGATGGCGCATCCGGTCGCAACGGCGGTTTCCTCAATTCCAGTCTGGCCCACGGTGAAACCAACACCGACCATCATTTTCCCGGCGAAGCAGATCGCCTTTACGAGTTGGGTGAAAAAAATATTGAAGAGCTGCTGGCAACTCTGGAGCGATACAATATCGATGCGCGCTATGAGAAAGTCGGTGAAACCTTGGTGGCCACCAACTGGGGTTCTGTCGACAAATTGCGAGCCGATTATCAGGAAGAAAAAGCAGCCGGTAAAGATGTAGTGTGGTTTGACCGGGATGCCATGCAGGCGCAGGTTAATTCGCCCACGTTTCTGGCGGGACTGTGGTATCGCGATGGCCACAATGGCATCGTCGATCCCGCGCGCCTGTGCTGGGGCCTGAAGCGGGCCATTCTCGACCTTGGCGTGCGTATTTTTGAGAACACCGCACTGGATGAAGTCAAACCGCTGGGCAAGAATCGCATGAAGGCTTTTTGCGAGGGTGGCATTATTGAAAGTGACAAAATCCTGATGGCCACCAATGGCTTTTACAATAAGATGTATAAAGTTCGCAGAGCTATTGTTCCAGTATGGGATTATCAACTGGCCACAGAGCCCCTGACCGAAGCGCAATTGGATTCCATAGGTTGGCATAAAACACGCCATGCCCTGTCCAATGACGCCAATATGTTTCACTACTACCGAATCACCCAGGATAACCGAATTACCTGGGGCGGTGGCGGCGCCGTTCGCTATTATTTTAATCGCGGCACCGGCCCGGAATGTGCAGATATACCCGAGCGATTTGAGCAGTTATCTCATGAGTTTTTTCAAACCTTCCCGCAGCTCAAGGGTGTAAAGTTCAGTCACCGCTGGAGTGGAATCATCGCCACTTCAACCCGCTTCTGCATGGTGCCCGGTGTGACCTATAATGGCAGGGTTGCCTGGTCAGTGGGCTATACTGGCCTGGGAGTGGGTGCCACTCGTTTTGGAGCTCGCATTGGCATAGAGCTTCTGGGCTACCAACCCAGCGATATTATTAAGATGAAGTTTGTCACCAAAAAACCCATGGCCTGGGTGCCTGAGCCCATGCGCTGGATTGGCGTCAGGTTGACTCAGCTGGCATTGGTTAAGGCGGATGCCAATAACGGTAAACGCGGCCTGTGGTTGAGGCTATTGGATATGATGAATTTGGGATTTACATGTTAGTAAATTAATTATCGTGGTGGGGGCTGCATATAGGCGATTAAAGTATCGCCACTCTCATAGTCATTCGCGCTCATCACCGAGTCAATAAAAAGGTAAAAGAGCTCTGCCTGGGAGCTGATCTCCAGCTTCGCGTAAGCATGTTTGCGATGCAGCTTTACTGTCTCCATCGATATGGACAATTTTTCTGCCACCGTTTTGGTGCTGTGCCCGTGTAGTACCAGATTTATGACCTGAGCTTCCCGGTCTGTCAACATGCTGCTGCCAAAGGCGTCCAGGGCCGAGTTGAGTTGAGCACGCAGGTTGATGCCGCCGGGCTCCGTGTCAGATTCGGCCCAGTGTTGCCGACACAGGGCTTCAACGGTTGGGCAGATTGCCTGCAGTACATTTAACTGTTTTTTGGTAAAAGGTGTGCGTGTCTCTGTTCTACCCAGGGCAATGTTTATAAAGCCCGACTTGCTGATGGAAATAAGATAGCCACACTCGTCCTGATAGCCGCAGTTTTTATACCAGGTCTTGTAGTATTCACTGTCTTTAAAGCCTGTCGGGGCGATTTCACGCATCCTGAAAACACCAAACTTTTTGTCTTTTGTTACGGCCAGGTAGTAGGGGTCCAGCAGGAAGGGCCCCTTGAGAAAAATATCCAGGGTGGAAATTTCGGAAGGCTCGGGAATTTCGAAATATTCGACAATGGGCAAATCGGTGCCTGGGTACACAAGTATGGTCGCATCATCGATGGGTACCAGTTGTTTAAACATGCCAATGAGCTTCTCGGGAAACTCACTGTGCCCGATCGCCGGTATCAGTTCGGCTAACTGAGTGCTAAATTGTTCTAGAACGGGCATCGGTGGTTACATGGTCTTTTGGTGAGGGATGGAGCTACTATCATAAATGAAAACCAGCGATTACAGAAACACCTGATTTTCCCTGGGCTTGTCTTCTCTTTATAGTTTCTTCTGTTGCTCACTTATTCCCTTCATCCGGGATTGTTGCTGCCCAATCCAGAAATGCCTGATTTGCCCTGGAAATGGTTCTACCCCGGCGCTTGGCCAGGGCCATGCTGACGTCGGTCCTGGGTGACAGGGGAATGCCCACGATTCCCGGCTCTTCGTCACTCATTATTTTGAGCCCCACAGTGCTGCCCGTGCCCTGCTTAACCATTTTTAGCAGCAGGGGAAGGAAGTTCGACTGCATGCGAAAGTCCGGTTGCACAGCGCGCTCTGCGCAGAGTTGGTCCAGCTTACTGCGGATAAAATAGCCACTTTCGTAGACCACCATGGGGGAGTCCTGTAAGTCACTGATGTTGATGCGCCGGCGCTGACTCCAAAGGTGATCACTGCTGACGCAAAGCACCATTTGCTCCTTGAGCAGGGGAACCAGCTCCAGGTCCGCAAGATTGGGGGAGTCCTGGAAGGTGGTAACCCCCAGCTCGATTTCATCATCCAGCAGCATCTGTTCAACACGGGTGGTACCGGCCTGTGTCACTGAAGCCTTTAAGCCAGGGTGGGTGGTCAGGAATTCGCTGAGCAGTTCGGGCAGGAAGTAGGTGGCCAGCATAGAGGGGCAGGCTATGCCCAACTCACCCTGCAGCAGGTCATTCATTGCGCCGACGGAGCGGCCCAGGTCTTCCACTTCAGCCAATATATGCTGTGCCCGGCCCAGCAGGTTGTGACCCTCCGCAGTCAATTCTACCTTGCGTCCACTGCGGTCAAACAGGTAGGTATTAAGGGACTCTTCCAATTTGCGCACCGCGATACTGACCGCCGGCTGTGCCATATGCAGCGTGAGTGCGGCCTGGCTGAAGCTCTTCAATTGGGCGACAGCGATAAAGATTTCGAGTTTACGCAGATCCAACTCTGTTCTCCGGAAGATTCTCAATGCATCTAACTATATATAAAATATATTAAATAGATATAAAACATATATTTTATTAATGATGCATATTTTGGTACTTTGCTGATTCCCAAATAGACGACACTGGATGACTCTCATGGCAAAAGGCAAAAGTTGGAAAAAAATTGACTGGCAGGACCCCTTCCTGCTGGAGCAGCAACTCACCGACGAGCAGCGTATGGTGCGCGATACGGCCAAACAGTATGCTCAGGATAAGCTGCTTCCCCGTGTGCAAAATGCCTTTCGTAAGGAGGAGACCGACCCCGAATTATTTCGCGAAATGGGCGCCCTGGGATTGCTGGGTTCAACCATCGATGGCTATGGCTGCCCGGGGGTGGATTACATCTCCTACGGCCTGGTCGCGCGGGAAGTAGAGCGGGTAGATTCGGGTTACCGTTCCATGTTGAGCGTACAGTCTTCCCTGGTGATGTATCCCATATACGCCTACGGTACCGAGGCCCAGCGTGAAAAATATCTGCCCAAATTGGCAACCGGTGAGTGGATAGGCTGTTTTGGCCTGACCGAGCCGGACTATGGCTCAGACCCCGGTGGCATGGTCACCCGGGCGAAAACCGTGGAGGGTGGCTATAGCTTGTCCGGCGCAAAGATGTGGATATCCAACAGCCCCATCGCCGATGTCTTTGTGGTGTGGGCCAAAACCGACGACGGGAAAATCCGTGGCTTTATTCTCGACAAAGGCATGAAGGGGCTGAGCGCGCCCAAGATTGAAGGCAAGCTCGCCCTGCGTGCATCCATCACCGGTGAGATTGTGATGGACGAAGTATTTGTCCCACAAGAGCAGTTGATGCCCAATGTAGAGGGTTTGAAAGGGCCCTTTGGTTGTCTCAACAACGCGCGCTACGGCATCGCCTGGGGTGCTTTGGGTGCGGCGGAGAACTGCTGGCATACGGCTCTGGATTATGTGATGCAGCGCAAGCAGTTCGGCAAGCCGCTGGCGGCCAATCAACTGATTCAGCTCAAGCTGGCAGACATGCAAACTGAAATAAGCCTGGCCCTGCAGGCCTGTCATCGCGCCGGTGTACTCATGGATGCCGGACAGATCTCCCCCGAATTGATTTCCCTGATCAAGCGTAACTCCTGCGGTAAATCACTGCACATCGCAAGGCAGGCCAGGGACATGATGGGAGGCAATGGTATTTCCGATGAATACCCGGTCATGCGCCACATGGTGAACCTGGAAGTGGTGAACACCTACGAGGGTACGCACGATATCCACGCCCTGATCCTGGGGCGTACCCAGACTGACATTCCGGCTTTCTAAAAGAGGGTTAAGCTGTGGGTGCGCTGTCCCATATCAAAGTACTGGATTTGTCCCGTGTATTGGCGGGGCCCTGGGCCAGCCAGATTCTGGCCGACCTGGGTGCCGAAGTGATCAAGATTGAGCGCCCGGGTGTGGGCGATGATACCCGCGGCTGGGGGCCCCCGTTTTTGAAAGACCAGGACGGTAACGATACGAAAGAATCTGCTTATTTCCTGTGTACCAACCGGGGCAAGCAATCGGTCTGTATCGACATGAAGTCTGAGCAGGGACAGGAGACCATTCGCCAGCTGGCGGATCAGTGTGATGTGGTACTGGAAAACTTCAAGGTGGGCGGTGCGGCCAAGTTCGGTATCGATTATGAATCTCTCGCCCCACGTAATCCGGGTCTTGTATATTGCTCGATTACCGGCTTTGGCCAGAACGGGCCCTACAAAGACAGGCCCGGTTATGATTTTCTGGTGCAGGCCATGGGTGGTTTGATGAGTGTCACCGGGCAACCGGATGGCGCCGAAGGTGCGGGGCCACAGAAGGTGGGTGTCGCCCTCACCGATATTATGACCGGCCTGTATGCCACTATCGGTATTCTCGCGGCATTGACTGAACGCGACCGCTCGGGGCAGGGGCAGTTTGTCGATCTCGCTTTATTGGATGTGACAGCTGCAACCCTGGCCAATCAGGCCAGTAACTACCTGGTGGGCGGTATGGTGCCGACCCGGCTGGGCAATGCCCATCCTAATATTGTTCCCTACCAGAGTTTCGTGGCATCCGATGGGCATTTGATCGTCGCGGTGGGCAACGATGCCCAGTTCCGCCGCTTTGTCGAAGTGCTGGGTTGCCCTGAGCTGGCGGATGATGAGCGATATGCCACCAACCAGGCTCGCGTAATGAACCGGGAAAGGCTCGTGCCCCTGTTACAAAGGCCGATGCTGGAGCGCGGCAAAGACGAGTGGCTGGCGATTCTGGAAGGTGTAAAAGTGCCGGCGGGCCCTATCAATTCGGTGGCTGAGGTATTTGCAGAGCCACAAATCCAGGCGCGGGAGATGCAGATTGAGCTGGCACACCCCCATAACCCCGCGTTGCAGCTAGTGGGCAACCCGATCAAATTGTCCCGCACGCCTGTGGAGTATAAAAAACCACCACCCACCCTGGGTCAGCACACCGAAGAGGTACTGGGTGGGCTTTAAGGGGAAACCTGCGCCATCGTCAGGTGGCGATGTTCACTTTTCTGCTGACATCTGCCTGTGGGTAGCGATGAGCAGGGCGCAGCTAACGATTTCAATTACCAGCGGCACCAGCACTGCGGGTATATAGCCCTGTGTCGCAAAGCCGTATAAGCGTCCCGCCGCAGCAACTGCCATCAGCAATGCAGTAGCGAGCAACCAGACCGAGTGGCCGCGCCTGAGACCCAGGGCAATCATAATGGCGCTACCCAGGAACAGAGCGCCCATGTCGGCGATGAGATTGTTGACACCTTGTGCCGCCAGCGGTTGTACCAGCCACTCCGCCGCAATGCCATCAAAGGCGAACCACCAGCGCGCGCCCAGCATTGCCATGAGTGCGGCATATAGTCCGCATGCTATTTTTAATCCGATTGTCATTATTTTTATACTCCCGATGTGTTCGGCCTCAACCTTATACTGATTGCTGGATAATAACCAACAGGCACCACACTGTTGGAGGAACTTTGTTCAGACTTCAATGCTTGTATATTTGTGATATGGTGTTATAGTTAAGCATATCACCTATTCAGAATCTCGAGTGAGGCACGCAATGAAGTATTTAACCGTCCTGGTTTTTGGCCTTTTTATATCTGCGCTGGCCACGGCCAGTGAATGCACTATCGACCTGCAATACGATATTGAAGTGAGCTCAAAGGCCCTTAGGGTTTCCGACCAGACCGAGACGATTTATGAAATTCGGCAGGGCGGCTGGCTGTCGGTAAAGGGCGAACCGGTAGAACTGGATGACGAGCAACGAGCTTTGGCCGAGGAATATGCGGGGGAGGTAGCGGCCCTGGTACCACAGTGGATGGAACTGGTGTCCACCGCCCTGACCGTAGCAGAAAAATCACTAAAGGTTGCATTCAGTGCGGCTTTTGGCGAGGAGAGTGAGGCGGTTGCCAAGTCTGGCGAGGCACTGGCTAGTGCGCGGGAACGATTCGAGGCCAGCAGCAGCGCTGAGGACGGCGTTTATTCAATTTCTGTTTTCGCCCTCAACGACCTGGATGGCGCGTTTGACGAGGAGTTCAGTGAAGATATTGAGGACGCCATAATGGCTTCCCTGGGTTCGATTTTCATTGAGATCGGCAAGGCACTGATTTCCTCTGACTCGGACTTCGATGAGAGCATGGAGAGCTTCGGTAACCGCATGGATCTTATGGGTGAGGAGCTGGAATCCATGAGTGATGGACTGGAGGAGACCGCTGAGGAGCTGTGTGATGGCATGCGGAAGGTTCAAAAGCTTGAACGTAAGCTGATGAAAGAGGTTCCAGAGTTGGCAGGCTACCAGCTGTTTGCGACATAAGCGGTAGATGATTAGCTCGGTTATTTATTTAATTATGCTTACCGGGTGCACTGCGGCCAGTGCGCCCTGGGGGTTGAGTTTGTGCATTTCCGGCGTGAGGGCAGCGAGGGCGGCCTGCCTGTTTTCGGGTGCAGGGTGAGTACTCAGGAATTCAGCGGGTTTTGAGCCTCCCAGCGACCCCATCTTCTGCCACAGTGTGACGGCAGCGTACGGATCATATCCCGCCCTGGTGGCGAGCTCGATACCGATGCGATCGGCCTCGGATTCCGCGGTGCGGCTATTGGGCAGCTCCAGCGCCACTTTGGCCGCCATGGCCGCTGCGCCCATGGTGGCCGCCGGGTGGTCGGATGCGATGCCCAGTGCTACCACGGCCAGTGTGGTTGCCATGGCCCGCGACATGCGTTCCGCGGTGTGATTGGCCAGGGCATGGGATATCTCGTGGCCCATAATCTGAGCAAACTCATCATCCGTCAGCTTGAGTTTTTCGAACAATCCGGTGTACACAGCCATTCTGCCGCCAGCCATACACCAGGCGTTGACCATTTCGGGGTCATCGATAATGGCGACGCTCCACTCCCAGTTGGCGGACTGGGGGTACAGGGCGATGGCCTCGGTGACCAACCTGCCGGTGATGATCTGTACTTTGTCCATTAATAGAGGGTCGTCGACCAATTTATTCTGTTTGTCCAGGTCGCTGACGGTGCTCAGATAGGCTTTGCGGGATTCGACAATGGCCGATTCAGGTGATACGAGCATGAGCTGGCTGCGCCCCGTGGGGCTGCTAACGCAGGCCGGGAGCAGCGACAAGGCAAGTAGTGCGGGTAGTAGTTTTTTCATGCCGCGCATTCTAGCGCAATTATTGTAGCGCTTCTTCCATTTTTGCCAGCGCGTCGGCATAGGCAGACTTCGCGAGTTTTGTTTTTTCTTCTGCCGACATCTGATTGTCCACATCCTGGGTTGTCTTCAGGGCGTATTTCCCCCAGCGATAGCGCGCAATCAATATGTCGGCCATCAGGTTGATAATGATGCCGTTATACGGCGCACCATCCTGTTCAATCTTGCCGTTGGAGAGAATTGCCTGGATACCGGCAATGGCCAACTTCAGGTCGTTTTGTGTGCAGAGCAGGGATTTCTCCAGTGTCTGGCGCGCATCCGCCATGGTCCCCCCGTCGGCCAGTACCAGCTTCAACATAAACTCGGCCTGCATGCGCAGCTCTACTTCATCGTCACTTCTCAGCCACTGCTTCAGTGCCTCTCTGCCCTTTGCGGTAATCGTATAGAGCGTGCGATTGCGGCCATTCAGTTTTTCCTGCCTCTGGATGACCAATTCGTGCCGCAGGAGTTTTTTTGGCTCCGTATAGACATGGCTCTCTACTCTGGGCCAGTACACGCGAATCGAACTGTACTGCATCTGGGCATTGAGCTCGTAGGCCGTCTGGGATTTACGCGCGAGCAATCCGAGCAGGGCATAAGAAGTTGGTGTCAACTTTGGGGGTTTGGGCGTTGGCATAACTTGACTATACTCCGAATAGGAGTACTATCACCAGACAAAATTACCAATACTCCAAATTAGAGTATAAGATCAGGAGAGCTCCATGAGAAAAATGAACGTGTTGGCAAAGGCGGTATCAAGGGCGACAGTAGCGGCGAGCCCCGTTGTCATGGCGTTTGCTTTGGCAAGCCCCGCCCAGGCGCAATTGGAAGAAGTGGTGGTCACTGCACAAAGAGTGTCAGCTTCCTTGCAGGACACCCCTATTGCAATTACTGCATTCAGTTCCGATTCCCTGGAGCAGATCGGCGCCTTCAATGCCACCGATATTGGCGAGTATGCCCCTAACGTCACTATCGTTCCTACATTTGGTAGTGCGGGCAACATACGTACCAGTATTCGCGGCGTCAGCACCGGCGAGCCCTCCCTGACTATTGACCCCAAAGTGGGAATGTATATTGACGGCGCCTATATCGCGCGAAATGCCGGTGCCGTATTTGATATCGTTGATATAGAGCGCGTAGAGATTCTACGTGGTCCACAGGGCACCCTATGGGGCAAGAACACTACCGGTGGTGCGATAAACATCATCACCAAAAAGCCCGCGGGTGAGTTTGCTTTCAAGCAGGCCCTGACCTTTGGCAGCTTCGGCGAGTTTCGTTCACAGACTTCTGTGGACACACCTACGGCGGCGGGTGTGAGTGCCAAGATATCCTATATGCTCAAGGACTATGATGGTTGGGCGACAAACCGTAATCCCGAAGGCGAGAAGGACCTGGGTAGTGTAGACACCGATGCCTACCGCATCGCCCTGCGTTGGGAAGCCAGTGACAATTTCATGGCAGATTATAGCTACGACAACAGCGATATCGAAGCTGTTCCCATGCCTCTGCAGATCACCCACATGGGTCCCGGTGCCACCGACCCAAGCATCATCGGTTCCTTTAACTTGCAAACCTCAGTATTCAGTGGCGGCTACAATCCCCTGGCACAAATGCTGTCTGTTGTTGAGCCCAAAAAACGGGTAGAGCGGTTTGACCTCGATGGCAACAGCAAGGAAAACACGGAAGTGACGGGGCACAACCTGACACTGCAGTGGGACACCGATGTCATGCAGATCAAATCCATCACCGCCTACCGCGACTATGAGTCCAGCTTACCCGGCAATGACCTGGACGGCGGTGCCTGGCAAACGTCAGACGGCGTGGCCATCCCCATGTTTCATGCGTCTAATAACAAGGAGCAGGATCAGTTTTCCCAGGAGTTCCAGTTTATCGGATCGGCTTTTGGCGACAAATTGGATTATGTAGCGGGACTGTTCTATTTCGAGGAAGAGGGCAAAGAGATTAACCCCTGGAACGCCATGTTCTACGTGCCCGGTACGCCTGTCTTACTGGGTGGCCTGGGCGCTGCCGCGGGGGCCTGGTACAGCATGGAGAATGAGTCGAAAGCGGCCTACGGGCAGATGAAGTATTACATCAACGAGCAGTGGGATGTGACCCTGGGTCTACGTTATACCGAGGACGATAAAGAAGTAACCCTGTTGGATGAAGACCCGCGTCTGGACGGCCCGCATACGGCCAAAGATAACTGGGATGAGTTCACCACCGACCTTATCGTGGGCTACCAGCTCAATGATGATATCAGTTTCTACGGCAAGCGCGCCGAGGGCTATAACGCGGGTGTATTCAGCATTGGTGCTCTCAATCACATGGATTACACGGACTTTACCGTGTTTGATATCCCTGCTGATCCAGAGGAGACCGTTTCCTGGGAAGTGGGTATGAAGTCCGAGTGGCTGGACAAGAGCCTGCGTTTCAACCTGGCCGTGTTCTACAACGACAATGAAAACTTGCAGATTACCGAGTTTGTGGAAGGTGTACGCACCGTGCGCAACTCGGGCGAGAACACCACCAAGGGTTTTGAGGTTGATTTTGTTGCCTTGCTGCCTGCCAACTTCAGTGTCGAAGGGTCTTACGGTTACCGCAAGACAGATTTTGACGGCGATAACGGCCGTGCCGATGGCAAGAGCACCGGTGCTGTGAGCCTGGTCTACAATTTACCCATGGACTGGGCTTACCTGGATGCCCGCTTTGACACAACTTACACCGACGCGGAGAATTTTTCTTCCAGCCCTTACGGCAATTCCGAGTCCCGTACACTGTTTAACGCCAGGGTGGGTCTGTCTGAAATTATGCTGGGCGATGCCGGTAGCATGCGTGTTGCACTCTGGGGCAAAAACCTGTCAGACGAAGAATACAAAGTGTACGGTGCAGATCTCGGTGTTAACCAAGGCCTTGGTTACGCAGGTAATTCCTTCGGAGCTCCCCGCAGCTACGGCGTAGACTTTATTTACGAGTATTAAAGTTCCGGGGGAAGTCCCAAATGGTGCTTGCTTAAGCTGTCGTTTTGGGCCGAACTGGTATTGCCTGGCTGGACACGCCGTGAATCCATCCATGGAGGCTCGCTGCAGCCATCCATGGCTGCAGACGGTCCTGCCAGGCAATACCAGCCCAGCCCTACACTTAGCTTAAGCAAGCACCATTTGGGACTGTCGCAGGGTATTTATTATGAAAAAGTTCTTTCTGATTCTCACGTTGCTAATTATCGCCGCAGTACTAATCCTTCCCAGGCTGGATACATACCAACGCGAGGGAACACTCACTCTCTCCGCGCTGCAAGCGCCGGTCAAGGTGCTGCGGGATGATGCAGGGGTTCCTTACATCTATGCCGACTCCCTGGATGACGCGCTGACGGCTCAGGGTTTTTTGCATGTCCAGGAACGTACTTTTCAGATGGAGCTGTACAAGTATCTGGCGCACGGTCGGTTGGCGGAGTTTATCGGAGAACGCGGTATAAAGAACGACCGCATTATTCGCCTGCTGGACCTCACCGGATTTGCCAAAGAGCAGTTGGGCAGACTCAGCGATGAAGAGAGAAATTACCTGCAGCGCTATCTCAATGGTGTGAACGCCTTTATCACCGATCGGGAGGATGAATATCCCCTGATGTTTTCTGTGATGGGGCACACACCGATGCAGTGGACGCTGGAAGATATTTTGGCCATCCAGTATTTTAGAATCTGGAGCAGTTCGGTGAACTGGCGCCAGGAATTGCTTACGCTGCAGTTGATTGACAAATTTGGCGCAGAGCGGGCGTATGAGTTGCGCCCTCTCACCATTAATCCCGACGACCCCGCGACAGAGTTTGATGCAGAGCCATCGCAACTCGCCTCACTGGGCCTGCAATTTGATGACAGCCTGGTCAGTGACTACCAGCCGCGCTATGCCATGGGAAGCAATGCCTGGGCCAGTGATGGCGGCAAGTCGGCCAATGGTGCCCCCATTCTGTCTAATGACCCTCACCTTGATGCACGCCACCTGCCGGGTTTCTGGTACCCCATGGGTATTGTCACGCCGGAACTGCGCGCAGTTGGCACGGCCTCACCGGGTGGCCCCGGTCTGGGAGTGGGTAGAACATCTCATATTGCCTGGGGCGCCACCAATGGCTACGCCGACATGGTGGACCTGTATATCGAAACGCTGGATCCAGACAATGGCTCGAATTACATACAGGGTGGACAGTCCCTGCCTTTTTTGACGCGCACGGAAGAGCTGCTCATTCGCGATAGAGAAGCCGAAGGCGGTTTCCGCGTAGAGACCATGCAGATTAGAGAAACAATACGCGGGCCGATTATTTCAGATCACGGTATGAGCCTGGTTGAGGGCAAGCTGTTGTCCATGCGCTGGTCGGTGCCGGAATACGTGGGCCCCGATTCCGGGAACCGGGAGTTGCTGCTGGCCCGGTCCGTGGATGAAGCGCTGCTGGCAATCGGTAAAACAACGGTGCCTCTGAACTACATCGTTGTGGATACGGCGGGAAATGTTGCCCGTATGGGGTCTGGAGTTGTGCCGATTCGCAGCCGGGGCAACGGACTGGTGCCCCTGGTGCCCAAGGAGCAGGACAATTGGCAGGGCCGTATTCCGCCTGAAGAAATGCCGCTGCAGTTAAACCCCGCCAAGGGCTGGGTGGGCTCGGCGAACCATCGGGTCACCAAAGCGGACTACCCCTACGAATACTCCACACACTTTGCCGGCTCCTGGCGTTACCGGCGTCTGATGGAATTGTTTGAGAAGCCGGTGGTAAGCGTCGACGATCACTGGGCGTTCAACCTGGATATAAAGAACCTGCTGGCACAGCGAATGTTGCCTGCTATTATTGCAGCCTTTGAAGCAGATCCGGAGCTTCAGCCACTGGCGCGCGAGCTGGCCGCCTGGGACTTACTGGATGACAAGGACGAAACCGCACCGCTGATATTCCAGACTGTGCTGCGCCACTTCGCCATCGAGACTTTTTCTGATGATATGGATGAGTCCCTGTTAATGGCCTACCTGAATCAAACCTACTATTGGCAGGAGCGCGTACTGCGTTGGTACGAACAGGACGGCAGCCCCTGGTTTGACGATACACGTACCGAGCAAATTGAAGATCGGGACGACATCATTATTAGAGCAGGGCGGGCGGTATTGACAGAGCTGAATGCAAACTGGGGTGAAGACAGTTCGAGCTGGCGCTGGGGTGATGCCCACACCGTTACGTTCTTTCATCCCTTTATACCCGGCAAAGATGCCGCTAAGTGGATTGGTGGTGGCGAGCATGCCATGGGTGGCTCCGGTGAAACACTGATGCGGGGTCTGTATATATTTGATAAGCCCTATGAGGCCAAAGTCATCGATTCCATGCGCATCATCATCGACATGGCAGATACCGAAAAAGTGGAGGCCCACTTCCCAGGGGGTGTCAGCGAGCGCTGGTTCGATCCCTGGAACAAGAACTTCCTGGACAGTTGGTTGAGTGGCGAGAAGCGTTACTGGTGGTTTAGTGACGAGGCCATTAATGAACATGCACAATACGAACTGAGGCTACAACCATAGGCTGTAGCAGCAACACCTTGCCTGATGAGTGATACCTGTTACTTGGAAGTAATCATAACCTTGCCGTTGTTCTGGGCTATGCATCTTACTTTCTTGTTGTTTTTCCCTACTTTCATGTCAATGTAATAACCCCGCATACCACTCTTATTGTACTTTCGGGTGTCAGTTATAGCCGATGCAGAACTGTACCTTTCTTGTGCCTCTTTCATGCAAGTATCAGCAGCGGCTTGTTTTGCAGCCTCGATTTTAGCATCGTCTTCAGCGATACTGGCTGTCGATAAGCTCACAAGAGCGACTGCAATAAAAATTTGGAAAGCTTTCATGCGGAATATCTCCTCAATTAATGGGACGCTTTCAGGCATCACCGTGTAATAGGTACTAAGCATATAGTAACTATAGTTAAAATAATATAGGTTAGTAATAAATGGCTGAGCTGCAAGAGAAAGACATAGAAGATCGCGAGGCTCGATTGGCATCGATCATCCATGAGCTGGCCTTGATGGCTGCCAGGATATTCAACCGGCGAGTAAAAGAGCTTGGATTCACGCGCTCACAGTGGGAGGTTATATATTTACTTCATGAAAACGATGGCCAGACTCAAACGGAGATCGCTGCGCAGCTTATAATGGCCAAGCCCCCCCTGGGCAAGTTAATTGACCGGCTGGAAAAGGATCAGTGGTTAGAGCGCAGGGATGATCCAGCCGATAGACGTGCAAAGCGTGTGTTTCTCACACCAAAATCTTCGCCGGTATTTGACCCGCTCGAGCAGGTTGTCAGTGATATCGGTGACCTTGCAACTGACGGGTTCAGCGATAAAGAGCGCCGTGAGTTTGTGGCGATGCTTACTGCTGCCCACAAAAACTTGTCGTTGAACCTGGAGGGTGATTAATCCAAAAAAGTTGCGATGAGTTCCCTCCGCCCGCGCTGGCAGCATGCAGCTTGGCTTGTGTTTAGAGGGGGTGAAGCTTAGCAGCTAGCTTGGCGTAACCGCGTACCAGGTTGGATTGCACCCCTTTCGGGCAACGTTTACTGCCGCCGATATTGGCTGGGTGCCATACCGAACCAGCGCCGAAATGCACGCCCGAAGTTTGCCGCATCGCTATAACCCAGCAGCATGGCAATTTCATAGACAGAGTAACGTGCCTGTCCAAGTAACCTGCTGGCTGTATCTTTCTGTGCCTTCTCGAGCATTTCGCGGTAACCACTGTCTTGGGCGGCAAGTTGTCGTATTAAAGTTCTGGGTGACATACACAATGTGCCGGCAACACTCTCCAGCGTTGGAGCTTCACCATTCTTTGTCCCGGTTTCAAGGTATTCATAGTGTGCGGCGAGCAAGTTTCTAACCCGGGAAACAGCATCTGTGGGGTCGATAACTTCTGCGAGAGCCAGGCGGCAGCGTGCCAGAGAAGCAACATAGCTTTGTTCATCGTGCAGTGGGCAGGGTACCTGGCATAGACCAGAAGGGAGCTCTACTCCACTAAAAGCCTGGCTGAATTCGTAGGGTGCAGTAAAGAAGCGGGCATAATTATCAGCGTATGCCGGCGCAGGGTAACTCAACATAATTTTAATTCCCGGGCCCCTGGTTCCCAGAACGACAGTTATTAGCGAGTCTACTATTTGCAGGACAATTTCATCCAGGGCGATTTCGAGGTCTCCCAGCTCAAATTCGGGTTCAACATTAAAGTAGAAGCGATCCTGTGATTGCTCGAACTTGAACGATAAGTAAGGAGCACGTATTCGTGCAAAAGCGGCCAGGGTCTCCAGACTCTTACCCAAGGTTGGTGCGCTTAGCGCGGCAAACCCCAGTGACCCATGGCTGTTGACATTAAGCTGATCTCCCAGAGAAAGAGCCCAGTCTGGCCTGGTCGCCATTTTCTGTGCGTTGCGAAACACCTGTATCTGCTGGTCCGCGCGTATGCTGCTTGAAGATGAAAGGAATTCTTCATGCAAATCAGTTAGATGAAGTAATCTGGCCCGGTCTTTGGCGGGGGTTGATTGCAGCAAGACCCGGGTATAGGTCGCCGGGGTGGGTAGGTCGTCAATCAAGCTGGATACTCCATAATGGCGTAATATGACTTACACATTGTCATTAAATACAATCGAGAATACAAGTAATACTGGTTACTATCGTTACTCAAAGTGGATAAAGCGCAATTATCTGGAGATATGATATGAAGGTCTATAAATTTGAGAGCTCCGACAAGGGCCAAATCACATACCGTGACAAAAAGCGTTACCTGTGGCTGGCGTCGATGGTTTATCCATTAGTTGCCGTCAGTGGTATCGGGCTGTATATGGCAACGGGCAGTGAGTGGTCCTTCCTGGCGCCACTGGTATTCATTTATGGTGTATCGACATTGTTTGATGCCATATTTGGTGTGGATGAGAATAATCCCCCCGAGGAACTGGTTCCGCAATTAGAGGAAGATCGCTATTATCGCTGGCTAACCTATTTCACTGTTCCTATTCACTATGCGGTACTATTTGCGCTTGCCATTTTTGTAGGCACGCAGTCAGTGTCACTGCTTTCTGTATTGGCTTTGGCGATTACCGGCGGCATCTACAGTGGGCTGGGTCTGGTTACAGCCCACGAGCTCGGCCACAAGAAAAGCCGGCTGGAGCGTAACCTGGCGAAAATAGTGCAGGCCGTTCCTGCCTACGGTCATTTTTGTCTTGAGCACAATCGCGGCCATCATCGTGATGTGGCCACACCGGAAGATCCAGCGACCTCGCGTATGGGCGAATCAATCTACCAGTTTGTGCGTCGAGAAATTCCCGGCGCATTTAAACGCGGCTGGAAGCTTGAAAATGATCGTCTGGAGCGCACCGGTAAAAATGTGTGGAGCTTTGACAACGAAATTCTTCAGTCATACGCTATTACTGCTGTTGTGCAACTGGCCCTGATTGCGAGCTTTGGCTGGATTATGGTTCTGTTCCTGGCCGTTCATAATTTCTGGGCCTGGTGGCAGCTGACCAGTGCCAACTACATCGAGCATTACGGCCTGCTGCGCAAAAAAGAAGCCAGTGGTCGCTATGAGCGCTGCCAGCCTTACCATAGCTGGAATGCCAACCATGTGTTCTCCAATATACTATTGTTTCACCTGGAGCGGCATTCAGACCATCACGCCCACCCGGTTCGCCGTTACCAGTGTCTGCGAGACTTTCCGGACCTGCCATCCCTGCCAACGGGCTACTTTGGAATGTTCGTCGCTGCCTATATTCCACCCCTGTGGTATCGGATAATGGACAAGCGCCTGATGGCTCTTCCCCATGTGGCCGGCGACCTCGATAATGTAAATGTTCAGCCGGGCAAGCTGGAAGCACTGCTCGCGCGTTACCCGAAGCAGACTGAAGTATCGGATACTTTGTTCCATCAAGCAGAGGCTGTTGCAGCTTGAGTCCCCAGGACAGGAGTTCCGATATGAGTTGTTTCCAGTGCCCAGACTGTGGCTACGTCTACAATGAAGCCAAGGGGGACGCCCATGAGGGTTATCCCCCGGGAATGAAGTTTGCGGACTTGCCGGAAGAATTCGTCTGTCCGGATTGCGCAGTGCGCTATAAAGAGGATTTCGTAAGCCTTGAAACTTCAAAATAGAAGGGATGAGGGTGCGGGGATGCATTCCATGTTCTCGGAGAATATTTTTCTATTACGCCTGGTAGTGTGGATGGCCATTGTGTTTTTCTCTCCCTGTGGGTTCGCCTACGAGAAGGGCGACTTTCTGGTTCGGGCTGGCGTGGCGGTTATTGACCCCAGGGAAGATTCAGATTCAATCGACCTGGGCGGCATTGAGCTCGGAGAGATAGGCGTAGAAAGTCAAAGTGTGCCAATAGTTAATGTCAGCTACTTTGCGACAGATCATCTCGCCTTTGAATTGTTATTGTCTAAACCTCCGGTTTTTGAAATCGTCGGCACGACAGGCCTGGTCAAAGGTGTGCCAATAGGCGACATTGAAGCGTACCCCCTGGTTATTACTGCCCAATATTTCCCCATGGATACACAATCAAGGTGGCAGCCTTTTGTGGGTCTCGGTTTTAATTATGTGGTGGCTGGTGATACAGATATTAACCCGGATCTGGCTCCGAGCTTTGGTGCCGAAAGCATTGAGCTTGAGATCGATGATTCCTTCGGTCTGACGCTATCTGTCGGGCTGGATTTTATGGTAACGGATAAGCTATTCGTATCTGCAGAGGCCTATTATCTGGATATCGAAGCCAGGGGTAATGGCAAAGTTATTATTGGTGAGCAGGAGATAGATATGAATCTATTCTCCCAGACGGGTTATGCGCCTGTGTTGTATTCCTTTACTCTCGGTTATATTTTTTAGGCTAATCCTGTGACAATATGTCACATTCTCAGCAAACTCAACCCCCTCTATACTACTCCACTTTCAGC
>JADFVW010000189.1 GCA_015222725.1 Pseudomonadota bacterium | reverse complement strand
CGGCCGACGGCTCACTGAACAGCTGGCACCATATTTCATCGCCCCGGGCACATTTTGGCAGCCATTGTTCTTTCTGCTGCTCCGTTCCATAGTGCATTATGGTCGGAGCCGCCATACCGATACCAATTGTGAATATCTCTGGTGGCACTCGAAATTTTGCTTCCTCCTGTTGCCAGATTACGTCCTCCATTGTTGTACCGCCGTGGCCCCCAAATTCTTTGGGCCAGGTAATACAAGCCCAGCCAGCGTCGAATTTTTTTGCCTGCCATTCTTGTGCAGCCTTGATTTGAGAGGGATCCTCTCGGTCCGCTGCACTGGTGGGAATCTCACCCGGCGCCCACAATTCAGCATTTTTTCTCAACCAGTCGTAAACACTACTGCGAAAAGCAGCTTCTTCCGTAGAATCGTTTAAGTTCATGACTCATAATTCTCCTGTACCCGGTCGATCAGTTTATTTTTCCAGCTTCTTGCGGTTCCAAGCGACATCGACAGCAATCGGGCTCGCCTGACAAAAAGGTGGCAGTCGTACTCCCAGGTAAAACCTGCCCCCCCATGAATGTGCAGAGCATCTTCCGCCGCATTGTCAAAGGCCTCAGTGGCACTTATACGGGCGGTAGCGGCGGCAATAGCGAGTTCATCCGAATTGTTCTCCAATGCCCACACACCGTGGTAGGCGTTTGAACGGGCTAACTCAAGGGCGACATAAATATCAGCGAGCTTGTGTTTGATGGCCTGAAAGGATGCGACAGGTCGCCCGAAGGCGTAGCGTTGCAGGGCAAACTCCCGGGCATACTCCAGACAGCGCTGGCCACCCCCTATTTGTTCGAAGGCCAGCAATACCGCCGCTCTATCCATCAGGTGGCTAGCAAAAGCTTTCGAAGTTCCTGCATCACCCAGGCGCTGTGCCGGTAGCCCGTGAAACTCCAGCAGCCCCTGGGAGCGAGAGTGATCCAGTGACTTCAAAGGTTTTCGCGAAAGGCCATCCTCTCGCAGATCGGCAATGGCCAGCACTAACTGCCCCTCTTCCATACAGCTGACTATGGCAATGTCTGCAATATCCCCATCCAACACCGGTTTTTTTCTTCCCCTGAGTACCCCGCCTGACAAAACCGTTGAAAGAGAAGTGGAATTTCGCGTGTACAGATCCTCCTGCGTCGCAAAACAAGCTATAAGCTCACCACTGGCGAGGCCCGGCAAATACTTGTTTTTTTGCTCCTCGCTGCCAGCCACCAGAATCGCTGTGGCTCCCAGATAGATAGAACTGGAGAAGGGAACTGCAGCCAGCGAACGTCCGACTTCTTCTGCTATTACTGCCAATTCCAGCTGCCCCATACCAGAGCCACCGTAGCACTCTGGAATAGCCGCACCTAACCAGCCCAACTCTCCCATTGAAGCCCAAAGACGTTTGTCGAAGGCCTCCTCGCCCTCAAATATTTCGCGCACACGATTGAGAGGGCTCTGCCCCTCCAGCATTTTTCGGCACTCTTGTTGAAGAAATTTTTGATCGTCCGAAAAGTCGAAATTCATGGCTTTCTCCTAAACCGCCAAACCAGCGGGATCGTTAGAATCCTCAACCAATTTTCTGATAATGGGCCCCAGTAGTTTTGGATCCCAGCGCTCTTGCTGTTCGACACGGGGGCCGTGGGTCCAGCCCTCTGCAACCCGGATAACGCCGCCACGCAACTCAAACACCCGACCGGTAATTCCCTCTGACTCCCCGCTTCCCAGCCACACTACTGCCGGTGCGACGTTATCAGGATGAGTGAAATCAAATTCGCCTTCCTTGCGATCTGCTCCGTAGCCAAGATCCTCTGTCATTCGTGTGCGCGCCGCGGGAGAGATTGCATTTACTGTGATGTTGTAACGCGCCAGTTCCTTAGCGGTTATCAGTGTGAAAGACGCCACCCCGGCCTTTGCTGCACCGTAATTGCTTTGTCCTATATTTCCAAATAAGCCAGACCCGGAAGCGGTATTAATAATGCGCGGACTGGCGACGGGTGTATCGGCTTTGGCCTGGGCTCGCCAATAGTTGGCCGCGTGATGGCTGGGTGCGAAAGTACCCTTAAGCAGAACCTTCACCACCACATCCCATTCGGACTCTGTCATATTGATCATCATGCGGTCGCGCAATATGCCCGCATTGTTTACCAGCACATCGAGACGCCCGAATGTATCCACAGCCGCTTGAATCATCTCCCGGGCCTGCTCCCAGTTTGCTACATCGGCACCGTTGGCTATCGCATCTCCGCCCATTTCCTTTATCTCGGCGACCACTTCCTGTGCAGAGCTCAGCGACCCACCCTCACCACTCACATCACCGCCCAGGTCATTAACAACTACTTTCGCACCCTGGCGAGCAAACTCAAGCGCATGCCCGCGGCCGACTCCGCGGCCCGCGCCGGTAACAATAACAACACGTCCTTCACAGATTCCTACCATGTACCTATCCCCTACTGTCTATTTGTCCACGATGGCCAGAGTCACTGACACAGATGCAGCTAGCATGCTCTAAATACGGGCTTGCGCTTTTCAAGAAACGCACGGGGCCCTTCAACTGCATCTTCGGTCGCCAGAATTCTGTTCGCTATCTCATCTTCGATGACATAGGCTTCATTAAGAGGCAGCCCATTGGTTCTGATAACAGCTTCTTTACAGGCCCGCACTGCAAGAGGCCCGTTACCGGCAATCTTATCGGCGATTTCCCGCGCCCTTACCATTAACTGATCCTCGGCAACGATTTCATTTATGAAACCAATACGTAAAGCTTCATCGGCATCAATGACATCGCCGGTAAGCAAAATTTGCATTGCTTTAGCGTAGGGCATTTGCCGCGCCAAACGGGTTAGCGAGCCACCCCCGGGTGCCAGGCCGTGTTTTACCTCCGCCAGGCCAAAAGTTGCTCCCGGTACCGCAATGCGGATGTCTGTGCCCTGCAGAAACTCTGTACCCCCGGCAATGGCAAAACCATTGACGGCAGCAATAATAGGTTTGTAGGTCGGGTTGTTTCGCTGCAGAGCCCGATACAATATGTCGGGGTCAGCCACCATACGTTCATCCCATTCATTCTCAGGACCGCGCGAACCGGTAAGTAATGGAACAAGCAGCCCCAGGTCGGCTCCCGCACAAAATGCACCCACTCCCTGTGCGCCTGTTAACAAAGCCACACGCATATTGGAATCGCGGTCAAAATCTTCCCATGCATCCACCAGGCGGCAGAGCATTTCCGGACTGAGCGCATTTTTACGCGCTGGACGATTCATTGTAAGAATGGCAACGCCGTTATCGAGCTTTTCATAAATCAAGTCTGTCATTGATCCTACCTTTTTTGGTTATTCAGCTTTTGGTTAACGTTAGTACGAGCGTGGAAGTTCCAGTACGTGCTCGGCAATATAGTTCAGAATCATTTCCTGAGGCACAGGGCCCAGTTGCGCAATTCTCACTTCACGCCAGTAACGAACAACGCCATACTCTTCCGCCATGCCATAACCACCGAGGGTTTGCATGGCGCGATCCGCCGCATAAAATCCCGCTTCTGCCCCCATATACTTGGCGATATTGGCCTCTTCACCACAGCTCATATTGTTATCGATACGCCAGCAGGCTTCCTGAATTGCCAGTGACGCCACCTTGAGCCGCGCATAGGCCTTCGCCAGTGGGTGGGCGATGGCCTGATTTTTTCCTATGGGTCTGTCGAAAACAATTCGTTCCTTGGCGTATGCTACCGCCTTATCGAGCGCCGCTCTGCCCGTGCCAACTGCTTCGGCAGCGACCAGGATTCGTTCAGCATTCAGACCGGGCAAAAGGCATTTGAAACCCTCATTTTCCTTGCCGACAATATCCGCAACCGGAACCCTCAAATTATCGTAGACGGTCTCACAGGAGGCCACGGCATTGCGCCCACCCTTGGGAATAGGGGTAATGGTGACCTCGGGTACCTGCAGGTCAGCCAGCAGCAAGGTCAGCCCATCGAATCTACTGCGACACTCCTCCGCTGGCTTGGTGCGAACCAGCAGCAGCACTTTGTCAGATTCCAGCGCTTTTGACGTCCATACTTTCGCACCATTGACAATATAGTGATCACCCTCTCGCCGTGCGCGAGTGATTATTTTTGACGTATCTACGCCTGCATTTGGCTCGGTCACGCCGAAGGCGATATGTAACTCGCCAGCGGCGACCCTGGGTAAAATGCGCTGTTTCATCTCTTCAGAACCGAAGCGAACCACAGGCTCCATACCAAATATTCCACCGTGAACCACTGTACAACCATTGATGGCCGCTCCTGAGGCGGCCACTTCCTCAAGCACAATGGCCGCCTCTGTCACACCCAGGCCGGCTCCACCATACTGCTCCGGGATGGCCACACCAGCCCAGCCACCCGCCGCCAGCGCCCGATGGAATTCCCAGGGAAATTTATGCTCGTTATCGCATTTGGCCCAATATTCTCCCGTGAAATCGGAGCAAATTTTGCGCACAGAGTCGCGAATCATTTGGTGTTCTTCGTTCGGTGTAAAGTCCATTATTTGTCCCTTTTCCAGATTGAGTTACCTTGGTAGATTAAGAAAATATCAGGTGCCAATAATTGAGATAAAACTGACACAGGAGCCCGGAGCACCACCCAGATTGTGGGTCAAGCCCATCCCGGGTGCCTTGATCTGCCGCTCACCCGCTTCTCCACGCAGTTGCAGCCACATCTCATACATCATCCTCAGGCCGCTCGCTCCAATCGGGTGCCCGAAGCTTTTTAAACCACCGTCAGTGTTTATTGGCTGAGCGCCATCGAGGTCGAAGCGCCCATCCAGAACGTCTTTCCAGCCCTGCCCGCGTGGGGAGAAGCCCATATCCTCCATGAGCACCAACTCTGTTACGGTAAAACAGTCGTGGACTTCTGCCATACTGATTTCCTCCCGTGGATCGACAATGCCCGCTTGCTTATAGGCATCCTTGGCACTGGCGACAACTTCTGGGAAGGTAGTAAAATCATAGTCTTGGCTGGCGTAGCCTTCTCCCGGCCCGGCAGAAAAAGCCAGAGCCTTGATGAAAATTGGGCTATCGGTATAGCGGTGTGCATCTTCCGCCCGGCATAATATGGCCGCAGCGGCACCGTCGGATACTCCAGAGCAATCGAAAATACCGAACTCACCGGCAACCCGCGGTGAGTTCATAATCTTCTCCATCGACACCTCTGATCGATACTGCGCTTTCGGATTTTTTGCACCATTACAATGATTCTTCCAGGCTATTCTGCTGATAACCTCTTTCATCTTCGCTTCGTCCACGCCAAATTTTTGCGCGTAAGCAGGAACCAGTAACGCAAAGGTAGCCGGCGGTGACATGGTAGAAGCCGTACCATCACTTGGCGGCAAAATGCCGGCAAGTCCCGCGAAACCATAATCCTTGATCTTTTCAACCCCGACAGCCGCTACCAGATCGTAGGCGCCACTGGCCACAGCGTATGCCGCATTGCGGATTGCCTCGCTTCCCGTGGCGCACATGTTTTCAACCCGCGTTACCGGCTTGTACTGAATTTTAAGCGGCTCTGACAGTGCCCGGCCTGAATATCCCCGGGCAGTTCCCAGCCAATACGCATCGACTTGCTCTTTTTCGACGCCGGCTGATGAAAAGGCCTGTGTAGTAGCGTCTATCAATAAATCCGAAGCGCTTTGGCCCCACAGTTCACCAAAGTCCGTGCAGCCCATCCCGACAATTGCAACACGATCACAAATACCATTACTGGCCATTTCTACTGCCCCTTTTAACGCTTTGGACGCGCCTTCCAAAAATAATTGTGTATTCCCTGCCCGGTGTACAAGCGGCGAAACGTCATCTCCAACTCTGTGCCAATGCCCACATCGGTCGGCTTTACATCGGTGAGTTCGCAGGACAAACGTCCCCCTTGCTCATAATCTACGACAGCGGCAACTACCGGCGGTTGTAAACTGTAGGCTAGATGATCCAGGGTATAGGTTGCGACACGCCCGAGTGCGTCGGCATAGGGTTCTTCGCGCATTTTGTCGATAGCACCACATTTCACACAAACTCGTTGTGCAGGCAGATTGACCTTGTCGCACACCTGACAACGGCCACCGACAAAAGCCATCTTCCAGCGCCCGCTGCGAACGGAAGCGGGGGCAGCGGGCCTTTCTGGCTCGGGCCTGCGCGGTGGCTCAAAGGGCATAATGCCACGCCATTTCAGGTAACTGTGGTAATCGAGATCGGCGCTTTTAGAGGCCAACCATTGCTCCACCGTTCGTTGTGGCCTGCCGGCATGAATGTTTTCGGTTACCTCCAGTACAAGGACATCACAACCATCGACTGCAGATATCAACAACAGTAAATCTCCCGGTCTGGCGCTATCCAGAGTGAAAGCCAGTTGCAGCCCGATATTAGCTGTTCCCGATCGCCCCACAGTATTCTGGAGAGGATTGGAATACTGTTCTGGCGTCAACTTCATAGCCCGGGGAACGGCTGCAGTTACGCGAGGATTTGCAGAGTCGACAATGACACGATTTAGCTCGCTGGCCTGGACACCTGCCTGCTTTAGTGCGCGAGTAATGGCATCCATCATCACAGGGCTCAGCACATCCGCGCCAAATCGTTCCTCCCACTGTCTGGCGAATTGGTCACCTGGCAAGCGCCACACATCGATAAGTTCTGTGGTCGCAGAGGCTCTTCCTTTGAGTACCGCTATCGAGTCTTCATTTTTGCCCGTGAGGAACACCGCCGCCGCATCACCGCTGCCACTTTCACGCGCTCCTCCCGGGGCACCGATAACGACATCTGCCGCACACACAAGCGTGGCCTCGCCACTACGGGCGAGGTCCAGACCAAGAATCAGACCACTGAGACCCATTCGAGAACAGGCACCCAGTTCAAGACTTCGGGTTTCTCCCGGCAGGTCCAGTGCGGCAGCTATGGTCGCGCTATTGAGTTTCTCTGCATAAGGTGGACTTGTGGTCGCAAAGATCAAACTATCGGGAATGCATGCGCCACGCAGCGCATCGCGTGCTGCCTCCACAGCCATAGAGACTGAGTCTTCATCGTAGCTTGCAACCGCGCGCTCGCCACGCCCGGCGCCAAAAGCAGATTTTTTAAGGCGAAAATACGGTATGTAGCTACCGTACCGAATAATTCCGCTCACAATGATTCTCCACTCATGAGGTTTTCACACTAACTGACTATTTTTTGAGGACATGCTTCCCTTGCTAGGACTTCGAGCGCGAGAGAAAGGCATTGACCGCTTCGCGGTGCTCAGGCGTGGCCAGGGCTAATTTCAACATTTCCCTCTCACGTTTCTCGACCAGCTCCAGATCGGAACAACTGCCATTTACACTCAGAAGTTCCTTGGTCATACGCAATTGCGGTGCGGGATTAGCTGCAATTTCACTGGCGAGGTCAAAGGCTCTGTCCAGCAGTTCGTCGGCAGCTACCAGATAGTCAACGAGACCCATACGGAGGAGTTCTTCCCCCTGGTAGCTGCGCCCCGTCAGACACATCTCACTCGCCTTGGCAAGACCAACCCGCTGTACCAATAAGTGTGAACTACCCAGTTCGGGCACAAGTCCCATCTTGACAAAAATGAGGCCGATCTTGGCTTTATCTGAGGCAAAGATAATATCGCAGGGTAATGTCAAGGTAGACCCTATGCCCAGGGCGACTCCATTTATTGCTGCAACTACGGGTTTCGATTGGCGAATAAAAGCAGACCAGGATTCACGACGTTTCGCTCTGGGCCGCTCGCCATGTTCGTCTTTTTTACTGTTCTCCACGAAATCGGCGCCAGCGCAGAACCCTCGGCCATTGGCGGTAAGAACGATAGCTCCAATGTCAGCATCATCATTTATCGCCTCAATGGCAGTGATTAACTCATCGTGCATCCGGTAGGTCCAGGCGTTCATTTTTGCCGGCCGGTTCAGCGTAACAATCGCCACATTCTGGCGGTGCTCTACTGTAATTTGTTCGTAGTTCAATTTTCTTACCTCACACGTGCTGTAGTACTGTGGTGCGTGTACAGAGTATCTGAGCATCCATCACAGCCCGGTAAACTCGGTCGGGCGCTTTTTTATCCATGCGCGAAACCCCTCTTTGGCATCCTCGGTTTTGGGTGCAACCGATATCCCCCAGGCCTCTCGCATGATCGCATCTTCAAGTGTGCCATCCAGACCCGTGTAAACCGCCCTCCTGGCCAGCCCCATCATGACACTGGGCCCTGTGGCGAGTTGCCGGGCATAATTCAGGGCGGCATCAACTACATCACCCTCTTCCACCAGCTCATCGATTAACCCTATTTTTAGCGCTTTTTTCGCCGTGAAAAGTTCGCCGGTGGCCAGCATATGAAGTGCATTCGAAACCCCGACCAAGCGTGGCAGGGTGTAGGTAATACCCCCATCGGGATGAAAACCCCGCTTCATCCAAACTGCGCCCATCCGGGCACTGCCATCTGCAAAACGGCGATCACAAGCAACCGCGATAGCGAGGCCAACGCCTGAAGCCACTCCCTGGATGGCGGCTACGATTGGGCAGCCCAACTTGAATTGGGCGATCGCCAGACGACCAAAGGCACTCATGGCTGTCATCAACTCCGCTCTGGAGACCGGCTCCTCGGGTTTACGCTGGGAGTCCATAATGTCGACACCGGAACAAAAAGCCCCCCCCGCCCCGGTGATTAGCACGGCTCGGACATCAGCCATATTCGAGATATTCTCGAACAGCTCGGCAAGATATTGTGCCTGCTCCATGAGTAAAGCATTCAAGACCCTGGGCCGGTTAAGCGTGATAACTGCGACCCCGTCTGTCACTTCGAAGAGTGTGTGTTCCTCTGCCATGTCGAGCTCTCCTTACTTAACTAACAACGCCGTTTCGGCCCCTGTCACCAAACTTGCCACAATCTCTCCGGCAGGTCGTATTTCTCGTACCAATCCAATTCCCTGCCCCGCTGTCCCCGGTACGATATCCCTACGCCCAGCGAGTAATGCCGCAGCCATAACCGGCCAGGAGATCATTTGCTGATACGGCATCGGCAGGGGTTCCAGTTCAGCAGCGGCCCACGCTTCGGTCCATTTACTGCGTAGCACGCGCGCGGGCTTGCCCGTCCAGCTGAGTGAAACGGTACTCGATTCAGCGGTGCCTTCTATGATCGCCTGCTTTTGAAAATCAAGGATGTTGGCCTCATGGGAGGCGAGAAATGCACTGCCTATCCAGGCTCCCTGTGCGCCCAACATAAGTACAGCGGCGACGCCTCTACCGTCCGCAATGCCTCCGGCGGCGAGCACCGGGATTCCGCCAACCGCATCAACGACCTGCGGAACCAATGACAATGTGCCAATTCCCGAGTTGTGCCCCCCGGCGTCACTACCCTGGGCAATTACTACATCAAGGCCACTGTCAACAAGCCGTTTGGCCTGGGTGGGATTACCGATCAGAGCCATTACCTTGGTACCGTTAGCGTGCAACCGGTCCATCCAACGATCGGGGCTACCCAGCCCTGAGGCATATACCGGTACGCGCTCTTCGACGATGACTTCCATCTGCTCTTCGAAAAATTCCTGGGTAAAGGGGATATGCCCTTTACGATGTGGCCGCCCCAGCCCTTGCAAAGCTTCGTGCTGCTCCACCGTGGGTTCGCACAGGCCCTCCCGTTCCATAAACTCCCTGGCAAATTTGTGGTGGGCGGCCAGTCTCTCCTCCAGCGTGGGTGCCCTCTCCCCGTCGGCCTGCCTGGCCTGCCTGCGAACAGAGGCCGGTAGCAATGTGTTTACTCCAAAGGGTTTATCAGTGAGGCGCCTAACTTCAGCTATGTTCTCCCGAAGCTCCACGGCACCACAATCCGCGGCTCCGAGCACACCTAGCCCACCGGCTTTTGAGACAGCTGCAGCAAGCGCAGGCGTACCTGCACCACCCATTCCACCTAATACAATGGGGTAATCAATCCCCAACAGTTCACAGATATTTGTTTTCAGCTTCACGCCTTTTACCCTGCCTTATGATCCACTTTGCGGACTCACCGCTGAGCCCTGCGCCTCGGTACGAGGTCTAAAAAATGGCAGCAGTGCCCCGCCAGTCGTCTTTTCAAAATAGAGCTCTACTTCATAATCGAGAACAATGTCTGCAGGCTTAATACCACTCAGGCGGGCGACCATACGCACGCCCTCCTGCAATTCAATGATAGCGACGGCGTAGGGCACGTCCCCGGCAAAAGCGGGATGAGTGGGTAAATGTGCCACGGTCCAGGAATGAATAGCGCCCTTGCCGCAAGATTTTTCCCAGCGCCACTGTGCAGAACCGCAGGCAGCGCACATATGACGCGGCAAATGACGCCAGGTGTCGCAACTGTTGCAGCGCTGGAAACACAAGCGCTCCTGCGCGCAATGCGCCCAGAATTGCTCATCGAGATTATTACTGCTCAGCGGCGCGGGCTTTTCTTTTTGCGCCATTATTTCCTGAAAAGTGCTCATTTCCGTAACACCACTAGACTGCCATCACCAAAGTCACCCCAGCCAGTGACGATGCCGATTTCTGCACCTTCCACCTGGGCGGCACCGGCGGTGCCACGTAATTGCCGAGTCGCTTCAACGACATGATTAAGACCCCAAACATGGGCCTGAGAAAGAAGACCGCCGTGTGTATTAATAGGCGCTTCACCCCCCAACTCGATTCGCCCATCACGCACAAATTCACCCGATTCTCCCGGCCCGCACAAGCCCAGAGCTTCGAGCTGCAGTAAAACCACATAGGTGAAACAGTCGTATATCTGATAAAAATCGGCATCGCAGGCACTTATGCCCGCCATTTCAAGAGCACGGGGAGCCGCATAGGAAAGCCCTATACGCAATATATCGGCCCTGCCAGGAATATCATCCGCAGGATAGGGATGCCCCTCTGCTGCGCCCATGATGTATACCGGCTGTTGCTTGCAATCACTGGCGGCATCCGCGGCGGATACCACTACGGCACAGGCACCATCTGTCTCCAGGCAACAATCAAACAGGCGAAACGGTTCGGATACCCATCGGGACGCCATGTACTGCTCAAGGTCAAGTGTTTTCCCCCGCATCATGGCACGCTCGTTCAGCTGGGCGTGTTTTCGACAAGCAATTGCGACCGCAGCCATGTCCTCACTGGAAATACCGTATGTCTTCATATGACGCATTGCCAGCCAGGCGTATTGCTGTACCGGAGAGTGTGCGCCATAGGGTAAATAGTGACCAAGCGTAGCCCGTTTTACCGCGCCCATGGGCAGGTCTTCTGCTATAACCCCCGGCCTCGGTCGCATAGCCGACGTTCCCAGCCAGCCGAGCGGAATAAGAACATGCCTGGCCAGTCCACTTGAGATCGCCAGTGCCGCACTCTGCAGGGCAGACGTGGGGCTGGCACCTCCCATATTAATAGTCGCTGCATAACGCAGATCAGCCACGCCCAGGTTGGCGGCAAGCTCCTCTGCGCTCAGCATCATTGGTGGAGGAATAACGCCATCGATATCACCCGGATTCAAACCGGCATCTTCAATGGCGATGCGGGACGCGTCCAACATTAATTCGATAGAGCCCTTAGTGGAACCTCTCACATAGTCCGTTTCACCTATCCCGGTAATTGCTGTTTTGTCTTTGAGGCTCACAATCTTGTAACTCAGGACTTGGCGAGCAGAGAGTGAATAACGTCGTTCAGTTCGGAGACGTCCCAGCGAGCATTTTTATCTATCTTTGCCCCTTGTCTCCAGCCATCACAGACATTAATTCGTCCGCCAAAAATCTCAAATACACGACCGCTGATATCTTTTGATTCAGCGCTCGCCAACCAAACAACCAATGGGGCTATATTGGCGGGGTCGGTGAAATCAAAACCTTTGGCCGCGGCTTTTTCAGCCAGTTTATCCATGCCCAGTGGAGCCGTCATCCGTGTCAAAGCGCCGGGTGCAATAGCGTTGACGGTGACGCCAAATTTCTTCAACTCCATGGCTGCTGTGATGGTGAAAGATGCGATACCTGCCTTGGCAGAACCGTAGTTGGTCTGGCCCTGATTGCCATATAAACCGGAGGCAGAGGTCGTATTGATTATCCGCGCATCTGCCGGCTTACCAGCTGCCGATATTTCCTTCCAATATAGCGCGGCAAAGTGGGAGGGTGCAAAGGTGCCCTTCAGGTGAACACGTATAACCGAATCCCATTCATCCTCCGTCATTTTCACCAATGAGCGGTCGCGTATGATGCCGGCATTATTCACCAGTACATCCAACTTCCCAAACTCCGTAACCGCCGTTTTTACAAGGTTTTCAGCGCCTGCCCATGTTGAAATATCGTCGTTATTCGCAACCGCCTCCGCACCCAGTGCTTTGATCTCTGCCACGACATCATTGGCCGGTGATTCATCGCCGCCACCCACGTCGTTGACAACCACTCTCGCCCCCTGCCTGGCAAATTCCAGGGCATGTGTTCGCCCTATACCCCGACCCGCACCGGTAACAATTACTACTCGTCCGTCACATATTCCTGACATCTTCCCAAAACCCTCATGTGGCTAACAACATTGAATAAGCTTTTGCAAATCAACACGGCTTACGTATACATAAGCCTGAAAAGGCGGCATCGTAAGGCCAACGTCCTTACCCCGATGCTATGGTTCGCATAATATAGTTAAATAGGCTAACTATCAAGTTAAAGTATCGAACTATCCAGCCGGGCACTGCACGACCATACTCCAGAAAAGATTGCATAGCGGTCTCATTTATAGTTAAACTCTCTAACCATAAATGCTCGATATGCCGTCGACAGAATCAGGGGAATTACACGATGCCAATAAACTATGACCAAATCATGTCTGCTGAATGCTCACAGGGAAATGCATCCTACAAAGTCGACGACGTGATTCTCTATCACCTTAGTGTCGGTGCGGGAAACCCTCCAGGAGACTCCTCAGAGCTTCAATACACCTACGAAAAAGGGCTGAAAGTATTACCGAGCTTTACGGTAGTGGCACCCATGGGTATCAATATAAGTGCCGTGTTCAAAACACCTGGCCTAGATATCAACCCGGCAATGATATTGCATGGCGAGCAGGCGATTGAAATTCATCAGCCATTGACAGCCAAAGCAAACTACAAGACGACGATGAAGATTGCTGAGATATACGACCTGGGAAAAGCTGCACTCCTGATTATCGAGGTCAGTTACTTTGATCACGAAGACAAGCCCATGTTCACAAGCAGAATGTCTTCTTTTCTACGCGGCGAGGGCGGCTTTGGCGGGCCAGCAGCACCAAAAACACAGGCTCTCGCCCCACAGCGTGCTCCAGACGGCACACTAAACAGTTCTACTTTGCCTCAACAAGCACTTATGTATAGGCTCAACGGAGACAAAAACCCCTTGCACGCCGACCCCGCCTTTGCGAAGAAGGTCGGTTTCGACAAACCGATTCTTCACGGACTCTGCTCCTATGGCATCGCCTGCAAGGCAATTGTAGATAAGGTTTTAGATGGCGACGTCACACAGGTCACAAGCTATAGCGCTCGCTTTGCGGGCATCGCATACCCGGGTGAAACCCATTCAGTTTCCTACTGGCGAGAAGGTAGCTCCATTTTCCTTGGCAGTAAGGTGAAGGAACGTGGCTCAGACATTATTACGAATGCCGTGATTACCCTCAAGGAGGGCTGCCCCTAGTCAGCACAGAGCTCGAACAAACCCGCAGCCCCCTGACCGCCGCCAATGCACATAGTGACAACGCCCCACTGGGCCTGGCGTTCCACCATCTGATTGGCAAGCGTACCCACCATGCGAGAGCCCGTCATGCCAAAGGGGTGCCCTATGGATATGGAACCACCGTTGATATTGAGTTTGTCATAATCTATTCCCAGAGTATCCGCACTGTAGATAACCTGGACAGCAAAGGCCTCGTTGAGCTCCCAAAGATCGATATCGGCTACGGTCAGGCCATGTCTTCGCAATAATTTTGGCACCGCATAGATAGGACCAATGCCCATTTCATCTGGCTCGCAACCCGCCGTCGCAAAACCTCGGAATATTATCTTTCCTTTTACGCCGAACTCTCGGGCGTGCTCCCGATCCATCAGTAGCGTGGCCGAGGCGCCATCAGAGAGCTGCGAAGAGCTGCCGGCGGTTACTGTTCCGTTACCACTTCCTGTGTCGAAGCACGGCTTGAGTGATGACAGGGCCTCTAGCGTGGTGCCGGGGCGGTTACACTCATCTCTGTCGCAGGTTACCGTGCGAATATTCTCTATTTTACCAGACTCTTTGTTGTACTCACCGGTCTTGACATCGATAGGGGCTATCTCCTCATCGAAAAAGCCACGCTCCTGTGCAGCTGCTGTACGCATCTGGCTTGCCAGTGAATACTCGTCCTGGCGCTGGCGACTCACATCATACCGCTTGGCTACAATCTCCGCAGTATCTCCCATGGCGAGGTACATTTCCGGCTTGTTGTCGACGAGATAAGGGTTTGGCGCAGCCTTGACGCGCAGCATGGAAATGTTTTCTGAGCCGCCCCCAATGACAGCAACAGCACTGTCGTTGATGATGCTATGAGCAGCCATCGCGATCGCCTGCAAGCCAGAGGAACAGAAGCGATTGACGGTTGTACCGCCGACCGATACTGGCAGGCCTGCGAGTACAGTGGCCATTCGTGCCATGTTCGCACCGTGTACACCCTCCGGATTAGCGCAGCCCAGCACCACATCCTCCAACAGTGCAGTGTCAAGCAGGGGGACTTTTGCGAGAACGTCCTTTATGCAGTGGGCGGCCAGGTCATCTGGCCGGCTCATATTGAAAGACCCACGAAATGATTTCGCCAGGCCAGTGCGTGAACTTGCTACAACTACCGCTTCTTTACTCATGTACTATTCTCCTTAATGTCTTCTTAACTAACAGTGCAATCTGTAATTATGTTCCG
>JADFVW010000188.1 GCA_015222725.1 Pseudomonadota bacterium | reverse complement strand
CTTCGCGCCCGTTCCTCGAAGAGATCCAGTACGACTTGCTCAATCTCCTCCTCTTTGTGCCCGTCCTTTAGGCTATATTTTGTCCAACTAAGCGGAGTGCTTCCCTGCGTAAGTTTGTCCGCAACGTCGATCAACAGCTGCTTGTAGGGAAATTTATGGGGACCCCTGGTTAGGTTCAATGTTGACGACCCTGCAGCGGAACGTAGCTTGGCACTACAGAGCATTGCCAGTTCAGTACGCCGCAGCCCTTCTAGTTTCTTTTCATTTAACCTCAAACCGCCGATAAGAAGGGACTTCAGGTCATTGGCGCGTAGGCTCTGCAATCTTTGAATCAATAGATCCTGAGACATAGCTTCTCTCGAATTGCCCAAAACTGTGGGCGACATTATGGGGCGGCAGTTAGTTATTTAGAGCGGATCTATCACTACCTCTATTTCCCTGACTCTACCCATCCCAGCTGTTGGTAAACAGAATCTCTTCTACTGGTTTGCGCTTCAACCTGGTCAGTTGCTTTAACGGTTTGCCCAAGGGAATGACGGCCGCCACCGCCCAATGCGATGGTATGCCCAACAGTTCCTGTACCTGCGCTTCTTTGTCTACGGCCATAGTGGTTATGGTGCCGGCGTAGCCCTCATTGCGCGCGGCCAGCAGGATATTCCACACCAGCGGATAGATTGAGCCACCGCTCACCACCCCGACGCGGTCCAGGTGACGGTCCATGCTCGCCACCCGGGACAAATCGACAGTAATCACCAGCAGGGTAGGGGCGTTGCGGATGTATGCCACAAACCAGTGTGGCGGTTCTGTCGCAAGCACCTGCTCGTCAGTGACGCTGCTGGGGCGGATGCTGTTGAATGGGCTTTCCCCCGCCTGCGATTCCAATACGTAGCGTGTGGCGGCGGCCAGTGACAGGTCGGCAAGCTGTTCTTTTTTGTCCGGATCCACGACATTGATGATTCGCCAGCCCTGGCGGTTGCCACCGCTGGGGGCAAATCGGGCGTTGTCGATAATGCGTTGCAATACCTCCCCGGGTACCGCCTCGCCGGAGAACTCGCGGCAGGCGAAAGTCGTGCGCATGGCCTCATACAATTCCATTTCGGTGTCTCCCTCCCGTTGTGCTAAAGCTGGGTATTGTCTTCCCGCATCAAGAAACCAAACCCATCAAATTGGAAAGTAACTACGCCCTCCCACATAGGCACCGGCTCAGCCTTACCTTCAAGGACAAGATCAAAAGCCTGCTGAGCACCAAGCAGTAATGCAGGAACTGCCTTGGGCGTATTGTGCGCTGGGAACAGGGCGTTTAATTGTGGCGCCAATGCTGCTAAACGTGCAATGGATTTTCTGTAAGCCGCCAGATCGGTTTCCGGGAAATATAACCAGATAGGCCCTTCGTAGAAGCTGTCGCCAGTCCAGAGAAAACCGGCTTCTGCGTCCAACAGCGCTATCGAGTCATCGGTATGGCCGGAGATATGGAGGATTTCCAGCTTCCGATCCCCAAGGTCGATAACATCACCCTCACTAATCTTGCGAGTGATTGTATAAGGCTTTATCTGATGACTGCCTTGAGTGACCCCAGAAGGCAGAGCTTTGCACAGTGCCTCGGATGAGGCCTCCGTAGTGACCATTTCATTCTGGATTCCACGGCTATTCGCAAGGGAGAATGCTGTTGAAACAGACACAATATTGTCGAACTGATAGTTGCCGCCAATATGGTCAAAATGGCTGTGGGAGTTAAGCACGGTTACCGGCTTCTTCGTGAGCTGATCAACAATCGCTCGTATATCTCCCAGCCCGTTACCGGTATCAAATAGCAAAGCTGAATCTGTTCCCACAATGAGATAGGAGA
Organism: Pseudomonadota bacterium; assembly: GCA_015222725.1. Taxonomy (GTDB): domain Bacteria; phylum Pseudomonadota; class Gammaproteobacteria; order Pseudomonadales; family Halieaceae; genus JBALVT01. The sequence continues at coordinate 1,240 of JADFVW010000188.1, read as the reverse complement.
TAACCTCCTGCCATTGGAACGGCTCATATATTGCCCATATATTGGGCTCCACCTCATAGACCTCAAACCACTCATTGCTGGTGTGGTGTTTTTCAAATGCGGAATAGGCTGGGCGAGGGAGGTTTGCACAGAAGCCTTCGAGCTCAACCTGAGCAGAACTACAGGGAGCAAAGCCGATGGCGAACCAGAAGATCACGAATACGATATCGGGTGGTCTGTTATCGCGAGTTGATATGGCAGTCACATTACTTCCAGTCTGGAATTTTCTGACAGTATAGCGACAATCGCTGAAGAAAAACTTAACTCGCTATTCAACCCCTTTCAATACCATGCACTACAAAGGATACAGGCAAATAATACCCTGCTGATCACCTTTTGATATTGTTGATTTTTAATGTAGAAACAGATGAGATTATTGTAATAACTCGATGATTATTATGAATTTTTAACTATTAAAGCAAGTGCAAAATCTGGCCGCCGCTTTACACAATTTTGGCCAGTTATTCCGTTCCGCCACAGGGCCATGTCGCAGCATCGTAACTACCTGGCAGTACCGTGGTGGGAATACCCTCAGCGCCAGCATAAAATACGATGATATCGACTGGCCCACCCACGGCTCGGCCACGATGCAAGGTGTTCATCACCTCAACCACGGCGCTGCCCGCTTCAATGCGCTGAGTGTCCCCCCGCGCTGTTTCTACCTCCAGAGCACCGCGCAGCACGTAACCCATGGTGGGCACCGGGTGACAGTGAAACGGTGGTTCGTCGCCAGGCTCAATGTGCAGTATGACGGACGTTACCTGGGCTTTACCCGTCGGATAGGCGAGATCGCCGCCATCCCAGGAGGTTTGTGTCTCCAGCAGGATATCTGCGCCGTAAACGGTGCCAGTGGCCAGACCGAGCAGCGACAAAGCTGAGATAATAGAGCGTAATTTCAAGTGATGTTCCTCCAATATAAAGCAGTTGATATGGTGCGGCTAATTCAGCCAATCCTAGCGGATAATTGACAATTGACCAATTCAGATGATATCGATTCCCGTAACCTACTGCTTCACACAATACTGGCCTGACTTATACCACCCAGTTGGACACTTGCCACCTTTCTCCCTAGGCAGCGCTTCCCTATCTGAACTGCAGATGCGATTGCAGTAATTCCCACCAGACGAGTAGAAGCCAGTGGGGCATTTGTCGCCGACGCGGGGGATTGGGGTTTGGGTTGTTGTGCTGGTTGGAGTAGGGT
>JADFVW010000023.1 GCA_015222725.1 Pseudomonadota bacterium | reverse complement strand
GCCATGGATGCAACGGCCTCTTCCAGTGCCACCTCAGCACCGGCAAGCTTCGCTCCCGCCTGCTCCCTGGCAGCTAAGGCATCCGTTTTTCGACGAGCTACGGTATCGCGTAACTTCATTACAGGCGACAGCTTTTCGGCCTCGATCGCCAGCGCCAATTGCGCACGCTTCTTGTCGTATTCTTCAGTCTGCGCTTCCAGTTGGGCGGCTTTCTTGTTGCTGGAATCCAGTCGGCTAAAGGCTGCATCCAGTGCAGTGGCCGCATCCAGTGCCTTGTCAGCAACAGACCACGCCTCAGTAGCCGTCCCCGCTTGCGCTGTAGCGGTCTCGACCAATACGGTTTGCTCGCCAATCTCTTTTTCAAGGCTCTCCAGGCTATCAACACCAGCATTGGAGAGAATGCCCTTAAGCTGATTCCTTTGGGCCTGCACCTCCTGGCGCACACCCGCTGCACGATTCTTCAGGGCCTCTTCCAGCTTGCGAAATATGCCCGTGTGAAACAGAGAGGCAAAAATATTTTCCCGGTCCCTGGAATCGGCCAACAGCAATTTCCGAAATTCCCCCTGTGGCAGCACCATCACCTGCCGAAATTGGTCGCCGCTGAGGCCAGTCAGTTGTTCAATGTATTCATTGGCTTCATTGACTTTGGTTTCCACCAACAGATCGCCGCTTTCTTCGCTGCCGTCCTCCCCCAGACGATGTAGCCTGGCAGTCGGGCGCTGGGTAACCAGCTTTTCACCACGTTTGGACGGCCTCAGTTGCTCTGGTGTTCGCCGAATTCGATAGCAGCTGCCGCCTAGTTCGAAATCGAATTCAACAAAGGTTTCCACATCCGGCTCCGCCTGGTTGCAACGCATTTCAGCACCCTGGCGTTCGTTGCCAGTAGTGGTGTTGTACAACGCCAGGCAAATGGCATCAAGCAGCGTGGTCTTACCCGAGCCGGTTGGCCCGTTTATCAGGAACAGCGGGGTATGGCCTAAATCCGCAAAGCATAAATGCTCGGTACCCGCGAACGGGCCAAAGGCCTGCATGGTGAGTTTGAGCGGCTTCATGCACTGGCCTCCGACACTAGCAGGTCTTTGAGAATGCCAGAGACAATATCCCGTTGCGCGTCTGTTACCGGTTCGCCATTGACTTCGGCATAGAAGTTCTCAAACAACTCGAGTTCACTCTGCTTCATCATTTCACGGCCGGCGTCTGGCAAACCCCCTTTGGGCTGCAGGCCGGGTCGTTCCAGGTGCAAGGTATTGGGATACACGTCTCGCAGCTTGCCGATGATATCGAGAATGGCGTGGGTGTCGGTGAGCCGCGCCAGTACATAGTCATTGCTGTGAGGATCGCTCGCCCCGGCGGCAAGAATATCCTCCAGTGCGCCCTCCAATATCCGCATATCACGCAGTGGTTGCAACTCCACATATTCAGTTGTCACATCACCCGCGGCGCTTATATTCACCAGGGTGACCGATTTTTGATGGTCCACTTCGGAAAAAGAGTATTTGAGGATGGAACCCGAATAACGTACATGCTCCCGCCCCTTGTATTGGGGGCGGTGTAAATGGCCCAGCGCGGAATAGGTAAACGGGGCGAACAAATCCGCATTGATTCGATCGGCGCCACCAATTGACAACGGGCGCTCTGAATCAGACTCCTCCCCACCATCGATAAAGCAATGGCTGAGCACCACACTGGGCCGTCCTGCCTGCTGTTTAGTTTTTACCGATTCAAGCAGCAGTGCCATGGCCTCTTCATGGCTGCTGAGCTCTGCGCCGTATACATGCCGCACCCGGGCCGGGTCGGCGTAGGGCAAGCCAAAGAAATCTACCGTCACATCATCGACTGTCAGGCTGATGGGTTGGATATCCGCTGACAGCGGCCCCACAATGTGCAGTCCCGCATCACATAGTAGATCTGCGGCAAAATCCAGCCGTTCGGCACTGTCGTGGTTACCGGCGATGATAATTACCTGCACACCCAATTCACGGCATAGCCGATTCAAAGTTGCATTGAGTAAGCTAACAGCCTCAGTCGGTGGCACCGAGCGGTCGTACAGGTCACCGGAGATCAGTACCACATCCACGTCCTGCTCGGCCACCGTACTTACGATCTGATCCAGCACGTGGGCCTGATCCTCAAGCAACGAGACACCGTGTAGCTGGCGACCTATATGCCAGTCTGATGTGTGCAATAAACGCATTGATATTCCTTATGGATAACAGGGACAACCACGAGTTCAACAGGGCTCATGGCTGCCTACCGCGGCTCTCGGGGGTTTGGGGAAACGAATTCAGTGCTTCAGTGACTATTGCGCCACTTTATAGAGTCTAGAGGAATTTACCCACATGTATATTGTGTACATCCGTACAGGTATGCTTTTCAGGCGCACATGGGGAAAGTACGGCCATCACCTCAGACTGATATGACCAATCAAGTAGTTTTCAGGCATTTGCGGTGGCGCTTGATGATTGAATATCAGGGTAACGAGGCCAACCTGGCTGTGGTAAAGTCCCCCTATGGTTAAAGACAGCAATCAGGAACTCAAAAAGCTCCAGGCGGAGACTGATAAACTGTCTGCTGAGGCTGATCACTTTAGAGTAGATACGGGTTTCATCGGTGTTCGCGTCGTTCTACAGGGCGCTGCAACTGGCGCCGCTGTCTTCGGGGTTGTGATCGGCGCTGCAAAAATGTTTGGAGGTAGCTGATGGCAACAGCCAAAGAGATTGAAAAAGACCTTTTCAAAAAAGCCGCGATAGGCTTCGTCATCGGCGCAGTTATAGCAATCGTCATCTTCGCTATTTACTAAATTTTTCAGCTCATAATTCGTTCAAAACTTTAGCTGCCTGACTACATCCGGGTCTTCCAGACACGCGCCCGGATCAACGGCTATTTCCAGCACCCTGCCCAGCAGGAAATCCCGATAGTCCCGATTTTTCTCGCAGTAGGCTCGCACGTGTGAGCGCCGCCATTGGCTTTGTTAGCGGGAAGACGCTAATATTTAAAAGTAGAGGTATCCCCTGCCTCAGATCAAACGAATTTCCCGTTAAAGCGATTATTATGAAGTTGTGGCCTTTGCTCTGGGCGGGTGAGACCGTGACCACTTCAGGAGGCTGGATGAATTACGACATTATTGGCGATATACATGGGCATGCGCAGACGTTG
>JADFVW010000187.1 GCA_015222725.1 Pseudomonadota bacterium | reverse complement strand
GGTTAAAGTAGTGGCGGCCACTGCGTATATCCAGCATATAGTCCACCAGTTGCTTATAATCCGCCTCGCTGTTTACCAGATCGATCTCGCTGGCATTGACGATAAGCAGAGGAGCGCTATCGTAGTATAGAAAGAACTCACTGTACACTTCGTTTAAGCGCTCTAGATAGTCGCGTGTCATACCCTGTTCGTAGGAGATACCGCGGTTTTGAATGCGCGAGAGCAATACATCTGTGGATGCCTGTAAATAGATGACCAAATCTGGCCGGGGGGCGTCTATGGTTAATTGCTGGTAGACCTTCTCGTACAGCTGGAATTCATTGCTATCGAGGTTGATCCTGGCAAACAGCGGGTCTTTTTCGATCAGGAAATCCGACACTCTAACCGGCTCAAATATGTCTGCCTGGCGCATATCCTGTATTTTCTGCGTGCGCTGGAACAGGAAAAACAGTTGTGTGGCCAGGGCGGCCTGGCTGCTATTTTGATAAAACTTTTCCAGGAAAGGGTTGTCTCCGGCCTCTTCCAGCAAGGTGAGGTAATTGAAGCTGGAGGCCAGCTTTTTAGCCAGAATGGTTTTGCCGGCTCCGATAGGCCCTTCGATGGCGATAAAAGAGGGTGGCGTTCGCCCTTTCAGGTCTATGTTAATGGCAGAGTTGTTTTGCATTGACGCCATGGCTCCTTACCCGGGCTCGTGTTCTATGTCCAGCGAGACCTGTGTTCGCACCAGGTCGCCGAGTGGGCAATTTGCTAATAATGACCCAAGAACCCCACCGCAGGGAAGTATCAATTTCTCTCCTGCGATTTCAGCGAGCGGATACAGCACGAAATTGCGTTCAGCCATGCGTGGATGAGGTATTTGCAGGCTTTGCGTGTGTATTTCCTCCCCACCATAGAGCAGGATATCCAGATCCAGTGTGCGGGGGCCCCAGCGCTGGCTTCTAATACGCCCCTGGCTGTTCTCAATGGTCTGGGTGGCGCCCAGGAGCTGTGGCGCGCTTAGGGCCGTTGCCAGTTTTACCACGGCATTGAGGTAATCCGGCTGTGTGCCGGGGCCGATGGCGGCGCTGCTGTAGGCACCCGAAAGCGATTCTATTTGGCACTGATGCAGGCAGTTTAACTGCCTCAGGGCACGACGGAGTTGGCTTGCAGGGTTGTCCAGGTTGCTGCCCAGGGCAATATAGGCGCTCGTCATGAATGCCTGGGGTTCCGTTTTTTGCCCTGTGGCTGGGCCTGGGCGAGGCGCTCTTCGAAGGGCAGGGTTTGAAATTGGGTCCACCAGGCGCCGAGGTCGCGGGTGTCTTCCCCCGCCTGCTCCCGCAATAACAAAAAATCATAGGCCGCGCGAAAGCGGCGGTGATCGACGAGCTCGGCGGCTTTACGACCCTGTTTGCGTTGCAGGCGCAGTTGAAACTCCCATATTTCGCGCATGGGCTGGCTGAATCGCTTGGGAATCGCAACGTGCTGCACCGTCTGGGATACTGCCTGCTGCCCTGCTTTGTGCATCGCGACCATGGGCGCATCACCCCCCTCCTGGAGCTTCTTCGACAAGGCGGCGACAACCGGCCACAGTATGGCGGCGAGGATGAAGGCCGGGGTTACGTGTTTGCCCTGGTGAATACGCTTGTCGGTGTTAACCATGGCCGCGCGAATAAGGGCGAGCCCCTGTGTATTGTCGTCCAGGTGAGCACAGGTTCCAGGAAACAGGTGCTCCAACAAGCGGTACTCCAGCAGGTTCGCCATTGTCTTGGCAGCGTATCCTGCCAGGAATAGCTTGAGAAATTCATCAAATAGTCGGGCGGGAGGTATTTCGCGCAGCAGCTCGGCACATTGTGGGATAGCGGCGGCGGTACTTTGCTCGATGCCGAATTCCAGTTTTGCCGCAAAGCGCAGTACGCGCAGCATTCTTACCGGGTCTTCGCGGAACCGTACCGCGGGCTCTCCGATGATATGTATGCGTTTTTTTTCCAGGTCCTGCAGACCGCCGACCTGGTCGAAAACCTCAAAATTGCCCGAGTCGTAATACAGTGCATTGACAGTGAGGTCGCGGCGCACCGCATCTTCCTCCAAAGTGCCAAATACATTGTCGCGCAACAACAGGCCGCTCTCGGATTGGCGCGAGTGTGCAGCGGACGAGGTCTTGTCGCCGCTGTCATGGTGTCCCCGAAAGGTCGTAACCTCAATAATTTCCCGACCAAAGCGCACGTGAACAATGCGAAAGCGTCGACCTATTATGCGCGAATTGCGAAACAGTGCGTGCACCGCCTCGGGTGTTGCGTCTGTGGCTATGTCGAAATCTTTGGGGTGCTTACCCAGCAATAAATCACGTACGGCACCGCCGACCAGATAGCCTTGATAGCCATTGCTGCGCAGGCGGGACATTACTTTCAGCGCACTGTCACTGATGTTTTTGCGGGAAATGCAGTGCTGATCTCTCGAAATTACTTTCAAGCGTGAGTTTGCCTATTGCTATGGTTGGAATGCGGTGCAGCTTATCACAGTTGTTGTGGCAAAGCCTGAACAGGGGAATAGGGTGATTGGGGAGTACAGTGCTCCCCCAACCCAGTCGTTACGCCGAAATTAGTCTTATTTTTAATTCTATTATTCTTTTTTGTGGCATACAGACAAAGAAATTGAAGGGGAAAGTTTCTTCCCCATCCAGGTCCATATTGGAATTTATTATTGTTATTACGGCGGGAACTTATTCTTATTATTGGTGCCGTCGTAGTAGATAAGGCACGCACTGTGCCAACAATAGAGAAATGCTTATATAACAAAGAGATAGGTGTGATAATGTAATTATTCACACCCTGAAAAAGAGCCTTGTGTTACCTATATACTCCATGTTTTGTAACAGCAAAGTCAGGCGGTAACGCTTCTTCCACCACTTTTATCTTGTGAAGAAGTATTATTCTTGCGTCTGGGGATGCCAAAGCGTTGTCTTCTCTCCCACAGACACTTGCGGCTGACGCCCAGTTTCTGGGCGAGTTTAGTCTCACTCATAGTGTCCTGGTGCTCCAGAACAAAACGTTGAAAATAGTCTTCCAGCGACAGATCTTCGCTGGGGTCTCTACGGCTACCTGCCGGGCCGGAGTCGCGGTTACGAATGCGATTTTCATAGACTAACTCCAGGTCGATACCCAGTGCCTCATTATTAATTTCATCCGCATCACTGAGAATAACCGCACGTTCAATCGCGTGCTGCAATTCACGTACATTGCCCGGCCACTGGTAGGTTGTAATAGCCTGTATAGCCAGCGGAGACAAATGCTTGGTTTGTTTACCCAGTTGTTGGGTATGCTCGACCAATAGCCATTCCGCCAAATGGAGAATGTCTTTGCCGCGCTCGCGCAGTGGTGGCAGTGAGAGTCGCAGCACATTGATGCGATAGAACAAATCCTGTCGAAACTGCCCCTCTGAGGACAGTGTCTGCAGGTCGCGATGGGTGGCGCAGATCAATCTGACATTGACCTTGCGAGAGTGGACAGAGCCAATCCGGCGAATCTCGCCCTCCTGAATAAACCGCAGTAAGCGGGCCTGGGCCTCCATGGGCAATTCACCAATTTCATCGAGAAATAAAGTGCCGCCGTCCGCTGCTTCTATCAGACCCATGCGACTTGCATTGGCGCCGGTGAACGCACCTTTCTCATAACCAAACAACTCTGACTCAATTAGGGTGTCTGGTATTGCAGCGCAGTTTACAGAAATAAGGGTCTTGTCAGATCGCCGGCTATGATTGTGAATGCTCTTCGCGACCAGCTCTTTCCCAGTGCCGGTTTCGCCCAGCACCAATACCGTAGAGTTTGTTGGCGCCATTTTTTCGATGTGACTGAAGAGCGACAACATGGCGGGGCAATTGCCAATTATACCGGTGATATTGTCGGCGCTAATGGTTTTTTCTGCGCTCTGTTCCCGTTTCGTATTTGCAATCGGGTGGTCGACAATGATGCGTTGTACGGCACGAATCAAGTCGGCGTGGTCGAAGGGCTTGGCAATGTAATCCACGGCCCCCATGCGCATGGAGTCTACGGCGGAGCGCAAACTGGCATAACTGGTCATAATCAGCACAGGCACGTCGCCGGCTTTTTTTATCAGGTCTGTACCCGGTGCGCCGGGCAGGCGCAGGTCGCTGATGATCAGGTCGAAATCAGTCAGGGTGTAATGGGCTTCGGCCTCCTGCACCGACCCCGCTTCTTCCACTTGGTAGTCGTTGCGCTCGAGCAGGCGGCGCAGTGCAGTTCGAATTACCGATTCATCTTCGACAATGAGAATCTTCTGCATCAACTGTTACCTTTTGTGTATATTTGAAACAACATACTCTTAGATCACTGAAGATTCCAGTAACAACAGAAATAGTTGCCAATTTTCAATTTGTATCAGATCAGGAAATCCGGATTGTAAGAACTGCTGGGTAATTGCAGTGTGGCGCGCGTACCCGGTTGGGTAGTCGACCCAATAGGGCTGTGCAGATTAACGCTTCCGCCCATATCCTCCATGATGCTGTAAACCAGGGCCAAACCAAGCCCGGTGCCCTGCCCGGGATCTTTGGTGGTAAAGAACGGCTCAAATACCTGGCTCAACAGATGCTGTTCTATGCCGCAGCCATTGTCCTCGATCTCAATCGTAATTAATTCTTCGTCGCGGTGCGCAGTTATTGACACAAGGCCATCGGATTCACAGGCGTCCCTGGCATTACCCAGCAAGTTGATGAATACCTGTAGTAAGCGCTGACTATCAGCTAATACCACGTACTCTCGGTCACAAGTATTGTCGAAGCG
>JADFVW010000186.1 GCA_015222725.1 Pseudomonadota bacterium | reverse complement strand
GCCATACAGTGACCACAAACCGCGACAATATTTACGTGAATACCCTGGATGAACCCGGGCTATTCGCCTTCGACGACTCTGTGGCCAGTGTCTTTCCCGACATGATCAAGCGCTCGGTGCCCGGCTATACCACTATTATTGCCATGACTGGCCTGCTGGCCGGCCGCTATGCCCCCAAGGGCAGCAAAATTTATGATCTTGGCTGCTCTTTGGGGGCCTCCACTCTGGCGATGCGCCAGCACGTGCACCATGGGGATTGCGAAATCATTGCTGTAGATAATTCCCCTGCAATGCTGCAGCGCTGTAAAAATATCATCGATACCGATACACACGAGCTACCTGTTTCGCTTGTCTGCGCCGACATTCAGGATGTGGCAGTGGAGAACGCCTCTGTGGTGGTGCTCAATTTCACCCTGCAGTTTATTGCCCCTGAGGAACGCGATGCTGTCATCCAGACCATATTTAATGGCCTGCGACCGGGGGGCATCATGGTCCTGTCTGAGAAAGTGACCTTTGAGGACCCGCATCTCGATCAATTGAATATAGACCTGCACCATCAGTTCAAGAGCGCCAACGGCTACAGCGACCTGGAAATAGCCCAAAAACGAACAGCCCTGGAGAATGTCCTGCGCCCGGAAACCCTGAGGCAGCACAAACAGCGAATTTCCCGCGCGGGGTTCAGCAGCTGTGATGTCTGGTTTCAATGCTTTAACTTTGCCTCCCTGATTGCCCTCAAGTGATTGATTATCAGGCATTGATTGATCGCTGGCAGAACGGTGACATGAGTCGCTGGGCTGACATCCTGCCCGAACAGATTGACAGTGGCCTCTCGCACAAGCGCTATGGCGACCTGGCTCGTTGGCAGCTGGCGCTGGATGCCCTTCCCGATATTATCGTCGACAAAATAACGCTGGATAATTCGCGCGTGGCAGCCAGCACGGATGTCACTCTTGACGACAGCACACTGACTCAACTGCATGATGCCCTGATGGGCCTGCACCCCTGGCGCAAGGGGCCCTATGATTTATTCGGCGTTCACATAGATACCGAATGGCGCTCGGACTGGAAGTGGGACAGGCTGGCGCAAAATATTGATTCGCTTGCGGGCAGACGCGTGCTGGATGTGGGCTGCGGCAGCGGCTATCACTGCTGGCGCATGCTGGGCGATGGCGCCACCGAGGTGATCGGAATAGACCCCACTCCCCTGTTCATTATGCAATTCACTGCCCTGCAAAAATATCTGCAGCAGGACAATATCTGGGTGTTGCCAGTCGGCATTCAGGATGTGCCCGAAAAATTACAGGCCTTTGATACGGTTTTCTCCATGGGTATTTTGTATCACCGCCGTTCGCCCATGGATCATTTGCAAGACCTGAAAGATTGTCTGCGGCCCGGCGGGCAACTGGTGCTTGAAACCCTGGTTATAGAAGGGGAACTGGGCGACACGCTGGTCCCGGAGGGCCGTTACGCCCGGATGGGAAACGTCTGGTTCCTGCCCAGCTGCGATACCTTGATCAGCTGGCTGGGGAAAATGGGCTTTGAAGATGCGGAACTTGTTGATGTCTGTGTCACAACAACCGAAGAACAACGCTCAACCGACTGGATGCACTTTCACTCCCTGAGCGACTTCCTCGATCCCGATGATCACAGTAAGTCGATAGAGGGGCATCCGGCGCCACGGCGCGCGATAATTACAGCGCGGGTGCCGGCCTAGTCAGCTGGCTCTTTACTCGCAGTTCTCAAACAATGCCGCAATACCCTGGCCGCCGCCAATACACATAGTGGCAACTGCATAGCGACCGCCAATACGTTTTAGTTCGTACAGGGCCTTGACGGTAATCAACGCGCCGGTGGCACCGATAGGGTGACCCAGGCTAATGCCCGAGCCGTTCGGGTTTACCTTTTCCGGGTCCAGTCCCAATTCCTTCGTGACCGACAGCGCCTGGGCTGCGAAGGCCTCATTAGCCTCCCAGATATCGATGTCCTCAATGGTGACACCGGTTTTCTCCAGCAATTGGCGCACGGCGGGAGCCGGGCCAATTCCCATAATAGCGGGGTCGACCGCCGCGATAGCATAGCCCACCATTTTAGCCAGTGGCTTGAGGCCTCTCGCCTCAGCGGCACTCTTTTCCATTAGCACCACAGCTGCTGCTGCATCGTTAATGCCAGAGGCGTTACCCGCAGTAACCGTGCCATCTTTCTTAAAGGCCGGGCGCAGCTTGGCCATGCTCTCGATAGTGCAATCAAAACGAACATGCTCGTCCTGCTCAAACACGGTAACCCCTTTGCGGGTCTTCAACTCAATAGGCAGAATCTGCCCCTCAAAGCGATTTTCTTCGATAGCGCGCTGAGCCCGTCTATGACTCTCGGCGGCCAGTTCGTCCTGCTCTTCGCGCGTGACAGTATATTTCTCCGCCAGGTTTTCCGCCGTGATGCCCATATGGGTATCACCGATGGGGCATGTGAGTGCACCCATCATCGGGTCTTCCATAACACCGTCACCCATCTTTGCGCCAAAGCGAGCCGAGGGCAGCCAATAGGGAGCACGAGACATTGATTCTGCGCCGCCGGCAACCGCGGCATCGCAATCACCCAGCATAATCATTTGCGCGGCGGAAATTACCGCCTGCAGCCCTGAGCCACACAGGCGGTTTACTGTCAGTGCAGGTGTCTCGACGGGCAGACCACCCTTCAGGGCCGCAACACGACTCATATACATATCGCGCCTGTCACTGTGAACCACAGAACCGATAACACAGTGGCCAATATCTTTGCCTTCTAAACCCGAGCGGCTGACCGCCTCCGCAACAACTTTTCCAGCCAGCTCTGTGGGTGGCACATCCTTCAGGCTACCACCAAAATCTGCAATGGCGGTTCGAACGCCACTCAGTACTACAACTTCGCGAATATTCATATCTTTCATCCTGAATTAAAATTTCATTTCGGGTACGTCATCGGGCACCACCAGTTCACCCGAAGTAAGGGCAACAATTTCCTCGACACTCACGCCCGGTGCGCGCTCGCGCAAAATAAACTTTCCATCTTCGATATCCAGCAGTGCCAGATCGGTCAGCACACGCTTGATGCACGCCTTGCCGGTCAACGGCAAAGTGCACTCACTTAATAATTTGGAATCGCCGTGCTTGGAGGCATGAGTCATAGTCACAATAATATTGTCAGCCCCAGCCACCAGGTCCATCGCACCGCCCATACCCTTGATCAGTTTCCCGGGAATCATGTAGGAGGCGATATTGCCCTGGCAGTCCACCTCAAAAGCGCCCAACACGGTCAAGTCTACGTGACCGCCGCGAATCATCGCAAAAGAATCAGCGGAGGAGAATATGGATGCTCCCGGCACCATGGTAACTGTTTGTTTGCCAGCGTTAATGAGGTCGGCATCGACTTCTTCATCAAGGGGAAATTGACCCATACCCAGCAGGCCATTCTCAGATTGCAAAATCACGTCCATATCATCGGGAATGAAATTTGCGGCCAGGGTGGGGATGCCAATACCCAGGTTCACGTAGTAGCCGTCTTTGAATTCCTGTGCCACACGCTGAGCCAGTTGATCTCTTGTTAAAGCCATGGTCTGCCTCCTATGCGCTGCGCACGGTGCGTTGTTCAATTACTTTTTCGAAGCTGCCCAGAATCAGGCGATCGACGTAAATACCCGGCAGATGAATCTCATCGGGGCTTAGCTCTCCCACCTCGACAATTTCTTCCACTTCTACGACGGCAATTTTTCCCGCTGTTACCGCCATGGGGTTGAAATTTCTCGCGGTCATGCGGAACACCAGGTTGCCGTATCTATCGGCTTTCCACGCCTTGGCAATGGAAAAATCACCCTGCAGAGCCTCTTCCAGAATATAGGGCCGGCCATTGAATTCCTTGACCTCTTTGCCTTCGCCAACAGGAGTTCCGTAGCCGGTTGCCGTATAAAAGGCGGGGATACCCGCCCCGCCGGCCCGCATCTTCTCTGCAAGCGTGCCCTGCGGTGTCAGTTCAACTTCCAGCTCTCCGGACATCATCTGGGCTTCGAACAGGGCATTCTCCCCCACGTAGGAGGCGATCATTTTTTTGATCTGTTTGTCGACCAGCAAAATACCCAGGCCACAGTCGTCGGTACCGCAGTTATTTGATGCGACTGTCAGCTCCCTCGTGCCCTTGCGTTTGATTTCTGCAATGAGATTTTCGGGGATTCCGCACAAACCAAATCCGCCGGCAATGACAGTCATGCCATCCTCCAGCCCGGCCATGGCCGCCTCGTAGCTATTTACCACTTTGTCGAAACCAGACATGGCTTCCTCCTGTTGTTATTCGCAGCGACACTTCAGTATAGGAAATTCAGATTGTGCAGAGTGCTACAATCCTTTATATTTATCAAATATAAATATCTTAACTATTTATTTAGTATTTTTATGAATGTTTCCATCAAACAATTACAGGCCTTTGTTGCTGTCGCCGGGTGCCAGAGCTTCGCCGAGGCATGCACACTCGTTCACCTCTCCCAGCCGGCCCTGAGTATATCCATTAAGAATTTGGAAGAAGCTGTGGGCGGTAAGTTACTGGCCCGCTCTACCCGGTCGGTGGCACTGACTCCTGAGGGCGCGGAATTTTTGCCTGTAGTACAAAGGCTGCTGGAAGACTGGGACAGGTCATTGGATGATGTCCATAACCTCTTTGTCCTCAAACGAGGCAAACTTGATATCGCGGCAATGCCCACTTATGCCAGCAGCTTATTGCCCGAAATCCTCGTCGAATTCCACCGCTTGTACACTGATATCAATGTGACAATACACGATGTTATCGCCGAGAGCGTGGTAGACATGGTGCGCGACGGCCGTGTTGAGCTGGGAATAAGCTTTGACCCCGGCGACGCCCAGGACCTGAACTTCCAACCCCTGTTCCTGGACAAATTTGTCGCTGTGCTACCGCCGCAGCACGAATTGCTTAAAAAGCAGAAACTAAAATGGAATGATTTACAAAGTGCCACTTATATTGCACTGCAACGCCCCTCCAGTATTCGCCTGCTACTGGACAAAACCCTGCTGGACCACGGTATCGAGCTAACGCCTGCATTTGAGGCCCACCAGTTAGCCAGTATTGGTCGCATGGTTGCGACAGGCCTGGGTGTGAGTGTTGTTCCCGCTCTCAGCAGGGGTCAGATGGAAGAGATGGGAGCGTTGTGCCGACCTATCGGCTCACCTCTTATCACACGTAATGTTGGGCTGATTACCCGCAAGCGCTACCCCCTGTCGGTGGCAACGCAGGCAATGGTCGATGTTATCAGCGCCTGGGTCAGCCCGGGTAAACAGGAAAACTAACGGTAATGGCAAGCCCCCTGTCGGTATTCGCAGCACTGACCTCTCCCTTGTGTTGCAAGATGGCCCGCTTGGCAATCGATAGTCCAAGGCCATAACCCCCTGTCTCCCGGGGTCTGGCATCGTCAGCGCGATAAAACTCCTCAAAAATTGTAGCCAGCTCCGCACTTTCAACACCGGGACCACGGTCTTCAATACGAATAATATAGCGCTCGCCTACTCGCTCCAGGCTGGCCTCAATGACTGTGTTATCAGGTGTATATTTAAGCGCATTGCGCAGAATATTTTCGAAACAGCGCTTTAGAAGGTCTGCATGACTGGGTATTACCGCTTGCGGGAGTTTACTTGAGAATTTGACCTGCTTGCCGCCGTGCTTACCTTCAAAAGTAGCATCCGCACACAACTCCACCAGAAGCGATACCAGGTCTATGTATACCTCTGACGAAAACTCTTCATTCTGGCTGGAAAGCAATTGTGCGATTAAGGCTTCCAGACGCTCGGCCTCCAGATCAATTCGCTGCATATGCTGGGAACTATTGTCCGGGTCTTTTTCAGCGAGGGCCAGGGCAATACGCAGGCGCGCTAGCGGCGATCGAAGCTCGTGGGAAACATCACTGAGAAGACGTTTCTGTGTCTGAATTTTGTCGGCCAGCTGACCTGCCATCGAGTTGAAGCTACGTGCCAGCTGATCTGTTTCGTCACCGCCGCTCTCCCGAACCACAATGCGTGTATCCAGCTTGCCCACTGCCAATTGGCTTGCAGCGTTTTGCAGCGCCTTCAAGCGTCGTGTCAATGCCCGTGACAGGGCATAGCAAACAAGTCCACTCAACGCGACAGCCAGGAAAAGGCGCAGCCCGATACTCTTGTTCAGCAGCGCCAGCAGTGGTCGCTTCCTGGCCTCGAAAACCACCACTGCGCGCAGCGGGCCACCCGTGTCCCGGTAGATATTGTGACCGAACATCGGCCCCCTGGGTGTTTCAATGGATGCTCTTCGACGATGCCGATTGAGTTGTTCGGCAACTTTTAGCACACCGGGAATCAACTCCCTGTCGAAGAGATCGCTGCCGTCAGGTTTGAGCAGAAATACGTCAATACTGTGTTGTTTTTTAGTCGTCCTCAGCAGTTGTTGTAATTCGGTATCCGGCACGTTCTGCAGCTCATAAAAAAGACGCAGCATAAATTGCCTGGGGGGACCCATGGGGCCAGACACGGGCGGACGACCCGGTTGAGTCTCGAAATATCGGGCCGTAAGCAGCCAACTCCCAAGTATAATAATGGTGATCAACCAAAACCCGACGAAGACTTTTACAAATAAGTTACCCCGCAGCGCCATCATCTACTCCAATGGGGCTGCTAACAAATTGGTAGCCCACTCCACGCACACTTAATATCAGGTCCTCCCCACCCAAACCGGACAGCTTTTTTCGTAGCTTACTGATATGTACATCGATGCTGCGATCATAGGCGGACAGCGCACGACCCAAAGCTCGCTGATTGAGCGAACCTTTATCCACAACCTCACCAGCACAGCTGAGCAATATCTGCAGAATATTGAATTCTGAACTGGTCACTTTCAGGTCATTGCCCCGATAACTGGCACTGCGGTTTGTGGTATCTATCCGGGTCTCTCCCACGATGATGACAGAGGGAATAGCTGTGTCTGTTTGCCCCTGCTGTACTCGACGCAATATCGCTCGCAGGCGGGCGCTAAGCTCCCGTGGGTTACAGGGTTTTGGCAAATAGTCATCCGCCCCCAGCTCAAGACCGAGAATCCTGTCGGTATCCTCGCCTCGTGCGGTGAGCATTATAATGGGTGTGTTGGAAAATTCTCTCAGCTTACGCAGTACCTCCAGGCCTTGCATACCAGGCAGCATAATATCCAGAACAATTGCGCTGTATTGATCCTGGCGCTCTCCGCAATAAACGCTTTTGCAATGGCTTACAGCCTCTTTGCCGTCGTGTACTGAAGAAACGTTAAATCCATCCAGGCTCAGGAAGTCACAGAGCAGTACGCACAGCTCTGTGTCATCGTCAATGATAAGGATGCGTGCATCCATATTTAGTGCCTGCACTCGGGTTCAAGTAATAAGTAGTGTGGCGAAGACCGCGAGAAAAGTCACCCGGAATAACCTTCTATAGCTTTTCCTAACAAATCTTTACATGAACAGCGAATACAATAACAAGGGCACGCCCTAGACTTGCTCGCAAGGAGTTAGCGATTTAACTC
>JADFVW010000185.1 GCA_015222725.1 Pseudomonadota bacterium | reverse complement strand
GCAGGTGACGCCAGATAACAACCATCGCGATCAGCGCCAACAATAACCAGATACCGTCTTCGCGGAAAAACCGGCTGGTGGCGATGAGACCCCGGGTTAATATCGGCAGCTCGGTCTGCGTGTGGGAAAAAATACCAACCAACTCTGGCACAACAAATATCATCAGGGCGGTAACCACGGTTACCGCTACGCCCAGCAAGATAAAAGGGTAGATCATCGCCATCTTCAGTTTCTGCTGGGTATATTGCCGGTTCTCGCTGTAGTCGGCGAGCTGCTCCAGCACCGGCCCCAAAAACCCGGCGTGCTCACCAGCGTTTACCATCGCGCAGTACATCTCGTTAAACACCTGTGGAAAATCGCCCATGGCGAATGCCAGGGTATGCCCCTCCGCCACCCGGGATCTAACCTGTAGCAGCATCCCCTTGATGCGCGGCTTACGGCTCTGCTCGGCAACCGCACTCAGGCATTCATCCAGTGGCAAATTAGACTGCACCAGCGTCGCCAGTTGTCGGGTCAACAGGGCAAAATCCGCTGTGCTGATTCGCGGCTGCAAAAATCCGGATTTACTTCCGCCTGTGGATTTACCACCGGCCAGGACACCCAACTGCTTATTGGCCAGCCCCACTTCCACCGGGCGCATATTCTGGCCGCGCAATTGCGTCCTGATTTGACGCTCCGAATCGCCCTCCAGTATTCCCTTGACCAGTTTCCCATCACTATTCAGCGCCCGATATCGATAAGCTGTCATCTCTGCGCTTCCCGGATCAGTTTGTCGTTGTGACGCGCAAGACTTCTTCCATGCTGGTTTCCCCCGCCAGCACCCTGCGTCGACCGTCCTCCAATATGCCGGCACTGTGTTTGCGCGCCTCGCGCAACAGCTCCTGCTCGCCCGCGCCATCGTGGATCATGGCACGCATACCGTCGTCGACTTCGATCAGTTCGTAGATACCAGAGCGACCGCGGTAGCCAATATAATTGCAGTGTTTACAGCCCACCGCCCGGTATATTTTTTGCTTATCATGCGTACTGTCCAGGCCCAGTAGTTGCAATTCTGCCTCTGTGGGAACCACCGGTTCCCGGCATTCCTTGCACAGGATTCGAATGAGACGCTGGGCAATAACAGCAATTAAACTGGAGGACAACAGAAAGCGTTCCACCCCCATATCCTGCAATCGGGTCACGGCACCTACCGCTGTATTAGTGTGCAGGGTGGAAAGAACCAGGTGCCCGGTCAGTGATGCCTGAACCGCAATTTCTGCTGTCTCCAGATCGCGTATTTCACCGACCATAACAATATCCGGGTCCTGGCGAAGAATAGCCCTCAGGCCTCGGGCAAAAGTCATATCCACTTTCGTGTTGACCTGGGTCTGGCCCACACCGGGCAACATATACTCGATGGGATCTTCGATTGTCAGGATATTTCGGGAGGTCTCATTGATATGAGAAAGCCCCGCGTACAGCGTCGTGGTTTTGCCAGAGCCTGTGGGCCCAGTCACCAGAATAATGCCGTAGGGGCTCTTCAAAGATTTTTTGTAGGCCTTCAGTACCTGCTCATTCATTGCCAACTGCGCCAGCTGTAACTGCCCGGCCTGTTTGTCCAGCAATCTCAGAACCACGCGTTCACCGTGGACGGAAGGCATGGTGGACATACGGATATCCACCGCATGGCCAGCTATTTTTACCGATATTCGCCCATCTTGCGGCACCCGCTTTTCTGCGATATCGAGTTTTGCCATCACCTTGAGGCGGGAAACCAACAGGGGCGCCAGCATACGTTTGGGGGACAGTACTTCAGACAGCATGCCATCTATTCTATAGCGCACGCTTAGACGATCTTCGAATGTCTCGATGTGGATATCCGAGGCATTTTCGCGCACGGCCTGGGACAGAACGGCGTTGATCAGGCGAATAATGGGCGCATCATCCTCCGCATCCATCAGATCCCCCACCTCGGGGATTTCATCTGCCAGGCGGCTGAGATCGACGTCCGCGCTGATATCCTCCGCCATCTGCACCGCTTCATTATTGCCGCGCTGATAATTCTGGGACAGGCGCTTTTGAAACTCGCCCTCGGCAATTTCCCGCAGTTCAAAGCTGCATCCAAGGAACCGTCTGAGTTCAGTCAATATCGCGATAGAAGGCAGCGATTGGTGCAACACCAACGGCGGTTGCACGTCATTATCCAGCAGTACGCCGTGAGTCTTGGCGAAGGTAAACGGCAGGCGCAGGTCGCCTTGCGGGCTTGTGGTTGCGACATTCCCCTGGGTATTACCCGTGGATGATGTGATGGCCGCAGTCGTCATGGCTCATCGGTCGCGGCCGCTTCGCTCTCGCCCCTGATTTCTTGCAACTGCTTAATCTGCTCATCCCAGTCGGGCAGCAGGGGAAGGTCCTCTTCGTCCAGATACATAAGCCCCTGTTCAATACGCTGCTGTTGCTTCTTGCGAATATAGCGATACTTCTGCGCCGTGGCGCCCTCCATTTGCTCCTCATCACGGATGATGGTCGGACGAATAAAAATCAACAGATTGGTCTTGGTGATCTTCTCGGCATCGCTGCGAAACAAACGTCCGAGGAAGGGAATATCACCCAGGAAAGGCAATTTCTGGGTGCTGTTCTGCACGTCTTCCTTGATCAAGCCACCCAACACTACCAGGCGCCTGTCGGCCACCAGCACTTTGGTTTGTATTTTGCGCTCGTTGGTGATCAGGTCTGATGCGACAACGGACAGGCCCGACAGGCTGGACACCTCCTGCTCTATATCGAGAACCACCGAGTCGCCCTCATTAATATGGGGAGTGACCCTGAGGGTAATACCCACGTTCTCCCGTTGAATGGTCTGGAAAGGGTTCTGGGCGCCATCGCCGCCGGCCCCGGTGTTGGTAAAAGAGCCTGTAACAAAGGGCACATTCTGACCCACGGTGATATAGGCCTCCTGGTTGTCCAGAGTTAACAGGCTGGGTGTTGAAAG
>JADFVW010000184.1 GCA_015222725.1 Pseudomonadota bacterium | reverse complement strand
GTGGACCGGTAGTTCAGTTGGTTAGAATGCCGGCCTGTCACGCCGGAGGTCGCGGGTTCGAGTCCCGTCCGGTCCGCCATATTGCGTATATTTCTTATTTAAATCAATAAGTTAAAAACTTTTGCTGTGCTCTCCTTGCCATCGATTGTCGCCCTTGTCCCTCCGTAGTTAATCTGTCCGCAAGCTCCGGCTCATTTAGAGATGCCTTTAAGGCGCCATTGTTACCCCTACGAATCGAAACTCACCTTCTCTTTAGCCAAATCTCGAATGACAACGGTTCCCGCCAGCTTGTCATGGAAACCCTGTTTCTTTTTGTCAATTCCTACCCAGATGAAACCCAGTAACAGTGGTATAGCAGAGACGTAGTAAGCAAAATAACGGCCAATGGCCTTGGGCGTGCTAATGGCTTTACCTGTGTTCGCATCCACTACTCTGAGCCGCAATGCCATTTTACCGGGAGTGCCAAGATATTTGGTCCAGAACCAGACCGTGATAAATATTGGTGCAACATAGGTAATCAAAATATCCCATGTTCCTTTTACAGTTTCGTCCGATGTCCAATAGTCTGTGCCGTAGATCACTGTGAGGGGCATAGCGAATACAAGTAGCAGGACAACGCTATCAATCAGGGATGCAGCTACTCTGATCCAGAATCCGGCGTATTCTTGATTTTCCATTTTGTTGAATTCTCTTTGTTACTAGTTATTGCTGACCATAAGAAGCAAAAGCCGTGAGAACCTCGTCCATTTGCTCGCGCTGCAGCACCTGCGGCGTACCGATGGCAAGTACACCCCAATACCAAAACGCCTGTTCCTCAACAGTTTCTGCCAGTCTGAGAGCAGACTCCAGATCGTAACCGAGTGCCAGTTGGCCGTGGTTGGCGAGCAGGCAGGCGCTGGAGTTCGACAGGGCCTTCAGGTTGGCTTCGCTGAGCGCCTTGCTACCAAAAGTGGCATAGTCCGCCAGGGGAATTTCGTAGCCGCCCGCTGCGGCAACCATATAGTGCTGGGCGGGGATGGGCTTATGTGCACATGCCAGTATTGTGGCGTAGGGGGAATGGCAGTGAACCACCGCTGTAACTTCACGGGGTTTGTTCAGGTAGACATCTGCGTGCATTTGCCATTCGCTGGAGGGGGAGAGTTGGCCTGCAGGGATTGTGCCATCCAGCGACATATGCACGATATGCTCGGCTTTGAGCGTGTCGGCAGCGACGCCAGTGGGGGTGATCAACATGCCCGTACCTGTCCGCACTGAAACGTTTCCTGAAGTACCCGAAGTCAAGCCTTTGGCCACTAACTGTTGTTGCGTGCCAATGAGTTTGTCGCGGCTATGTTTGTCGTCAGAATACATGTTGCTATCGGCCCTGAGGGCGGTAACGTTCCGTGCGTATAATCTTCAGAGTGCGAGTGGATGGGCTTTGTTCGCTTGCATCCACGCCGTTGAAAATAGCGGTTAGCTCGTCGGGCCACTGGTTGGCGACGCGCTTGTCAAATGAAGCGAGTGTTTCACCGGCGCGGATTTGCGCAAGACGCAATCTTTGCCCCTTTATGGAAGCACTTTCATGCGCGCTCAGCTGGCGCAAACTCAGTACTGTCTCGCGCAGGCTTTCGCGGTAACGTTCCAGGCCCATGGCCATTACGGTAAATGTTGAGTGGGGTGAGGCGACAAACAAGTAGTACAGGCTGACTGTCTCCGAGCCGCTGTTGTCGTCGTAGCGAATCAATTGTGCGGGCCAATCGCCGATTTGGAAGGTGCGCCTCTCAGAGGGTTCCAGACCTGTCTGTTTGCGCATTTTTTCTTGCAAGGCGTCACCCAGCTGGTTGAACTTCAATTCGCTCTGTGTGCTGCTCAGAGCGATATAAGCGCCGCCATCCGGTTGAGTTGCACCGACAAAGCGCGGGGTGTTAATGGTTTTC
The DNA here is from genome assembly GCA_015222725.1 of Pseudomonadota bacterium. Taxonomy (GTDB): domain Bacteria; phylum Pseudomonadota; class Gammaproteobacteria; order Pseudomonadales; family Halieaceae; genus JBALVT01. The sequence continues at coordinate 1,192 of JADFVW010000184.1, read as the reverse complement.
CAACCTTTGGCGAAGGCGATAGTAAAATCCATGTCGGCATTGCGGTAGCTGTCATTTTCAAATACGCCACCTTGAGGGTTCTGCTGGCCCCACCAGAGCCCATCCAAATGTTTGTAGAGCTGTGCGCGGGTCGCCACTGGGGCGCGGAGTGCCAGTGGGATACTGGTAATCTGTTGGCTGATATCCGCCAACCGGGTGGGCGTAGTGGGGTGACTGTCAAAGAAGCTGGCCTTGTGGTGTTGGCCTGACAGTTCCACTACCGTGCGCTCGATACTATCCAGTGCGCGGGGCAGTCCGTTTGGGTCGTATCCGGACTTCGCCGCAAGTTGCAGGCCGTACTGGTCCGCATCCGATTCCTGGGAGCGGGAATAGGACGCCAGGAATACTTCGCCGGCCGCTTCAATGGGCGCATTGATCATATTCCCCAGGCCCTCACTGAACACGCCGACGGCGCGCCCCGGCAGTGTTAGCAGACCTGCTCCCATACTGCGTCCTGCCTGGCGCGCGTGATGCCGCAGGACGACATGACCGATCTCATGTGCCAGAACCCCTGCCAGATCCATTTCGTCATTCAGTGTGGCCAGTAGACCCCTGGATACGTAGATATAGCCGCCGGGTGTTGCGAAAGCATTGGGTTCGAACTGGTCGACGATGGCGAAATGAAAGCGGTAGGGTGTGGCATCCAGGCTGCCAACCAGGCGCTGGCCCACTGCGCTCACGTAGGCGGCCAGATCGGGGTCATTGTACAGTCCAATCTGGTCCTGGACCTGGTGGGACATTTCGTCGCCGTATTCGCTCTCCATCTCCGGTGAGATAACCGCCGTGGCGCAGGCGGTTAAAAAGGCGAAATGGAGCAGAAGCAGGCCGGTGAGGCGAAAGCGTGACCAGGTCATAAACATTATTCCAGGGTTCGTGGTGAAGCGAGTGGACTCGAGCTTTGTGTTTAGTCCAGCGTGCCGAACAGTTTATCAAATAAAAGGGTAATCGTGGCGTAATTTCCCTTGTGCATATTGATGTGGTGCACGTGGTGTTTTGCGGTGACCCAGCTCAAGGTCTTAAAGGGGAAGTAGGGCAGGTCGACGAAGGTGTGATTAATTGTGTTGATTTGTACGTAAATGGCAAAGCTCAAAATAATGGTCACCACATGGAAGGGCCCCATCAGCGCGGCCAGTAGGGCGATGGAAACAACTGT
>JADFVW010000183.1 GCA_015222725.1 Pseudomonadota bacterium | reverse complement strand
GCACAGAAAGACCGGCCGTGCCTGAATGGGCAGCCCCACCGCTGCATTTTCTCCTTTCGCCAGGATGGCGTTGCACTGCTCACAGACACCGTTGCGATTCAATATTGTCTCCTGCCAGCCAATTACGGTTGATTGGCTGTCGCTTGAGTCTGGTGCAGGGCTTGCGGGTCGCCCCTGTATTACCCGGGCGATTTGCGCGCTGTCCGAGACAACACCCTCTACCAGGTTGAAAGTATGAAGTAATACGTTGCGCACGATGGTTGAAACAGACAGCCCCAGGTCTTCAGCCCGGCCGCGTAATTCCTCGTCAAGCTGCTCTGGAATACGGGCTTGTAAAACCCGATCCTTTTTCGTTTTTCCAGCACTCTTGCCTTTCTGTGCCACACTTTTCTCCAGCAATACAATTGTGATTTACGCGAAATGTAATTCAAATGTAATACATGTGTCAAGTAATGTATTACAAAAAATGTTACTTCATTATGACTGCTCCAGGCTCGCAGCCTGCAGTTGGCAAATGGGCATCTCAGGATCAATGCGCTCGCTGCGGGGGAAAGGCGGCTGCTTGAAACCTGGTGGCAGACTCCTGTAGTCTGTTTGGCGAATGTTTGTTAGGAGAGAACTGTATGAATCATGTTGTCGATATTTTTCTTGATTTTCGTAGTCCGTATTCTTACCTGGCTACACCGGAAATTCCGGCTATCTCTGAAAACTTTAATGTCGCGACACAACTGCGATTCGGGCTTCCACTGGCGATCAGAAAGAGTGATTTCTTCAGGCCCGATAATATCCAGGCCGCGATCTATATTAGTCTGGATTGGGAGAGGCGAGCAGAAATGCTTGGCTTACCTCATGCATGGCCATCTCCCGATCCAATTGTTCAAAGCTTCGAAACGTTTGAAATTGCAGACGAGCAGCCTTATATTCACAGACTGACTTATCTGGGAATAGAAGCCGAGAGACGGGGGCGTGGTATTGAATTTGCCACCCCCGTATTTAAATTAATATTCGGTGGAACAAAAGACTGGCATCTGGGAGATCACTTGAAAAATGTCGCAAAAGGGTGTGGTCTTGATTTTGATTCGATGGAAAAAGCTATCGCGGACACCGAGTCTTATGACGGTGAAATCGAAGAAAACCATAGAGCATTAGCGGATGCCGGACATTGGGGAGTTCCCACATTTGTTTTTAATGGGGAGCCTTTTTTCGGGCAGGATAGAATTGAAACATTGTGTTGGCGGCTGGAAAAAGAAGGGCTGGCTCGATAGGCAGTAAAAGTATCGCCTTTATCACGCTATCCATGCTAGAGAAAGCTGGATATGTCCTCCAGCGACTTCTTGATCTGTGCGTGTTCCGGCACCGTGGCGTCTGGGGCGGGATAACCAGTGACCAGTAGAAGGTAGGGACGTTCTCCCGCGCCTCGCTTGCAGACCTCGTTGAGAAATTTCATCGGGTTGGGGGTGTGGGTGAGGGTTGCCAGGCCACAGCTATGCAGGGCGTTTATCAAAAAGCCGGTGGCAATGCCCACCGATTCCGGTACGTAGTAGTTCTTTTGATGATCTTCGATGCTCACGCCCCCCCGGCGCTGGGTAAAAATGGCAATCAACCAGGGGGCCGTCTCCAGGAAGGCCTTGTCTGCATCGGTTCCCAAAGGCTCCAGTGCGTTAAGCCAGGTTTCGCCGGCTTTTCTGTCCTCATAGAAGGCGCGTTCCTCTACCTCAGCTTTTTCCCGCACCGCTTTTTTTGCGTCGGGGCTGCCGATTGCGGCAAAGTGCCAGGGCTGGTGATTTGCACCGCTTGGTGCGGTACCTGCTGAACGAATGCAGTTTTCGATGATCTCCCGGGGTACGGCCCGGTCCGAAAAACTGCGAATGCTGTGACGACGTTTTATGTCTTCATAGAAGGACCGGGACCGCGCTATCATTTCTTTGACAGGATACTCGTGAAAGTCAGATAGAGGGACTGAGGCGTGCTCTTTCATAGGGGCTCCGGGTGTTAAGTATTTCTCTCGATACCTAGTATAGTGGCAGGCCAGTTTTTATATTAGATAGCTAACGAAAAGGAATGGAAAAAATGGCAACGAATATTTTTGATTTGAACGGCAAAATTGCCCTGGTCAGTGGTGCGAGCAGGGGTATTGGCGAAGAGATAGCAAAGCTGTTGGCGGAGCAGGGTGCCCATGTCATCGTCTCAAGCCGAAAAATTGATGATTGTACCGCCGTGGCGCAAACCATCACCGAGGCCGGTGGCAGCGCCGAGGCCTTCGCCTGCAATGTGGGTAATATGGATGATATCAGCGCCCTGTTTCAGCATATAAGAAATACCCACGGCAAGCTGGATATCTCCGTCAACAACGCGGCGACCAACCCCTATTTTGGCGATGTGCTCGATACAGACTTGGGTGCTTTCAATAAAACGGTAGAGGTAAATATACGCGGGTACTTTTTCATGTCCGTAGAGGCGGGGAAAATCATGCGCGACAATGGCGGCGGGGCAATCGTCAATACCGCATCGATAAATGCATTGCAGCCCGGGCCCTATCAGGGAATTTACTCTATCACCAAGGCTGCGGTGGTCAATATGACCAAGGTCTTTGCCAAGGAGTGCGCACAACACGGTATCCGCTGTAACGCTTTGTTGCCCGGTTTTACCAAAACAAAGTTTTCCGGCGCCCTGTTCAGCAATGATGATATTTATCAACAAGCGATCCAGAATATTCCCATGAAACGCCATGCAGAGCCGCAGGAAATGGCCGGCACTGTTCTGTATCTGGTATCCGATGCCAGCAGTTACACCAACGGGGAGTGTATCGTCGTGGATGGTGGCCTGACTATCTAGTGCTTGTATCCCGGCTAAGCCCAGCCTGTCCACTTACTGATTCGTGGGCTTCGTTCGTTATATGATAAAGGGGTAGAAATTTTCAAGGGGGATTGCGCATGGGCTCGACGGGAATACATCCCCAGTTACTCGCGGATTGTCACTATCTGGGGGGTTTGCCGGCTTGCGATGTGTTGCTGAATCGCAACGCGGCCGTGCCCTGGTTTATTCTGGTTCCCGATACGAAATTGCCCGATGTACTGGATTTACCGGAGGCGCAGAGCCGCGCCGTTGTCTGTGAGTGCGCTACGATTTCCGCCTTTATCAAGGGGGAGTTAGGCTATTGTAAAGTTAACTTTGCAGGCCTTGGAAACGTGGTTCCGCAAATGCACTTACACATTATTGGGCGCAGCAATTCCGATGCCTGCTGGCCTCTGCCCGTGTGGGGCGCGCTGCCCGAAGGCGAGGAGTACCAGGCGGCAGTTTTACAGGAGTGGCAGGACAAGCTGGTGGGCTTTGCAGGTTTAACACCCGCTGTGATGGAAGTTGTAAACAGGGACATTTAATTTTTTTCAGGACTGTTTGGACCATGGATAAAAAAGTATTTGTAACACATCAACTGCCGGGCGACCGAATTCACGATCTAGGGCAGCTGTGTGACATGAACGTGTGGATGGGGCCTGGTCTGCTGCCCGGGGGTGCCCTGGCAGAAGAATTATCCGAGTGCCACGGGCTGCTGTGCCTGCTTACAGACCAGGTCGACCGGCCATTACTGGATAGTCTACCGAAGCTGGAATTTGTTTCGAGTATGTCTGCAGGTGTAGACCATATCGATGTTGCTGCGCTGACCGAGCGCGGCATTCCCCTGGGGCATACCCCCGGTGTTCTGGTGGACGCCACAGCCAACGCAACCTTCGCTCTGATGTTAAGCGCGGCTCGCCGGGTGGTTGAGGCAGATCGCTACATTCGGCAGGGAAACTGGCGCAATGACAACGCCTGGTCGCCCGAGTTTTTTACCGGCAAGGATGTTAGCGGTGCCACACTGGGTATCATCGGCCTGGGCGCCATTGGCCAGGCTGTTGCGACAAGGGCGGCGAGCTTTGGCATGCGGGTACTGGCCTGCAATCGTACCGAACACAATGTACCTGGTGTCGAAAGTGTTTCCCTGGAGGAGCTGTTGCTGCGCAGTGATTTTGTCAGTATTCATGTGCCTCTGAATGAGGAAACACGCAATTTGATGAACGCTGACAGAATTGCAACGATGAAGCCCGGGGCGGTGCTGGTCAATACCGCCAGGGGTGGAATAGTCGATGAAACAGCGCTGGCACAAGCGCTTTCCAGTGGCGACCTGTACGCGGCGGGGATTGACGTTTTTGCACGAGAGCCAGTCGAGCAGGACAACCCCTTACTCGCTTTGCCCAATGTTGTTGTCGCCCCCCATATCGGCAGTGCCACCATGCTGACTCGCGCCAGGATGGCAGACCTTGCGGCGGATAACGCCATTGCCGCTCTGGCCGGGCAGCCCATGCCCTGCTGCGTCAACCCCGAGGTGTACAGTTAGGGCAAGGGCTTTACTGTGCGCGGGGCAGCGTGCGCATGCCCTGTTCTATCGCAGAACCGACGGACTTGTATAAACGCTCATCTTCTATTATGTTCACATCGTCAACTAATTTGGTAATGATGACACGCCACACTTCTTCCCGGCGTCCAACGTCATTGAGTTGAATGCCAATATTGCGCGTTTCTTTCAGTGACCCCAGGGCATAGGCATTATCGATGGCCGCCTGGTCGATATTGCGGTCCGGCACTATGCCCGGGTGGGTGCTCAGGTTGCTGGCTGCCTCACCTTTGACACCGTCCCGAAATCCCTCCGCAAAAATGTAATCAACGCTGAATTGGGCGCGCTTAGCATCTAATATATAGCCCTTGCCCTGCAGCGTATTATTGATGGAGCGCCGCAATACAGGGTCCAGCCTGTACATAGGATCCCGGGAACTTGTCGTGTTTAGCAGAGGCTCGCTGCGCCAGCTGTAGTAGTGGTAGTTGCCAGCCACAAAACGGTCGATTTCAGCTGGGTGAGTTTCCACGCCGTTACAGGCCGATAATGCTAACAGTAGCAGGGCCGGGATAATTGATAAGAGTGGAGAGCGCATGGTGTTCCTCATTAATAGTTCGGGATGCTGCTGAGTACTTGCCTGGCACCCCACTGCATTCTTTGTTCGCGTATTTGTACCCGTTGCATGTCGGGGTCTGTGAAAATTTCCAGAGCGCCGCGCCAGACAACTATCTTGGTACCGGCAGGTGCCAGGGCTACCAGTATAGTGCCGCGTTTGTAGCCATCTGTAGAGGTGTTCAGTGAGGGGTACATGCGAAATATTTCTTCCACTTCTGCATGTCCCTGGATTTCCCCCAGCAGGGCTATCGCCAGTACATCGTAGTTGGCTGTTTCACCGGGGCCAACAAAGGTATAGCCTTTGCGCCCGAATTCGTCTTGTAGCGCCTGTTGCAGCATATCTGCGCGGCGCTCATAGCGGCCCTGGGGGTCGTCGATCCAGATCAGGTCTGAACGCCAGCGCAACACGGTGTCGGGCGAGGTAATAAACCCGGGCATCGCTACCGATATCGCGCTGGACTGGCTCATCGGGTCTGGTGTTCGTGCCGGTGTGTCTGAAACACAAGCGGCCAGTGCTGTGCTCATGATTATTGCAATTAGCAGGCGAAATGCCACGGACGTTGCTCCCTGTCGTCGATGTCCGCAGATAGTATCCCATTTACACACAGAACAAACACCGTGAAATACGTAAAAGACTTTGTTAGCATGAGAGATATAACAATAAGTTATTTCTTGAGGCCATTATGATATCCCGTCGACTGATACGCACCGATCTGAACTTATTGGTTGCCCTGCAAATTTTGCTGGAAGAAGGCAACGTTACCCGGGCGGCAGAACGCCTGTCAGTATCCCAGCCCGCCCTGAGCAAAACCTTGCAGAAACTTCGCGAATCCTTTGATGACGAGTTGTTTACCCGTACCGCTCACGGTTTGGTACCCACGCCCCGGGCAGAGATTCTGGGCAAGCAATTACCCGCTTTGCTGGAGTCCGTTGAGAGGGTGCTGGGTTCGGACGAATTTGTTCCGGAGACTTACAACGGCAGGTTTAAATTACTATTGCCGCCAATTCTCAGTGAGGCTTTGTTGCCTGGCCTGATGGCTGAGCTGAGTGAGGTGGCCAGCGGTGTGCAGATTATCACCGGAGATGTAGCGCCCGATTACCAGGATCAATTGAAGAAAGGCGAGGCAGATTTTGCTGCTTTTGTTGCCCTGGAGACCCAGCGTGACATTCTGGCTGAACCTATCGCAGCGATTGCACCGCGCTGTTATATGCGTATCGATCATCCCCTGAACAACAAGGAAATGGGTTTGCAGGAGTTTCTCGCCTTTCCTCACCTGCGGCTGTACCTGCCCGGGCTCACTCGTGAGAACACCAGTATGGTTGATGATGTACTGGGCCAGTACGGTGTGCACCGGGATATTCGATTGGAGACAACCCAGTTCGCCTCAGCGGTGGGTGTGCTGACCTGCACCGATTCCCTGCTGGTGGCCAATGCCGGATTCGAAGAGGGGGGGCTGTACAGCGACCGAATTACAGGGCGGGAATTGCCCGCCGAGTTACAGCGCATGATTCGCAATACGCACAGCAGCAATAGAGGGAAAATGTCCTTGATGCGGCACACCAGGGCCTCCCGCAGTGCGCCCCACCAGTGGATGCGAGCACTGCTCATGAAGCACTTAACAGGCTCCGAGAGCAAGCTTGAGGTGGAGAAGCAGACCCGTGAAATGTTCACGGAGCCGGACAGCACCCAGTAGGCCTAAGGGCATTTTTTCACCCCGCTAAGGGCTTTTTTTAAACTGCTCAATAATGCTGGAAAAGTCTCGCAGTTCGTTGCCCTTGCCGGCATGAAGGGCGTACAGGCTGCGGGCCAGTGAGCCCATGGGCACGGAGGATTTACTGCCTGTGGCCGCGTCCAGTGCCAGGCCCAGATCCTTCAGCATTAACATATTCATGAACCCGCCCTCGTAGTTGCGCGAGGCGGGAACATTGTCCATGACACCGGGGTAGGGGTTGTACTTCTCCAGCGACCAGTTGCTACCGGAGCTATTCAACATTATTTCTGACAGAACCGCAGGGTCGAGGCCATTGTCCACACCCAACTGCAGGGACTCGGCCGTGCCGATCATATGCACGGCGAGCAACATATTGTTGCACATCTTTGCCACCTGCCCGGCGCCGCTGCCGCCCGCCAGGAACAATTTCGATCCCATTGCCGAGAGTATCGGGCGCGCTGCCTCAAAAGCCTGCTCGGTGCCTCCACACATAAAAGCGAGCGTGCCCGCCTCTGCGGCGGCGACGCCGCCGGAAACAGGCGCATCGATGCAGCTGATACCGCGCTTTTGGGCTTCCTCTGAGAGCCTGCGGGAGTTTTGCGCTGCAATGGTGGAGCAATCGATGATCAGCGCTGTCTGTGGAATGGCGTCCAGAAGTTGGTCTCCGTCGATATATATACTTTCGACAATAGCGCCATTGGGCAGCATGGAAACAACGTAGTCCGCATTCGCCACTGCAGCCACGGCACTGGCGGCAGCGCTGCAACCGGCCTCAACTGCGCCCTGTAATGCCGCGGGGGCAAGATCAAAGGCATTGACGTCAAAGCCGGCTTTAACCAGGTTGGCCGCCATGCCGCCGCCCATATTTCCCAATCCAATAAACGCTACCTGTGCCATTGTGGGTGAGTCCTCTCCTGAGTGAATTATTACGCCGCGATATCCGCCAGTGGGTTAGACGGCCACGGTGGTGTAACCATGTCCGCCATCAACTGCCTGGGAACATCGCGAACCGAGGCGTACTGCCAGCGCGGATTCTTGTCTTTATCAATAAGCAATGCGCGCACGCCCTCGGCAAATTCCGGGTGCCGCACGATATTGGTTACCAGCATCAGTTCGAACTGGAAGACTTCGGCCAGAGACATATGCAGGGTTTTCTGCAATGCTTGATAAATATTATTGGCTGTTATCGGCGAGCCGTGAGCGAGCCCCGCACTGGCGCGCTGCAACCAACTGTCGTCGGTTTCCAGTGACGTGATGGCATCGACAATCTGGTAAAAGCCGTCCTGGTCTGTCAGTTGCTGTATAGCGTCGTAGTGTTCAGCAACATTGCCCTGGGGTTTCACCTCGGTACTTTTCTTTTCGAAGCCGCGCAGCAGATGGGTAATTTGTTGGCTGTGTTGTTCGCTGTCATCGCGCCATTGCAGGTCGCATAAGCCGGCCAGGATATTCTCCTGATGGCAGCTTGCAATGAACCGGTCGGCGATGCCCGTGTAGATGCAGTCTGGTCCATTCATCTGCGCAGCGGTCAGTGCGAGGAACAAGCCGACACGGCCGGGCATGCGATTGAGAAACCAACTGCCTCCTACATCCGGGTACAGCGCAATAGTCACCTCGGGCATGGCCATGCGTGTTTTCTCTGTGACGATGCGGTGGCTACAGCCGGCTAATATGCCCAGGCCGCCCCCCATCACAATGCCATGGCCCCAGCAGATAATCGGCTTGGCGTATGTGTGCAGTAGGTAGTCCATGCGGTATTCCAGCGCAAAGAAAGCTTCGGCATTGACGCAGGGCCCACCGGGTTGTTCCACTGCAGAGCGATAGAGTTGCTGCACATCACCACCGGCACACAGGGCTTTCGGCCCGGCCCCCTGAATAAAGACACAGGCTATCGAGTTGTCTGCCTGCCACTGCCGCAATTTATCAAGCAGCAACTGCACCATATTGAAGGTCAGTGCGTTCAGGGTTTTTTCCGAGTTGAGTGTGGCGATACCGATGCGCTTTCCCGCTCCGGAGGCACGTTCTTCGAACAATACTGCTGCGTCACTCATCGTATGCTTCTCGCCCCGTCTTCTAGCAGTAGTCGACGCGCTGTTATGACGCGCATAATCTCGTTAGTGCCCTCCAGGATCTGGTGCACCCTGGCATCGCGGAAAAAACGCTCTATGGGATATTCGCGGATATAGCCATAGCCACCATGCAGCTGCATGGCTTCATCGCAGACCTTGAAACCCACATCGGTGGCAAAGCGCTTGGCCATTGCGCAGTAAGTGGTTTTTTCGGGATCGTTGTTGTCCAGTTTAAAAGCGGCGAGTCGCACCATTTGCCTGGCGGCAACCAACTCGGTCACCATGTCGGCCAACTTGAACTGCAGTGCCTGGAATGCAGCCAGGGGCTTGCCAAACTGCTGCCTCTCCTGCATGTATTGTTGGGCGTGATCGACGGTTGCCTGGGCTGCCCCCAGTGAGCAGGCGGCGATATTGATGCGCCCCCCGTCCAGGCCCTTCATGGCGATCTTGAAGCCCTCGCCCTCCTCGCCGAATAGGCAATGGGTCGGGATGCGAACATCCTCGAAAGTGATGGCCCGGGTCGGCTGGCTGTTCCAGCCCATCTTGGTTTCATTTTTGCCGTAGTGAATGCCGGCTGTGTCGGCGGGCACAGCAAAGGCAGAAATACCTTTCGCTCCGTCGTCCACACTGCCTGTGCGTGCCATCACCACTAACAGTTCAGTGGCCCCGGCGCCGCTGATAAACATCTTCGAGCCGTTCAGTACGTAGCAGTCGCTCTCGCGCCTGGCACTGGTGCGCAGGTTTCCTGCATCGGAACCCGCTCCCGCTTCGGTCAGGCAATAGGAGCTTAGCTTCTGGCCGCTGGTGAGTGCCTCGGCCCAGTCATTTTTTATGGCTTCGCTGCCCCAGGTGCACAGCATCCATGTGGCCATATTATGAATCGAGATATAGGCGGCGGTGGATGTGCAGCCTGCGGCAAGCTCTTCCAGGATAATGGCAGAGTCCAGCCGGGACAGCCCCAGTCCGCCACAATCCTCGGGGCTATACATACCGCAAAACCCCAGCGCACCCGCAGCGGCAAGCGTCTCCCTGGGAAATATCTTCTTCTCGTCCCACTCCTGGGCCTGTGGCGCCAGTTCCCCCAGGGCAAAATCGCGAGCAGCCTCCTGAAAGGCCAGCTGCTCTTCATTTAGATAAAAATCCACGATTACTTCAGGATCTCTATGACATCACCAAACAGCACTTCATCTGTCGGCAGGGTTTTGGGCGTGGCGAGGGGCTTGGATATCCAGGTAATGTTTACCAGGTGTTTCCAGTTGATGTTCTCGTTGGTGGAATTGCCACCCCAGGTTCCGCAGCCCAGAGAAAAAGTCTGGCGCATACCGTTCCACAAGTTGCCACTATTGGAGGCGGCCTGTGGTTGGTTGACCATAACCCGGGAGGTTTTTGTACCCATACCCAGCTTGAGAATATTGTCATCGTTGTAGGAGTAGATGCCACAGGAGTGACCCATTCCCTGATAGGCCTGAATGTCATTGGTCAGCGCGATGGCCTCGTCAATATCTTTTACTTTATAGAAGGCCATGATCACCGACATTTTCTCGCCGGAGTAGGGGTGCTCGGGGCCGACACCGGTTTCTGGAATGATGATGAACAGCCGGTCCTCGGGAATTTCTACGCCCGCCATATGGCACAGAACCTGCGGCTTTTGCACCACAGCCTTGGGGTTGAGGTGGCCGTCTTCCCACAATACGGCGGCAATTTTCTCGTAGTCACCGGGCTGCACAACATAACCGCCCTGGGCGATTAATTTTTCCAGTAGTTGGTCGTAAATCGCCTCCACTGCTATCACCGAGTTATCGGAAGAGCAGGAGGCAGCCAGGTCCAGTGTTTTGGAGATGCGAATTTTTTCTGCCGCTTCACCCAGGTCTGCAGATTCGTCCACGGTAATAACCGCGTTGCCCGCGCCCACGCCCAGTGCCGGTGTACCGCTGGAGTAGGCCGCCTTGACCATGGCGGGGCCACCGGTGGCGAGAATAAAATCGCACTGCTTCATCAGTTCATTGGTTGTGCCCAGAGACGGTGTATCGATACCGATGACCAGGTCTTCGGGGGCGCCCATTTTTTTCAGGGCGGCGCGCATGCGGTCGATAATTTCCTTGTTGGTAATTTTGGCCCGGGGGTGGGGGGCGACAATAATGGCATTGCGCCCCTTCACGGCGTTGATCGCCTTGATAACCGGTGTTGCCTCGGGGTTGGTCGAGGGTGACAGGGCTCCAATAACGCCGACGGGCTTGGCAATCTTGATAATATTGCGCTCGGTGTCTTCTTCGATGACACCGACAGATCGGTCGGGGAGAATATCCATCAGGGCGGCGCGGGTCTTGACTGAAATTTTCAGGAACTTGCCGTTGTAGTCGCCCAGTTGAGTCTCATCGACGGTGTGCTGTGCGAGTACTTCTGCGACCCCGGGCTGGGCGCATGACCATACCATGGCTTTGATCAGTTCGTTGACCTGTTCCTGACTGTAGGCTGCAATTTGTGCCTGGGCGGCATGGGCGCGCGCTACCAGTGCGGCAATTGTCTGCGCGTCTTCGGTGTTTTGGTTTATCGCTTCCTGGGCCATGGCGGCACCTCCTGATTGCTGGTGTTGTTTGTTATAAGTCGGTGGCGAACAGTAGCATGACATCGGGCCTATAAAAAATTGATTTAATTGCGGTATTGATGGATTATATTGCTGATCAATATATGATCATGAAGTTATTAATAACTTTAATAATGAGTAAAAACATAAACTTATGACTGTTGAGCTGTCACAGTGGCCATTAACATCTGATGGAATGCGTATCATCGTACCGGAATTTGTGCGTGAATACCTGGCTCGGAATGAATTCGCAAAGCAGTGTTACCCCACCGCCTTTGGTTACTACCCCAGGGCCAGCGGGCACCGTATGAGTCGCCCGGAACATCACGACAATCTGCTTATGTTTTGCACGGCGGGGCGGGGCACGCTGGAGCTGGGCTCTCAAAGTCTGGATGTGGGTGCCGGCGATGCGCTTCTCCTGCCCAGGGGCAGTCACCATTCTTATCACGCGGATGCGCTGGATCCCTGGACCATCTACTGGGTGCACTTCGAGGGAGAACTGGCGGGAAAACTTCTCGGGGCAGTGCGCGGTGGCAAGGAGTTTGCACCGGTGCTGTCGGTTGGCACACACTCTCGCTTGATTGCCGATTTCGAAACGCTCATCGAAACGAGAAAAACCGGCTATAACCGGCGTTCCTTCGTGCACGCGTCCAATCTGCTCAGGCAGATGTTGACGTATTTATCAGCCGTGGCGCCGGCGGTACAGGCCAAAGCGCAACACAAAATGGATCTGGATGGCATTCATGCACTGATGGAAGAAAAACTGCACGGTCAATTAGATCTGGCCACCCTTGCCCGGTATGCGAACCTTTCCAGGTATCACTTTTCCAACAAATACAAAGCCCTGACAGGGCACTCTCCCATCCAGCATTTTCTACACCTGAAAATGGAGCGCGCCTGCTACCTGTTGGATATTTCCGGTATCAGTATCAAGGATGTCAGCCGCACCCTGGGTTATGAGGACAGCTATTATTTTTCCCGCCTGTTTAAAAAAATAATTGGCGTGGCGCCTAAACAGTACCGCAACCTCAGGCGGGGCTGAAAAACTTCACTCGTCTTTATCGATGCCTTCCATCTGCTTTTTCTGGGCGTCCTGCAATACATTTTCGACGTCCTTGGCTTTATCCATTGCGTCCAGGTGTCCCTGGGGAATGACACCTGTTGGGTCTTCTGCCGGGCCGCAGGCGATCAGGGGGAAGGCGAGTAATGCTATTGCACTCATTCTGCTTAGATTCGTCATGGTCGGTTCCTCTTTGCTGCTAGTTTCCCTTAAAAGCTGGTGGTCGTTTCTCAAAGAACGCCACGGCCCCCTCCAGTGCGTCTTCGGTACCCTGGGTGAGCATAAACTGGTCAATGTCCATAAAGCTGGTGGCATCATTGAGTGCATTGGCACTGACATTAATCGCCTTCTTTGCCATACGCAAGGGAATGGGGGGTATGCCAGTCAGTTGCTGTGCAAGCTCTTTAGCTTTGTTCAGAGCCTCGCCTCTGCCAGTTAGGTAGTCGACCAGCCCCCACTTTTCAGCGGTGGGAGCATCCAGTGGCTCCGCCAGCAGTAACAGTTGCTTGGTTTTTGCGGGTCCGATCAGGTTGACGAAGCGGGGTACACTCTGCCAGCTCATATTCATGCCAAGTTTCAATTCGGGTACGTACAGTGACGCGTCCTGCGCCGCTACCCGCCAGTCACAGGCGCTGGCCAGGGCCATACCTCCACCAATACACCAGCCCTCTATGGCGACAATCGTCACTGGCTCCAGGGTTTCCCAGGCGGCACACATTTTGGGACCTACTTGAACGAGTTTACGCTGTTCTGCCAATGTCAGGTTTTTTGCGCTGACCAACTCGGGGTCTTTCAGGTCCATGCCCCCGGAGAATATGGTTTCCTGACCGGCCAGAATGATGGCGTTGAGATGGCTGTCATCCTGCAGTTGATAAGCCAACTGGGTGAGTTCACGCATCAGGGCCGTGTTCAGGCTGTTCACCTTGTTACCGGAGTTGAAAGTCACCGTGAGCACGCGACCAGTTTGATCGAGCTTCAGGTTTTCCCAGTTAGTTTCAAGCATAGGCTTCACCGGCAATGGATGGAGCTAAATTCTAGCAGTTAAACTGGCGAATAGTGCAATTTGTGACTACGCTGTAACTAGGTAAGTCAGGTGGAGGTGTTCTGGGCCCTCGGGTCGAAAACAACGCGTTTAATGTCTCTGATTCAACAGCTTCATCGTCGTCACATGTTCCGGGTGGCCATTGCTTACTGTGTTGTAGGCTGGCTGGTCTTGCAACTGGCCAGAATTGTTGCGCCGATACTGGGTTTGCCCGGGTGGATTATGCCGGTGCTGCTAATCGTCGGTATCTTTGGTTTTCCGGTTGTGTTGCTGTTTTCCTGGATCTTTGAAGTGACGCCCAGTGGCCTCAAGCGAATTGAGAGTGTTCGGTCCGGCGAATCTATCGTGGAGGAGACGCGAGCGACCTTGAACAAGGTCATTACTGCCTTGCTGGTTTTGGCCCTGATTCTGGTTTTAGCCGAACAGTATTTCCCGTTGCTGGAATATGATCTGTCGACCACCACTCTTCAAGTGGAGTGATTTTTAAACGGAGCCGGGCTTACTCCTCTCCCCCCAGGCGCCGCACATCCAGTGTGGCAAACCGGTCGAAGCCATAGCCGCTCATGGTGAAGAACAGTGAGTGGTCACTGCAGTGTATATAATGCTGCTCCCCGATGGTGAACAGCTCATAACTGGTGTCACCCCCCTCGGTCTTAACGCTCAGCTGTATGTCTGGCACGGCTATCGATAATGTTCGCTGCATATCCTCAACCGCCACGCCCTCGATTTGCAGATTGGCCAGGGCCAGCAGTAGTGCATCCAGTTCGCGCTTATCGGGTGCCAGGCCACTGCCTGTGAGCCACTGGTCCGCCTGCTTGTGCAGGCTGTAGCCGTCGCTGGATATAGACAGAGGTGCGGAGATTTGCAGAATGCGCTTGTCCAGCCAGTCACTGTCTATGGCGGAGGCATCGAAACTGTTATAGGAAATTGTGTAAATGGCATCCTGCGTGCTGTTTCTGGCCTGGACTTTTCTGAAGCCGGGAGAGCTGCCCAGGTAGACGGTACCCAGTAACTCGCCATTGCCGATCAAGGTCAGGCGTCGCTGGAAATTGTAGTCGGTGAGCTGGAAGCGCTGGCGGGCGGCCACCGAGCTGGCCACCGGCCAGTTGGTTTTGGCGTGAATGACGCCCTGCAGGAGCTTCTCTATGAGGTCGGGCCCAACGGCCAGGCCTGTCAGATCTGGCAAAATCCAGTGATCCCCGGCCTTTAGCAAAACGGCCTCGCTACCCCGCTCATCACCGATGTGAATTTCGTCCACTAAATAGGGATCGAACGGCACCAGCTGTTCGGACTTGAGCACTTCCATCAAGCCGGCGTCGGGCCAGTACAAGCTGGCGACCATGGCACTTTGAATGAGAAAGATTACGCCCAGGGCGTTTATCAGCGGTTTCATGCGGACCCACTTGCACAGAGAGCCTTGGCATAGTGCCGCCTGCGCAGTATCTTCCGTACCCGGTGAATGGCCGCCAACAGCAGCAGAAAGAGAAAACTTGCTGCGTAGTTGAGGTTCTCAATGACTTTCTGGGCTTTGCGCTCCATGGAGGGAAGTGTGCGATTGAAACTTCCTCCCGAGCGGATTTTTAACAAGGCGTCGTCTCGCACCGCCCAGTCCAGGGTGTTCATAAACAGTTCCAGTGGCCCTATGTACTGAGTCCCGGCCCCAGTTACCACGACCTTCAGAATCTGGTCATCGAGAAAATCATTGGACGCATAGAGAATTATCCGGGCGGAATTAGGTGAGTGCTCAACAATTGTATTGATGCTCGGGCCGCTTGATTCCTCGCTGCTGGTCAGCGGGTAGGGTTTGCCCACGAACCAGGATTCAAAGCGCCCCTGTACCACCACGCCCACGTCAATCGGGTGTTTTAGTTCTCCACTATCGAAATTGAGTTCGCCTTGCTCATCGAGCTCGGGCATTATTTCTGTGCTTCTGGATAGCCAGGATTTGGCTGAGCTGCGAAGTAATGTTGTGACCTTTCTGCCCCGGGTTTTGTCCACCTTAAGCGGCGACGCCCAGGCCATGGTTAACTGGGGCAGGCTACTGGTTACGGGGTGCCCCGCTGCCAGGCCCGGGGAGCGCAGGTCGATAAAATAGGGGTAGTCAATCAGTTGCACATTCTGGAATTCATAGTTCCCGGAAGTGCGTATAACCGGAGAGGGAAAGGGGGCGTTCTGCTCATCCAGTATCAGTGATTTGCCGATCTCAATGCCGTGGTGGCCCAGCCAATCTCCCAGGCCACTGTCCCATTCCTGCAGGCGCATTTGCCCGTAGGCCAGTTCAACTGAATAGGGGGAGCTTACCAGCACCAGGGTGCCGCCACGCATCAGAAACTGGTCGATGGCGAATATCTGCTGCCGGGTCAGGCGGTGGGGTGCTACCACCGCAAGGACATCGGCTTCGGGGCTGACGCGGCCGTCGGCGAGGTCTTCCATGCGTATGCTGTAGTCCTGGGTAATCAGGCGCTCCAGGTTGATGAAGGTGGGTCCGCCCAGGTGGTGCGTGGCCATCTTCTCGTTCACCTTCGGAACCAGCAGCGACACTGTTTTGGTAAAACCGCTGGCGAAGCGCTTCAGCCCCGCTTCAAGCTGTGCCTCAAAATGATCCTCATTGAACTGGTCAGTTGGCAGCTGCACTACCTGCCTGGTGTCGGCCAGCGTCAGGTAAAAGAAAAATTCACGGTCCGAATCCAGAGCGGTGACCATGGGCTTGAACCCCCATTGCTGGGCGATCTGCTCTGCAACGACTCCGCCTCTTTCTTCCGGCTCGATAAAGCGAACAGTAAACTTTCCCTGGGACTCCAGTTCCAGGTCATTTAACTGGCTGCGGATGGTATTTTTGTAATTCAGCAAACGCTCCGGAAGCAACTCGTCAGCAGAGACATAGGCAATCAACTCCACCTGTTCGTCGATACCGTCAAACACGTCTCCGGCAACTTGATAGCTGTACAGGACATTTTTGATCGCCCGGGTGATATCAAATTCGGGGTTGCGCAGCAGGACTTCAGCCTGGGCGTTGCTGCCCGTTTTAGCCTCGATGAGATCGGTAAAACCCAGAGTTTCAAATTTGTCGCCGTACTTCACCAGGATATTGAAATAGGAGCTCATAAAGGCGGATTGGTAGCGGTCGGCAATCTGGAAGGGAGTCGCCTGTATGCCGTATAAGTCATTGGCCTCCTTTTCCATTTCCGGCTCGTCTGCCGGGTCCAGGAACTCAACGCGAACCTTACCCCCTCCTGCGACAGCGTATTCCCGAATCAGGTCCCGCAGTTGGGGAACAAGCGGAGACAGCAATGGGTGGGTTTTTGCACTGAAATAACCCCGAATCAGCAGAGGTTCCTCCAGCTTTTCCAGGAATTCATGGGTCGGTTCCGAGATGGAGTAAAGCTGTCCCTCGGTCAAATCGATGCGCAAATTCGTGATGCGATTTAACCAGACGTTGGTTAACAGGATATTGCCAATCAACAACAGTATAAGAAAGCGCCACTGCATATGCCGCTTTATGGCCGCGCCCCGCGCCCATCGCTCTTTTTCCAGGGCTGACACATTCAGTGTGAGAAAAATAGCAATGACACTCAGGTAGTAGACCAGGTCCCTGATATCAAGTACGCCCCGGGTAATGCTGTC
Organism: Pseudomonadota bacterium; assembly: GCA_015222725.1. Classification (GTDB taxonomy): domain Bacteria; phylum Pseudomonadota; class Gammaproteobacteria; order Pseudomonadales; family Halieaceae; genus JBALVT01. The sequence continues at coordinate 2,326 of JADFVW010000183.1, read as the reverse complement.
AAAGCGCGAGCCACTGCCCAGTAATCGCAGGCTTTCCGCCATGTTGCTGTCAAAGAAACCCGCTACGGTGGAGCTGCCCAGTAAATAGACGAAGCCACACAGGGCGACGGTTCCTATCAGGCTGACTATGGAATTGTCCGTCCTGGCCGAGACATACAGGCCTATGCTTATATAGGCGCCACCGAGCAAAGTTGTCGCGAGATAGGCTGCGGCGACCGGCCCCCAGTCCAGGTCGGCGATAAGCGCGACGGTTATCGGCAGCGGCAGGGTGGAAAACAGTGCCAACAGCAGAAGGAAAAAGCAGGCGCGGAATTTTCCCAGTACAAAATGCCACAGGGCAACGGGCTGGGTGAGCACATGCTCCAGAGTGCCCGTCCTGCGCTCTTCGCTCCACATTCGCATGGTAATTGCGGCGCTGAGAAAGATCAGCAGTCTGGGCATCCATTCGAACAAGGGTCTTACATCGGCGATATTGCGGGCGAAGAAAGACTCTACCCAGAAAAATACGAAGAGGCTGGCCCCGACGAAGCTGACCAGAAACAACCATGCCACGGGCGAGGAAAAAAATAATCGAATTTCCTTTTTGGCGACGCGCCGTGCTATGCCCCGATCAGACATTTGCCTCCCCCTCGCTGGCGTTTTGTCCCAGCGTGCTGGCCTGTCTGAAAACCGATTCCAGGTCGCGCTCCAGGGGTTGCAGTTCATACAGCCTGGCGCCGGCTTCTGCCACGCACCTGGCGATATTATTGGCTGCAGTATCGGCGTTGGCATTCTCGTGTAGGCTCAGGGTATGGGACATCTGGTTCGGACCGCTGGCTTCGCTGCTTACTTTTGACACCTGGGGCAGGCGGCGCAGATAGGATGCGAGAGAGGGATTGCTGTCGCAAACTCGCAGTAACAAGGTACGGGTGCAGCACAGGTCTTGCAGCGTCTCGTCCAGTACCAGCTTGCCATTGCTTAATATTAAAACCCGGTCGCAGACGGCATCGACTTCCTGCATGATATGAGTGGACAAAATAACGGTCGCCCTGCGCGCCAACTGTTTGATTAACTTGCGCATGTGGTCTGTTTGTTCCGGGTCCAGGCCATTTGTGGGCTCATCCAGAATGAGTAAACGCGGTTTGCCCAGAAGGGCCTGGGCTACACCCAGCCGTTGGCGCATACCGCGCGAGAGGGTATCTATGGGGTCCAGGATTCGCTGTTCCAGGTTAGTTGCCAGCACCACGTTCCTGACCGCCAGTAGCCTGTCTTTGGGCGGAATTCGTTTCAGGGTCGCCGCGTACTCGAGGTAGTCGGCCACCATCATTTCAGGGTAGATGGGCAGGTTTTCCGGCAGGTAGCCTAACTGCTGTTGTATCGGCTGGGGGTCGGTCGCCAGGTCAATACCGCCTATGTGAATGCTGCCAGCTGTCGGTTCCAGGTAGCCACTGAGCATCTTCATAATGGTGGTTTTACCTGCACCATTGTGCCCCAGCAGGCCGACAACCTCGTTGCGGCCTATGTTGAATGATACATTTCCCACGGCGGTATTCTTGCCGTAGCGGCGGGTCAGGTGACGTACTTCAATCATGGAAATAACAACAGCTTGATAATGAAAATAATGAGCACGAGGGTGAGTACCCGGCGAATAAGCTTTTCTCCTTTCTTGACGCTGAAGTGAGCGCCCATGTAGCCGCCTATTGAGGTGCCGATGGCCAGAGCTGCGCCCGCTGCCCACAGGACAGGCACCTGGGAGGCGAACACCGCCAGTGCGGCGACAGTATAGACGGCAATAATGAAGACCTTGTGCATGTTGGTGCGCACCAGGTCCAGGCCCATGACGCGGTTCAGTACCGGCATGATAATAAAGCCGACCCCTATCTGGATGAAGCCCCCCCAGAAGCCAACGCCCACCATCAGGATGTGGCCGCGAATTAGCTGGGTTCGACTGGGCTCACCGTTGTGGCTCTTAGCAGCTGCGCCTTTGTCGAAGTACATGACGAGCATGACGCCAATCATAATCAGGGCAAGAATGCGGTTAAACCAGATGCCATGTAGCTGCACGCCCAGAAGTGCACCCACTATCGCCCCGGGTACAGCGCAGGCGGCCAGGGACAAACTTAATTTAAAGTCACTGAATCCCTTGTTGAAAAAGGCCGTGATGGCACTGAGGTTCTGGGCGAGTATGGCTATGCGGTTAGTGCCATTGGCCCCCGGGCCGGGCATACCCATAAATACCATTACAGGAACCGTGAGCAGAGAGCCGCCACCGGCGAGTACGTTGAGAAATCCCGCGACAATACCGACGACAATAAGCAGGCCTGCTTGCCCGATATCGGGGCTCATT
>JADFVW010000182.1 GCA_015222725.1 Pseudomonadota bacterium | reverse complement strand
GCCTGGATCTGGCTGCCCCTGCAAGCCTTTATCGCCTGGCTGTTATCCCTGGGTGGCGCCCTGGATTCCGGTCTGGGCAGCTTTGCCATGTTTGTTCTGGTGGTGACCTGGGCGGGGCTGGTGTGGAGTATCTGGATGAGCACCAAGGCCGAATCTATAGTGGAAGACGCCCTGTCCCGTGGGCTGGGCCATAACTACCGGAGCCAGATTCCCCTGCCCATCCAAACCACCATGCGCCAGGACGTCACTTTCAAGGACTGGAGCAACCCTATATCCATGCGACGCCCGGAAGTGGAGGTTATACGGCACATCCCTTACGGCCCGACCGGCGTGCGCCAGCAACTCGATATCTACCGGCCCAGAGTCATACCAGAAGAGGGCTGCCCTGTGCTTCTGCAGATTCACGGCGGAGCCTGGATGATAGGTGACAAGGGCAGTCAGGCGCTGCCCCTGATGTACGAGCTGGCCAGCAGGGGCTGGATTTGTGTGGCGGCCAATTACCGCCTTAGTCCCAGTGTGGGCTTCCCCACTCACTTGCATGACTGTAAATCGGCCCTGTGCTGGATACGGGAAAACGGCCGGGAGTACGGCATGAACCCGGACTTTGTCGCCGTCACCGGCGGCTCGGCCGGTGGCCACCTGACCGCGTTGATGGGGCTTACCGCCAACCGACCCGAGTTGCAGCCCAACCACCCGGACACGGACACCTCGATACAGGCCTGTATCCCATTTTACGGCGTGTACGATTTCCTGGTGCGCTACAACCAGCACCCCAATCGCCACATTTACCAGCGTTTCCTGGGTGGGAAAGTGATGCATGAAACGGCGGAGGAAAATCCCGAGTTGTGGGAGCTGGCCTCCCCCATCGCGCAGATCCACCCGGAGTTACCGCCATTCATGGTGCTACACGGCACCCATGACAGCCTGGCCGTGATAAACGAAGGGCGGGTTTTCAGCCAGAAATTGCGCGAGACATCCCTCGGCCCGGTGGTCTATGTGGAGATGGCCGGTGCAGAGCACGCCTGGGATACCGTGCATTCCCTGCGCACCGAGCACACCATCAACGGCATTCACCGCTTTCTCGAGTGGGCACGCGCGGCTCGGGCCGCGCAGTCGGAAGCCCCCGATGCAGTGTCCGAAGAAAGCGCTGAAACAGCGGTCGACACCAGGGAAGAGGAACTGGTTGAGGCCTGTTAACAGGCACTAATTCGCGCGCTTGAGCAATATTATCGCGACGCCCAATATAAGCAGTCCCGGGGCCATAACAGTCAGTGCAACATTCCAGTGAAGTATACCTGCCAGGTGACCGCTGATTTGCTGCACCAGGTAGTAGGTGATTCCGATCAAACCACCCAACGCTACCCGTTGCCCCACCGGGACACTGCGTGTCGAACCCAACAAAAACGGTAGCGACAGCAGGGCCATACCCAGTAATCCCAGTGGAATACTCATCTGTCTCCAGAACATTACCCGGGAGGATTCAGAGTTCATATTGTTTTCTTCCAGGCGCGCAATAAACCGCCACAAATCAGCTGGAGCCAGCGAACTGGCGGGCGTTATCAAGGTGCGGGTCTGTTCTTCACTTAACAACGCATCCCACAGCAGCGTATCTTTAAACTCTGATTGGGCCTTTGTGTTACCGAGTTGCGTTTCGCGTACCTCGTGCAACAACCAGGTATTGTCTTGCAGCAGCTCTGCCACGGGTGTTTGCAATGCCTTTACCAGGTTACCCAGATCATCAAACTGATAGATCTCCACCCCGGCCAGGGTTCGGTTGGGTTGAACAAGGCCGATGCGGATAAAATATCCCTTGTTCCGCGTCCAGAACTCGCTATCGACACCCACCCCTATCTCTTCTTCCAGACTTGCCAGGCTGGGATCTATAAAGGTTTTAGCTCTGAGCTGGGAGGCCTTGTATTCAACCCGGGGAATCACCACGCTTTGCAGTAAAATGACCGCCGCTATAAGGACCACGGACAGTTTTATAATGGGAAATGCAATACGCACAGGTGTTATTGCAGCGGCGCGCATTGAGATTAACTCCTGGTTATTGGCCAGCGCCCCCAAACCCAACAGACCACCCAATAAAGCGGTTACCGGCAGTAAGTCGACCACCAATGCCGGCGTTGTGTACACAACCACGAGTAATGCATCCACCAGCTCATAGGCACCCTCCCCAATATCCTCGAGTTCTTCAGACAGAGACAGAAAACTGAACAGAGACAACAAAAGTAGCAGTACGGGTACGCACCCTTCCAGGAAGCTGGTGGTCAAATAGCGGTCAATTTTAGTCATTTTTGCGTATCGCCAGTACCAACCTCAGGTGGTGCCAGGGTGTGTAGGAGAGGATCACCACCAGGGCCAGGAGGAGTGGCACCCACCAGATGTTGGTGATTACCTGTTGCTTTACCCAGGTTTCGCTTACGCCCATCAAATTGTAGTATGCCGCATAGATGACAAGCGCAAACAATAGCCTGGCGAAACGCCCCTGTCGTGGCCTGCTGCGGCTAAGGGGAACCGCGAGCAGCGCGAGCAGCAAGGTAGTAATCGGAGTGGATATACGCCACTGATACTCGGCACGGTCTTTTGGCTTCCGGGAAAGCGCCAATTTTGCAGTCGCAATGGATTTGACTTTATAGCCAGGCGGTTCGGGTTGCTCGTTGGTAACATTCATGGTGAAG
>JADFVW010000181.1 GCA_015222725.1 Pseudomonadota bacterium | reverse complement strand
GCCATGGGTCTGTTGACGACGGTCGCAAAGCTATCTTTGATACCCGGGACTATCTCAGCTGGCTGGTAGCAACCTTGCAGCAGTGCGCGCGAGAGGGAGCGGATATGGCCGAGGTGTTGGCCGAGGAACGCCCCGCCAGATTTCAAACCCTGTCTGAGGGCAAGAATGAATTCCAGCGCTCCGTGGCGCATCTATTTCCCCACTATGAAGAGGCCCTGTTTGAATCCGGAGCGGTCACCGCTACCCACGATTAAGCATCCTGCGGGCGAGCCATGGTCCCCCGGCCGTTTTTTATTTGTCCCGACGCACAAGTTCGGCCACAACCTGAAAATGTACGCGGTCGGAAATAAACGGGCTGCCATAGGTCATGCCGTGGCCTCCCCGGGAGAGTTCGCCCTCGGCTGAGAACCCCAGTGTTAGTCGACCGCTCCTGGGGCTGGGGGATTTTTTGTTGAGGGTGAGATCAAAGCTCAGGGCTTGTGTAACGCCCAACAATTCCAGGTTACCCTCTACCCGTGCCCGGTCCTGATCAAGCATCTGGATTTCCCGGCTGGTGAAAATAATATCGGGAAATTTCTCAGTGTTGAAAAAATGGTTGCCCCGTAGGTCCCCGTTCAATTTGTCGTGGAACATATCAACGCTGGAGGCATCGATGCGGACAATAAGTTTGGCGGTGGCGATGTCCTGTCCATCGAAGTCCAGCGTTACCTCGAAACCCCTGAACATTCCGGGCATTTGTGTAAAGCCGTTGTGGCCTATGTTGAACAGTATGCGAGAGTGGCTGTAGTCCACATCGTATTTGTTCTGGGCCAGGGTTTGCAGGGACAGTAAAACGAGCAGTCCCAGGAGTATGTGCGAACCTCGCAAGAGTGGCGTTTGTTTACGGTTCCCCGGGTTACTTTGGACAGACATACTGACGCTTCCTGTTCCGGTAAAGTCATGCGGAAACATAACATACTCTTCACCGTACAGACTGTCCCATTTGCGATACAACTTGTGTTGTATGTGAATCAAGCTAGGCTTAAGTATGAGGCGAAAACAGCTGCCTGGCAGCATCATTCGCATGATGTAGTGATCTGCGGCGTATTTCCAACAGTGGCTCGTTTCTTGCTTTGTAGTACCCACAAGCTTGGTTTTTTCAAAATATGAAAGTGTTTTGGCAAGACCCGTTGATATATACACAAAACCCAACAGGAGCAGTGAGCTGCTATGAAATTAATAAAAAAGGAATCTATTCCAGTATCGATAACAAACAAACCCGGTGCCGGGAAGTTTTTGCTGGCGCTGGGCCTCGCCGGTGCGATGGGTGCCCCCGTTGCAATAGCCGGGGTTACCACTAAGCAGATAGAAAACGATCAGGCCAGCACCGGGGACGTACTGCACTACGGTATGGGCCCCAGGGCTCAGCGGTTCAGCCCCCTGACCAAGATCAACAAGAAGACGGTCGCCAAGCTGGTTCCCGCCTGGGCTTTCTCCCTGGGCGGAGAGAAGCAGCGCGGCCAGGAGTCCCAGCCGCTAGTCTATGACGGCAAAATATTTATTACCGGCTCCTACTCGCGGATGTGGGCCGTTGATGAAAAAACCGGTGCCGAGATATGGCAGTACGATCATCGCCTCCCAGATGGCATTATGCCTTGCTGTGATGTGGTAAACCGGGGTGCTGCGCTTTACGGTGACCTCGTCTTGTTTGCGACTCTGGATGCAAAAATTGTCGCCCTGTCTCAGGAAACGGGGAAGGTCGTGTGGTCCCAGAAAGTGGGTGACTACAAGGCGGGTTACTCTGCTACAGCAGCACCCCTGATTGTGAAGGGCATGGTTGTGACGGGTATTTCTGGCGGTGAATTCGGCGCGGTTGGTAAGGTTGAGGCCCGGGATGCGAAAACAGGTAAGTTGATCTGGAGTCGCCCCACCGTAGAGGGCCACATGGGCTACTTGAACGGCAAAGAGAACGGTATTTCCGGAACACTCAATGCCACATGGCCCGGGGAGACCTGGAAATACGGCGGCGCGGCAACCTGGCTGGGTGGCACCTATGACCCCGATGTTAACCTGATATTTTTTGGCACGGGTAACCCCGCTCCCTGGAATTGGCATACCCGTCCGGGTGATAACCTGTTCTCCGCGTCAACCGTGGCCATTAATCCGGAAACGGGAAAAATTGTCTGGCATTATCAGAGCACACCCAATGAAGCATGGGATTTTGATGGTGTTAATGAGTTAGTGCCCTTCGATATGAAGAAGAATGGCAAAACCATCAAAGCGGCGGCAAAAGCGGACCGTAATGGTTTTTTCTATGTGCTTAATCGCGAAAATGGCAATCTTATTTCGGCGAACCCTTTCGTGTCCAAAGTAACCTGGGCCAGCGGTATTGACCTCAAAACCGGGCGCCCTATCGAGACAGATAATCGTCCCCGCAATCCGGCCGATAGTGACGATGGCATGAAAGGTGAACACGTCTTTGCGGCACCTTCGTTTCTGGGCGGCAAAAACTGGATGCCCATGGCTTACAGCCAATCGTCGAAAATGTTCTATGTACCCTCCAACGAGTGGGGCATGGATATCTGGAATGAACCTATCACCTATAAAAAAGGTGCAGCGTATATGGGTGCCGGTTTTACCATCAGCCCGTTGTACGATGACCACATAGGGGTACTGCGCGCCATTGACCCAACCACGGGCAAGATCAAGTGGGAACATGAGAACCCGGCGCCCCTGTGGGGTGGTGTGTTGGCAACCGCTGGAAATCTGGTGTTTACCGGCAATCCTGAGGGTTACCTTATGGCCCTGGACGATAGCACCGGCGAAGTGCTGTGGCAGTTCCAGACTGGCTCGGGCATTGTCAGCAGCCCGGTAACCTGGGAGTCCGGTGGCGAGCAGTACGTGGCCGTATTATCAGGCTGGGGTGGTGCGGTGCCACTGTGGGGTGGTGATGTTGCAAAATACGTCAAGCATCTGAACCAGGGTGGTTCGTTGTGGGTCTTCAAACTCAGCAAGTAATTTAACCTAATCTTTAGTCGGGCAATCACGTGATAAATTCACGCGGATTGTCCCGCCCATAGGAAAAAAGAGAATGCGAACAAAACTATATTTGACAGTGGCAGGCCTTACACTGGCACTGGGAGTGAACCTGGCATGGAGTCACGGCGATGTGACCCCGCAGGCCGTAAATACCGACAAACTGGAGCAGCTGGGTGAGGAGAGGCTTGACGTCAGCCCCTATCGCGGCAATACGGACGCGATTGCAATAGGAAAGGGTGCCTACTCCCAGAATTGTGCTCGCTGCCACGGCCTGGGCGGCGTATCGGGTGGTGTTGCGCCCGACTTGCGTGAGCTGGGTACCAGTGCGGAAAGTGATGAGTGGTTTATCTACCGTGCGACAGAGGGGTCTGTGCGCAATGGCATGACCTATATGCCGGCGATGGGTGAATTTCTCAGCCAGGAGGCGCTGTGGACAATCAGTGCATGGTTAGATACGGTCACTGTCGCCGACGACTAATGGCATGGAGAGCAGTCTTCGCGATGTATAGGACGAACAAGCCAGCCAGCAGGGAATCCTCTCCCGCATGAAGGCACTTGTCGCGATGCTGTTCTTGGTGGTTGCCAATGTGCAAAGTAGCGAACGACCGGGCGGCTTGCTTACCGAGAATGCGCCAATTGACGATCCACTCGGCTCCTCGGCCTGGAATATTATGTACAACGTACATATTCCCGGAGCGCGCGTGGTGTTCGATGACCGTGTTATCGTGATGGCCCCCACCTCAGCTGAAAACCCCATGTCGGTGCCCGTTATGGTCGACGCCAGTGCCCTGTCCGATGTCGACAAGATAATACTGGTGGCAGATTTCAACCCTATTTCAAAAATCCTGGAATTCTACCCTACCAGAACCCTGGCGAAGCTCGGCTTTCGCTTTAAGATTCAGCAGGCAACACCGGTGCGCGCGCTGGTTCACACCAGCGATGGTCTATGGCATATGAATGGCGCGTGGATAGATGCCTCCGGTGGCGGCTGTACCGCCCCCAGCATGGCCAGCGGCAACGCTGACTGGGCCTCCAGGGTGGGGCAGATAAGTGGTAAGAACTGGTTGCGTGGGCATAATATGTCGCGCCTGAAATTTCAAATAAATCACCCCATGGATACCGGCCTGGCCGATGGTATTCCTGCGTTCTATCTGGAACAGTTGGTTATTGTTGACCAGGACGGCGCTGAGCTGGGCACAATCAAGCCCTTTGAGCCCATCTCGGAGGATCCTGTGTTTACCCTGGATGTGCATGCGACCGGTTCTATGTCTCTGTGGGGGCGGGACAATAACGGCAATATTTTTGAAGCACCCCTGTTTCCCCGCTCCTAGACGGGTTAAACCGAAGCCGGTGTGTCAAATGCCGACAGTGTCTGTCGCATTTCTGAAACAAAGTCGCAGGATTGATCGTCTATCCTCCCCACCCCGCTTGAAAACATGCCTGATTGTCGATAACCGGGCAGAAATATTTTTGGCACCATAATTGCATCCTCATAGTGATCGAAGATGAGTGGCCCAGATAATGTTGTCACCCGGCTTTTGCCTTGCTAGTTAACCTTGGAGAAGACTAATGGCTTTTGAAAAACCGACGTTTAAGAACAGATACGAGAATTTTATTGGTGGTGAGTTTGTAGCTCCGGTCAAGGGGCAGTATTTCGAAAATACATCGCCAGTTGACGGACAGGTGATGTGTGAAATGCCGCGCTCTACGGCTGAGGATATTGAGGCCGCTATAGACGCCGGTGAAAAAGCTTTTGAAACCTGGGGCTCCTCCTCGGTCACAGAGCGCAGTATGATGATGCTGAAAATTGCCGACCGCATAGAAACCAACCTGGAAATGCTCGCCGCGGTAGAGACATGGGACAACGGCAAGTCCGTTCGCGAATGC
>JADFVW010000180.1 GCA_015222725.1 Pseudomonadota bacterium | reverse complement strand
TTTCTGATCAGTGATTTTCACGGTGCAAATGATGAGCGCGCCCAGGAATATTTGTTTCAACTGGCCCAGCACACCGAAATTGCGGCACTGGACTGCAGCGATCCGCTGGAGCGCGAGTTGCCCCGCTCCGGTTTCTACGCCGTTACCAATGGCGAGCAGCGCAGCGAATTACAAACTTCAAACCGAACCCTGAGAAAGGAATACCACGCACACTTTATACAGCGGCAGGAGGCACTGTCTGCAAACCTGCAACGACTGGGAATCCCCCTGCTACAGGCCTCGACCAGTGAAGCTCCTTTCCAGATTTTGCAGCAATACTATGGGAATTCAAGACGGTGAACCCACAGGACCCACTCGCTGCGCTACACCCCCTGCGCGACCCCGGCGCGATAAGCTGGTGGCCCCTTGCGCCCGGTTGGTGGGTACTCATCGCCCTGGCGGTACTGGCAATTGCAGTTCTGGCCTACTATCTGCTCAAACGCTATCGTGCCAACGCCTACCGTCGCCTCGCCCTACAGCAACTTGTAAGCATCCACGCGCAACTGGGCGCGGCGAACCCGGTAGAAAAACAGGCGGCCGCCAGCGACACCAATGCCCTGCTAAAAGCGGTGGCGCTGCGCATTTTTCCGCGCCATGATATTGCCGCCCTATCCGGCGAGGCCTGGCTGGAATTTCTGAACAAGTCACGCCGCAGCGACGCAGAAGCTACAGCTTTTGCAGAGGACTTCGCCACTGCTGTCTACGCTCAGAACACGCCGGATATAGATACCGAACAATTGTTTCAGGCCTCGAAAAACTGGATTATAAAACACAGGGCATCCGCATGATTGAATGGATGTGGCCCTGGATTGCTCTGCTGTTGCCCCTGCCCTGGCTGGTGAGAAAAGTGTCTCCATCCGCCAGCAGCAGCGAACCGGCCCTGCGCGCACCGTTTTTCGATGAGTGGCAACAGCTGAACGAAACCCATGGTGGCAAAGCCCTGCGTCAGGGTCTTCTGCCCTCTGTCGCACTGTGGCTTTTATGGGGTTTACTATTGATTGCCGCTGCCCGCCCCATCTGGATTGGCGAGGCCATTGAGCTGCCCAACAACGGCCGTGACCTGATGCTGGCGGTGGATATTTCCGGCAGTATGCGTATTGAGGATATGCAAGTTGGGCAGCATATCCTGCGCCGGGTGGACGCCGTAAAGCAAGTGGGGGCCGATTTTATCGAGCGGCGCCTGGGAGATCGTCTGGGCCTGATCTTATTTGGCACCAACGCCTATGTGCAGTCCCCGCTCAGTTTTGACACGGCCACGGTACGACGATTTCTCATGGAGGCACAGATTGGTTTTGCCGGCCAGGAGACCGCCATAGGAGACGCCATCGGCCTGGCAGTGAAACGGCTGAAAGAGCGCCCCGCGGAAAGTCGGGTACTCATACTGCTCACCGATGGCCAGGATACTGCGAGCACCGTACGCCCCATCGACGCGGCCAGGTTGGCTGCAGAACTGAAGATCAAAATCTACACCATTGGCATTGGCGCCGACGAAATGACCTTGCCGGGTTTATTTGGCAGCAGCTTTGGCAGCAGACAGGTCAACCCCTCTGCAGACCTGGACGAAGAAGGCTTGCAGAAAATTGCACAGCTGACTGGAGGCCAGTATTTCCGGGCGCGAAACCCCCAGGAACTGGCAAATATCTACGGCCTGCTGGACACGCTGGAGCCTGTGGAACAGGCCTTGGAAATGTACCGCCCCCGACAAAGCCTGAGCTACTGGCCACTGTTGGGCGCACTGCTGCTCAGTTTTTTACTGGCCACCCGCCAGTGCTGGATAAGCCGATGATGGCACAGCTATCCGCTCTTCACCTGATGCGCCCCGAATGGCTGTGGGCGCTGTTACCCGCTGCCATACTGGCTCTGCTTCTGCTTTATTTCCGTGGCAAGGGCGGCAGCTGGAGTGAGGTTATTGCCCCCGAACTACTGCCCTACCTGGTCGGCAACCAACAGGCGACCCGCGGCCCCAACCTGGTTCCTCTGTTGTTCATCGCGTGGGCTATTGCCGCTGTTGCCGCCGCCGGCCCGGCCTGGGAAAAGCTACCGCAACCGATACACCAGAAACAGGATGCCCTGGTGCTGGCGCTGGACCTCAGTTACTCGATGATGGCGCAGGACTTGTCGCCATCGCGCCTGATACGCGCACGGCAGAAGCTGCTGGATTTACTGGAGCAGCGAGGCGAAGGCCAGACAGGGTTAATCGCCTACGCCGGTGACTCGCATATTGTGACGCCCCTCACGGACGACAACCCCACCATCGCCAACCTGATTCCCGCACTCAACCCCGGCATGATGCCAGTACCAGGCAGCGACCCGGTGGCAGCCATTCGCCAGTCTATCGAATTACTTCGCTCCGCCGGCATAATCGATGGCAAAATCATGCTTATCACCGATGGCGTCGACGATGAGGCGGCGACAGAGATAAAGTCTCTTCTCCGCGGAAAGGGAATAAGCTTTGCCGTTCTGGGCATTGGCACCCGCACCGGCGCGCCCATACCCCTGCCCCAGGGCGGTTTTATCAAAGATAGCAGCGGCAATATTGTCATCCCTACGCTGGACGAATCGTCACTGCGCGCTCTAGCCGCAAAAAGCGGTGGCACTTATTCGCGTATTTCACTGGATGACGACGATCTTGACCGCTTGCTGAGCGAAACCCTGCCCAATGCCGGCGGGCAGACCCTGGCGCTGGAGAGAACCGCAGATGCCTGGGAGGACAGGGGCTATCTTCTAATACTGCTACTGCTCCCCGTAGCCCTGTCCCTGTTCCGGCGCGGCTGGGTTGTATGCCTGTTGCCGCTATTATTTCTGGGCAACCCCCAGCAGGCCAGCGCCCAAAGTTGGGACGATTTATGGCTGACACCCGACCAACAGGGGCAAAAAGCACTTAACGTGGGCGACAACGAAGCGGCCGCCTCACTGTTCGAAAACCCGGACTGGGCGGCGACAGCCGCCTATCGCAACGAAGATTATGAGCGGGCCGCAAAGCAGTTTGCAGAAAATAAAACGGCGGACAGTGCCTATAACCACGGTAACGCCCTGGCTAAAGCCGGTGAGCTGGATGAAGCTATTGCCGCCTACAAGAAATCACTAGAGTTGCAGGCAGAGCAGTCCGACGCGATTGAAAATATCGAGCTGCTGGAAAAAATGAAGGAGCAGCAGGAACAACAGCAAGAACAACAGGATCAGGAAAAGAGCGACGAAGATCAGAACCAAGACGAGGAGCAGGAGCAGGACCAACAAGATCAATCGGGCGACCAGGAGCAGTCGGACGAGCAATCGGACAAAAGCGACCCTCCACAAGATCCGCCTCAGGAGCCCGAGGAGAACGAACAGGATCAGGACGAGGAGTCGGGCCAGGAACCCGAAGAAGAGGAACAGAGCTCCGAAAACGAACAGCAGCAAGCCGAGCAGGCCGAGGAGCCTTCCGAGGAAGACAAAGAGAAAGAACAGGCCATGGAGCAATGGCTGCGCCGGGTTCCCGACGACCCATCCGGCTTACTGCGAGAGAAATTCAGATATGAGAGTCGCCAACGCGAGCAACGCGGCGACAGGAGAGAAAATGAAACTTACTGGTAGGGCTCTGTGCGGCCTGCTTTTATCCCTGTTGATTTTTGCAGCGGGCTCGGCGCATGCCGAACTCTCAGCCAGTGTTGACCGCGACCGTGTCACCATGGGCGACACCTTGCGACTGACCATTACCGCGACAGGCAACGAATTAATTGGCAATCTCGACCTTCGCCCACTGCTGAGTGACTTCGAGATACTGCAGCGCTCCACATCCAGCAGCACCAGTATCATTAATGGCAAGAAAACAAGTTCCCGGACGGTGAACCTGGACATCACACCACGCCGAACGGGTACATTGAAAATTCCCGCCCTGCCCGCTGGAGACGCGAAAACCAACTTTCTGATCGTATCGGTCAGCCCGCCGGCGAGCGGCGTTGCCACCGACCAGACCGTCAGTTTCGAAGCCACTGTAGATCAAGACACGGTATACGTGCAGGGGCAGGTACTGCTGACAATGCGCATAATGCAATCGATCAATCTTGAATCGCGCAGCGTGACCGAACTGCAACTGGACAATGCTTTTGTAAAACAACTTGAACAGCAGTCTTTCCAGCGGACAATTGATGGTCGCCCCTGGCTGGTTCACGAAATTCGCTACGCCATTTTTCCGGAGGAAAGCGGCACACTGGAAATCCCTTCCCAAACATTCTCAGCTCGCGAAAGCACTGGCCGACGCAGCATGATGGGCTTTAGCAGTGGCGGCAGGCAGCTGAACCGGAAAACGAAAACAATCTCCCTGAAAGTTTTACCCAGGCCCGATAGTTTTCCGGGCACGACCTGGCTGCCCGCGCGCAAACTTGAAATTCAGGAGAGCTGGTCCACACCGCCCGATCAATTACACACCGGCGAATCGGTAACGCGCACCATCAGAATAATGGGCGAGGGTTTACAAGGCGCACAACTGCCGCCTACTTTGCTCCCCGCAACTGAAGGCTTGAAGTATTACCCGGACCAGCCCGTTATCGGCGAATCGGAGTCCAGCACGGGCCTGACCGGTTCGCGAAATGACAGCGCAGCACTAATACCCACCCGGGAAGGTCGCTGGACAATCCCCGAGGTTCGTATTCCCTGGTGGGACACAAAAGCGGGGAAAGTGCGCTACGCGGTACTTCCCGAACGTGAGGTCGTGGTGAGCGCCGGCACAAATATCCAGCTGGACTCTTCGCCAATCGCCATTGTTAGTCCCACAGATACGACCGCCCCCGTCGTGCCTACAGAAGCCGCCCCCGAGAGTATGCATTGGAAAATTGTTGCTATTGTCAGTGGGCTGGGCTGGCTGCTCACACTCATCTATTTGCTGTTCTCCCGCAATACACCCCGCGCTCCCCAGGAAGAAAAAACGGAGAACATTTCAGAGAAAAAAGCATTTAAACAACTGTTGGCTGCCTGTTCTGTTGATAATCCGGTATTTGCACGAAGGGGGATTATTGACTGGACCGGTACGCTTTTCCCTGAGCACAGCGTACATTCACTGGAAGGCGCTGCGCGCGTATTTCGCGATGATGAGTTCAGCGCCAGCATAGTGGCGCTTAATAACCAGCTATTTAGTGGAACGCCCACAACCTGGGATGGCAAGGAACTGGGCAACATTGTGCAGCGCCTGAGAAGAAGCCAGAAAGACCCGACCGCTGCAGCTGCCAACAAGCTGGAGCTCTACCCCAAAAGCTTCAGTTAGTCTGGAAACTAGTAGGAGCCACTCCTTCTACTAAATGCAAAACCGTGATGTGCGGTACACTTTTACAACACAAATATAAAAGAAAGTTGTATTTTATGACAGACGGAATAAACTCTGGCAGTGTTTGTCTTTGAGGAGCCCTGCTAAGGATGGCGGGGTTCCCCATTCACTTCCGGCAACAACCCCCCTATTTCACAGTAATTCTGATTTTCTCAGACAAAACCGGCTTGTTGTGCGGTATATGGGCGTAGTTACCCAATAGCAGCTGCAATGTATGCGTGCCGGGGGCCAGTGTTAACTCAGTTTCAGTCTGCCCTCCCCCAAAATGCTTGATTTTGTCCGTGGCTGGCAATGGCTTGCTCATATCCGGCAGGGCATCGCCGTCAATGAGGATATGGTGGTGGCCCGTGTTGTCGCGGTTAGTCCCCGCCGGCGCGACACCCATACCACTCAAACCAAACTTTACCTTGAATGTTTGCGAGACGGTTTCACCATCTATGGGCGTAATAAAATAGACCCTGGCATCGGCCGGAGAACTGGATGCAATCTCTTTTGCTATAGCAGTGAAGGATATTGGCAGAAGAATTAGCGCAAACAGAATAATGAGCTTTTTCATAAATTACTCCCCGTTAATTTTTTGGATATACAGCATATATTATTCCCACTCATAACTCTCGCCTATGAGGTCGAACAATTTTTTATTGTGGGGGGCAAAAAAATCTGACAAACGAGTTCGGGCCGACGCACTTATAGGTAGGTAGTCACCCGGCGTATTGTGTTTATTCGCCCCACCGCCCCAGGTGTGCTGTAAGCTATCGACGCCAAAGTCATAGGACTGTAAACCGAGAAATGCTACAGCCTCGCGCATCACATCCTCTCGCTGCTGTAACAATCTCTCCGAGTCTAAAATCAGAATTTGCTCTCGTGGAAATAATTCTAACCAGCGCCGCAGTTGATCGTAGTATATCGATCGAAACACATAACTGGTCACATAAAAGCGAAACAGATCCTGCTCGCTCGACAGGGAATAGCACGCGTTATCGCCTCTATGCGACGCTATGTTAAGCAGACTGCCGTCTGCGTGACATCGATGGGCCGAGGTTCGAAAGTTGGCATCCAGGAAGCCACGGCGGTGTGCTGCCAGCAACTCAGGTATTTCCTCTATCTCCCTCTCTACGATCTCCTCAAAGGAGCAGTCCGGCTCGCCACCATTGCGCTGAGCCATAATAAAATGCGAATAGGCTCTATCTATGGGGTTTCGCAATAGCACTATGATTTTAACATCGGGCAAGCGCGCTCTTACGCGCCGGGGCACCAGCGGGTGAAGTAATGATGAAGTCGAGTATTCACCGCCAATTTGCTGAGTGGGACCCGGCGAAATAGCAGGCGTAGCGTTTACAAATAACTGCTGGTACTGATCTCTTGTGCAACTTCGCCAGGACCAAAAGTTCGGCTCCTTGGGTACGCAGGGCTTTACCTGTGGATGCAGCGGCAAATATGAAGAGAACGACGTTGTGCCGCATTTGGCACTGCCAATCAGCATAAATTCCGGCCGCGGCTGACTGGACAACAGCTTATAACCCGGATCGAAAATACACAGGGATTGCCTGGCGATGTCATTTTCAGGCGTCATTGAAAGTTCGATTCCTTAAACTAAGCGGTGCAAGTGACCGGCATTATGGCACAGTTGTAAAACAGCATAGGCCATAGCCCGCTGCTACTGTACTATCTGTCCATGACAACCGCCCTTATCTACCTGGACCCGGATTCCAACCTCAATTTACAGGCGCAGATTCGCCAGAAAATGGTGGAGGCGATCATGCTGGGAACTTTTCCAGAGGGCCGTCGCCTACCCTCCTCCCGCAAACTGGCTGAGCAACTGGGGGTCGCCCGCAACACAGTAGTGCTAGCCTACCAACAGCTGGTTGACGAGGGTTACCTGCTCAGTCGTGAGCGCAGTGGCTTGTACGTCAACGAAAAAATTCGCCAGGACCGCGTCGGATATCAGTCTAAACTCACGCAGCGCTCGGAGATGTCAGCAAAATGGCGACAGCGCTTCAAGGGCTCACTCACACCAGGCCAGGATTTTCACTGCCCGCCCAACTGGCAACAATACCCCTTCCCCTTTATCGAGGGCCAGTTTGACCACTCTCTGTACCCGGTTAAGGAGTGGCGTGAGGCCAGCAGATTGGCCCTGGGTATCAAGGAGATCAACGACTGGGCCGGCGAGACAGGGGAAGTCGACGACCCCATGCTCATCGAGCAAATCCGCACCAAAATTCTGCCACGGCGAGGTATTCAGGCACGGCCGGAGGAAATACTCATTACCGTGGGCACACAGCAGGCGCTTTACCTTGTTGCCGAACTGCTGGTTGATTCCACTGTGGCAGTGGCCATCGAAGAGCCCGGTTACCCCGATATGCGGCGCCTGCTGGCACAGCGCGGCGCACCGCTGGTTTATCAGCCAGTGGACGAGCACGGCATCACAGTCGACGAAAAACTCGATGGCTGCCAGCTTATCTATGTAACACCCAGCCACCAAACACCCACCGCCGTTACCATGTCGATGGAACGTCGAGAGCAATTACTGGCCAAAGCCGCCGAAATGGATGCACTTATCATCGAGGATGATTTTGAGTTTGAGAGCAATTACCTCACCCAACCACACCCGGCACTGCGCAGCATCGACACCGAAGACCGGGTTATTTATATGTCCTGTTTATCCAAAGTATTGGCGCCTGGCTTGCGTCTGGGCTTTATGGTGGCCGCACCAGAAGTTATCAATGAGGCACGTAAGTTACGGCGACTGATTGTCCGTCACCCTCCTTTGAACAATCAACGTACCGCCGCCTTTTTTCTTTCACTGGGTCACTACGACACTTTTTTGATGCATTTGCACCAGATTTTTGAGGAGCGCTGGATCGCGCTGCGGCGGGCACTGAATTATTACATGCTGTTTTATGTGGAGATGGCCCCTGCCCAAGGCGGCACATCATTGTGGGTGCGGGGGCCGGAAGATCTGGACGTGAAGTACGTCGCCGAAGAAGCCGCTAAACGCGGCATCCTTATCGAGCCCATAGACCACTATTACGCCACATCCAATGCCCCAAAGAACTGTTTCCGCATTGGTGTAACCGGCATTCCCCACAATCGAATTCGCGAGGGTGTGCTGCAGTTGCGCCAACTATTTCACGATTTAACCAGCAACAAAACTGAGACCTTTGCCACTGCCCGGGGAGAACATTTAACCGGGGAAGCATTGGTAGATGCGCTGCAAAACAAGACCATGATGAGTGTCGTTGCCTACGGTGAACCCTGCACTATCGAAATTTGCTCCGGTGGCGAACTGGTCGGCAAAGCGGGCTTCGCCGACGAAGATGAAGATTCTGGAAAATGGTGGATCGAAAACGAATGCTGGCATCGGCAGTGGCAGCGTTGGGCGTGGGGCGAGACGGGCATTTACGACGTGCGTCAGGAGGGCGACGTCATAAAATTATTTGATCAGGACGGCTGGCTTATCGATCGCTATATTGCCCAGGTGGAAACGTCCGGCGCAGAAAACGCAAATTAAACTGGCCTAACACGCAGATACAAACTGGCTCTATTTTCCTGAAGCAACCTTCTTTAAAGTTTTCCCCAGGATCAAAACACGCATTCGCTACAGGGAATGGCCGTGTACCAAGAATAATAAACCGATGCGTATGCTGCATCGATCGGGGAATATTTTTATGAGCCATTTTGCCATTGCCGGCTTACAACTGGAGTTATCGGGGAAAGATAACCGCTACCTGATACAGAAGGAAATCGAAACGTTAAAACGCCGTTTCCCCTGGGTGCAGATGGTGATTTTGGGCGAGCTCGCTACTTATGGGCCAGATCCCGCCGCCTCACAAACGCTGCCTGGCGAGGCTGAAAACCTCTACTGCCAGATCGCGAAAGACAACAATATCTGGCTCATCCCGGGTTCAATACTCGAAAAGAAAAATGACAAAACCTATAACACCGCATCGGTTATAGACCCCTCCGGCAGCGTAATTGCCCGTTATCGGAAAATGTTTCCCTGGCACCCCTATGAAACAAACGTGACAGCAGGCGATGACTTCTTGGTATTCGACGTGCCCGAGGTAGGGCGCTTTGGCGTCTCTATTTGCTACGACCAGTGGTTCCCGGAAACCAGCCGTAATATGGCATGGCTGGGCGCCGAGGTCATACTATGCCCCACCATGACAGGCACAATTGACCGGGAGCTGGAACTTTGTCTGGCGCGAGCAAACGCGATCTCAAATCAATGCTACTTTTTTAATGTGAATGTTGCCGGGGCGCTGGGCAATGGCCGCTCAATTGCCGTTGGCCCCGATGGCGCAATATTGCATCAGGCGGGAGAACGCAGTGAGGTGATTCCGATAGAAATCGATCTGGACCATCTGCGCAGAGTGCGCGAACGCGGTGTTTTTGGCCTGTGTCAGCCGCTCAAAAGCTTCAGGGACAGCACTATGGCGTTTCCCGCCTATGAAGGCGCCAATCGAAATTCCCCTGCCCTTGACGAGCTGGGAAAACTTGAAATTCCAAAACTGGACTAATACGCAGATGAAAACTGGCACTACGGAGATCAAACACTCTCCTATAACGTTGATACATAATAATCATAGCCTGGGGGCAAGACGATGAAATCACGAAACTGTTTTAAGAAAAAAGTACTGGCGAGTGCAATCGCCACGATCGGACTGGTGGGCAGCCAAATGCTGCTGGCTCAGGAGCAGCCAGTGCTGGAGGAGATACTGGTCACGGCTTCGGCCAGAGAGCAGTCCATGCAGGATATCCCCTATAATATTTCGGCGATGTCGGGCACCGACATGGAAGCCCAGCAAATAACTGACCAGGCCGATCTGCTACGAACAATTTCCGGCGTATCGGTTGTGGACAGGGGCTATCGCAACTCGGGTACGGTCAATAGTATTATTATTCGCGGCCTCAATGTGGATAACGGCCTCAACGGCGACATCGCCCTGAACGCTATTCCCACGGTGTCGACCTACGTCGACAATACCCCCATATTTGCAAATTTTGTACTCAAGGATCTGGAACGCGTTGAAGTATTGCGCGGCCCACAGGGTACGCTGTACGGTTCTGGCTCCTTGGGTGGCACCGTGCGCTATATCACCCGCAAGCCTCACACCGATGGTGTTGAGGGCCGAATAAATGCTAACTATAGCCAGACCGAGGGGTCCGATGGCGACAATATGAGCCTGGATGGCATGATCAATATTCCGCTGGGCGATAGGTTTGCACTGCGTGCTGTGGCAGGACTCATAGACAACGACGGTATTATCGATTACGTCAACGCCTACAAGCTCAATGAATTCGGCGAGCCCCTGATAGATACCGGCGGCGGCAATTGTGTCAGCCCCAGGGATGCCACCGATGAACAGGTGCTGAAAAACAATGCCTGTTTTGGCAATAAGAAGGACGCAGACACTGTAGAGATAGACTACGCCCGCATCGCCCTGCTCTGGGATGTCAGCGACAACCTCAACATCATGGCCAGCTACCACACACAAAGCGATGAAACCGGTGCGCGGCGCGCGACCACTCTGGGCAACAACAACCAGCCAGAGGGTTCCGATCTACGCTTTGATTACGACGACCTCGAAAGTGGCCAGGTGTTACTTGAGCCCTCCACCCGGGATATCGACCTGTATACCCTGGATGTTGAGTGGGATATGGGTTTCGCTACACTCACTTCAAATACATCCACTTATGATCATGAGGGCTATGGCGAAAGCGATAACGGTGGCCTCTGGGTTAGTGGCGGTGAAGAAGTACCCGACAACAGCCGTGACTGGGTTAACCTCTGGTACACCGGTTGGGCGCGCCCGGCACAGCGTGCAGAACGCAGCTATGAAGACGAAACTTTCGTACAGGAATTCCGCCTGGTATCCAACGAAACCGTTGCCGGCTTTGACTGGTTGGTCGGTGCCTTTTACATGGACCAGGAGCAGACCGTTTATCAGGACAGCTACAACCCCGGCATGAACGAGTTTAACAAGTCATGCCGTGCCAGCGGGGGTGGCGACCCAACAGCAGTTGACCCGGTCTGCGCCAGCTTCTGGCCACGCTGGTATTCCGACCTGACTGAGCGCGACTTCGAATACCGTCGCGACGTTGAGTTTGAGGAGCTGGCCATTTATGGCGAACTGACCTACAACATCTCCGACACGCTGCGCATCACAGGCGGTTTGCGCTGGTTTGATAACGAGTCGGTTAATAACACCATTATGGGCTTCCCCTTGGTAGTTGGCTGGGTATCATCAGAAATTCCTGAATCCAAGGACGCCGATGATGACATCCTGATGAAGTTCAATGTCTCATGGGATATGAGCGACAACGCAATGATCTACGGCACCTACTCCGAGGGCTATCGCAGAGGCGGCGCCAATGCCGTGCCCAGCGTGGATAATGGCGACCCCTTTGGCGAGCCCAATGCCGACGCGATACGCAGCTATGACAAGGACACTGTGACCAACTATGAAATTGGCATTAAAGGGGGGACCGACCGACTGACCTACACCGTCTCCGCGTTTTATGTGGACTGGGAAGACCCCCAGCTAAACACCACTACCGCCTGGTGGGGCTTTTTCATCGCTGACAACGGCGACACAGCTTCTACACAGGGTATCGAGCTGGAGGTCAATGGCCTGATCACGAATAACCTCCGCTACAGAGTGGGCTATGCCTATGTAGACGCAGAATTGGATTCAGACTTTGTTTCCACCCAGACCGAAGCGGTTGCCGCACCCAAGGGCTCTACCCTACCCGGTACACCTGACAGCGTATTCAGTGGCTCACTGGATCATACCTGGGATCTGTCCGGCAATATGGCTATCGTCAGTCGCGTAAACGCCTACTACCAGTCAGAGACTGAAAACTTCGTCAATCAGGACTCGCTGTTAAATGAAACTCATGATGACTTCTGGCTGTGGAACGGTTCTATCGCATTGGTAAGCCAGAACTGGGATATCACACTGTACGGCAAAAACCTGGGTGATGAAGAAGGCGTGACCGGTTCATTCCCGAGCTCCCACTGGAGTTATGACACAGGCGTATTTGAAGGCTGGTACGGCAACGGCAACCGGCAGATGATTACCCAGCCGAGAACCATTGGCCTGTCAGCCAGCTATCACTTCTAGAGCGATGACGAGGGCGTGCAGCCACTGTGCCATATCACAGTGTGCTGCACTTCGTTTCCGGGCCCCAGGCCCGGTTTTTTTATTGTGGTAATGAGAACCGGCAATGCCCCATAATTCGCCCATGACTTATTCGCATAACAATCCCGAGGCCACCCAGAAAGCCCGCCGGTTAGAGGGCCAGATTCTGGCGTTGATCAAGCGAGGCCAGATGAAGGAAGCCATCGCCAGCTGTCAGCAACTTAACAAACAGTACCCACAGTTTGCCTCGGGCTGGTATACCTGCAGCCAGCTGGCGGCCAAGTTGGGCAACGCGGCCATGGGCTTGCGCGCTATCGAGAACGCTATTCGCCTGGAACCCAGGGAGAATCGCTGGGCACTGCAAAAAGCCTTTTGCCTGGCGGAGACCGGCCAGTTAAACCCCGCACGGGAAATCGCGCTGGCCCTGGACAAAAAACAATTGAGCTCGGGCTATCAATGCGCCTCCCTGGGGCTTCTGCTATCGCGACTGGGCAGGCAGGAAAACGCACTGCCGCATTACCAGAGAGCAATACGCCTGGAGCCCGAATTGGGCGAACATTACTACAACCTCGCCACCATACACCGCTTCCTGGGTAACTTTGATGCCGCCGAAGATGCCCTGGCCCAGGCCATCGAGAAAAACCCGGAAGATTACGAAGCCTATAAACTGCGCTCGGACCTACGCTGGCAAACACCTGAGCGCAATCACATCGAATCACTGCAACAGGCCATTGCCAGGTTTGGCGAGAAGCCCCGTGCTGCGATCCAGCTACATTATTCCCTGGCCAAGGAGTTAGAGGACACCGGCCAGTGGCAGCGATCTTTCAAGCACCTGCGACAGGGAGCCGATACTCGTCGCAAGCTGATGCGCTATGACGTTCAGGGCGATCTGGATACCCTGTCAAAGCTGGCGGAAGTCTATGACACTGCTCTTTTCAAGAATAAGCATCCAGGCGACCAAAACGGCCAGCCCATTTTTATTCTGGGTATGCCGCGCACCGGATCCACACTGCTGGAACGCATTATTGGCAGCCATTCAGAGGTTTATGCAGCGGGCGAACTGAATAACTTTGCCCAGGAAATGATGCGGGCGGTACAGGGCTTGCCGGCTGCCATAAACGCCGGGAAACCCCTGCCCAAAACAGAGCGCGTGGCCCAGAGCGCCGCCATCGATTTCTCCACGCTGGGAAAAGCTTACATCCAGAGCACACGGCCCACCACAGAAAGCCACGGGCGTTTTACCGATAAAATGCCCGTTAATTTTCTGTATGCGGGCCTGATTCACCTGGCCCTGCCCAAGGCAAAAATCATCCATATGAAGCGTCATCCGCTTGATGCCTGCTACGCCATGTATAAAAACCTGTTTGCGGATGCCTACCCATTTTCCTACAACTTCGAGGACCTGGCGCGCTATTACGCGGCCTATGAGAAACTGATGGCACATTGGCACTCGATGATGCCCGGGGTCATCTACGATATTTACTACGAAGATCTTGTCGCTGATATCGAAGGGCAGAGTAAGCAACTCTTTAAACACTGTGAACTGGAGTGGCAAGCCCAGTGCCTGAAATTTTATGAGAACCAATCGGCTTCTACCACAGCCAGTGCCAGCCAGATCAGGGAGCCCGTGTACAACAGCTCCGTCGGTAAATGGCGTAATTTTTCTTCCGAACTGGAACCCCTTATCAAGTTACTGAGGGATGAAGGAGTCGAGTTTGCCATCGACTAGGGCCACTGGTCGGGGCAGTTTTTACCTACCTGGCTTGTTCCTCAGCCTGGGGGCCCTGCTGAGTACAGTTTGCCAGGCCGGGGCAGCACCGGCACTTAATGGCTTACTGCGCTTGGAAACGGGCAGCGCACTGCAGATCGAAGTGCTGAGGGATGACTACCAATTTGCAGAAAACCCGGCGTACAGGGTCAATTACCTGCCTCCCTTTGCATTCCTGTATGTGCAAAGTGAAAATTCGCTAATCCCGGTACGACGCGGCTCGATACCCGGCAATCATCCCAGCTGGGAGTATATGCTCGAACCCGGACAAATCTGGCAGGACGAAAGTAACCCAGGCCTGCGCAGTGCCAGCCTTCCCTTTACGTTGCGGGAGTACAATGCCGACTGCATGCATAACGGCATACTGAGTTTTTCCATCGATGGGGAAAACAGTGTATCCGAAGCACAGATCAGCATCACCAGCGAAACCTGCATGTACTTCAAATTCAATATACGGGGCTCGCTACCCGCTTCATTCGAAACCGGGGAACTGCCGCAAGCTGCCACAATAATAGAGCAGTTTAAGGATCAGCAGCGTGCCAGGCTAATTCGTAAACCCATCGCCGCGCTGGCATCGAAATATAAGAGCGTAGAACTTTCTGCTTTCACCGGCGCGGGGAATGTACCCGAAGATGACATCAGCACCTTCGGTTTTGTTATCGACGATGTACATTACCGGGGAAAATGCCAGACGCGAGGACCCAACTACCGGTTTTGCGATGACATCAATCTGCCTTCCTACTCACTGGCCAAAACGCTAATGGCTGGGCTGGCTGCCATGCGTCTGGAAAAACTCTATCCTGGAAGCAGCAACGCCTTTATCGGCGATTATGTACCCCAGTGCCGCAAACACGGAAACTGGAGTGATGTTACTTTTTCCCAAGCGCTCAATATGCTCACCGGCAACTACGGGTCAGTCGATGGGAGGAGCGATGAAGGCAGCGTTGCCACGGACCAGCAGTTCTTTTTCAAATCTACCCATGCCGACAAGGTGGCTTACAGTTGCAATGCCTGGCCGCGCAGCGCCCCACCGGGTAGTCAGTGGGTCTATCATACGACGGACACCTATATCCTGGGCAGTGCAATGAATGCGCTTCTCCGAGAGAAACAGGGCGCTGACGCGGATATCTACACGAACCTCGTTCTACCGCTGTGGAAGGACCTGAATCTGAGCCCGGCGATCGCTGTTATCAGAAGAACCTATGATGAAGACAGACAGCCCTTCGCCGGCTTTGGCATAAGCCTGACCCCCGATAACATCGCCCGCCTGGCCACCGCCCTCAACCGCGGTAGTTTTGCGGATCAACTCGATAGACACATGTTTAACAGTGCTATGGGGCGCCTACCAGAACCCCAGGGAAGCTTTCCAGCAGACGACAAGTATTACTATAGCAATGGTTTCTGGGCCTATAACGCCCAGACTTTATTGGGCTGTAAAGTGCCCGTGATGGTGCCGTTTATGTCCGGCTATGGCGGGATCAACGTTGTCATGATGCCAAACGATACCGTGTATTACATTTTCAGTGACAGCGGCAAGTTCGCTTTCACTGACGTTATCGTGCAGTCCCACAAAATACGCTCGATGTGCCCAACAATAAAAACAACACGAAATACATAATACGGTCAGGAGTTACAATGACAGAATCCACAGACAACTCTTCTATTACTGCCACAGGCAAAGTAAAGCGGAGCTTTCCCACCGCCGCCCCAAACGGCGAGATTGCCCGCGTACTATTGGCATTCCTGGCCACAGCTGGCTTGTTTTACGTCAATATCATGCCGGCACTGATTGACGGCTTGATCGAAGGGCTGGGGTTCAACAATCAGCAGGCGGGCTTTGTCGGCTCAGCCAATGTATACGGTGCGGCGGCCGGTGCTTTGACAGCCGTGTTTCTGGTAAAACACATCCCCTGGCGCGCCACGTCGGTATTGTGTTTACTTGGACTGCTCAGCACTGATGTAGTGTCCATTTACCTGACGGACCCAACAACACTCATTGTTGTGCGCTTTATTCACGGCTGCATAGGCGGCGGCCTTGTAGGTATAGGTTTTGCCGTGATTTCGCGCACCACCCACGCCGACCGTACCTTCGGTTATCTCCTGACCGTACAGTTTGGTCTGGGGGGGCTGGGCTTGATCTACCTCCCCGGCCTGGTTCCCGAGTACGGTACCGCTGCCCTGTTTCTTTCACTGATTGCCTTTAGTATTGTCACCCTGCTGATGCTGCCCTTCCTCGATGATTACCCGATCAAGGAAGTTACAGCCGAACAAGCGGCAGGGCGCTCCAAAATCAATTACAAAATCCTCGCCCTTGCCCTGCTGGCGACATTTCTCTTTCAGGCAGCCAACATGGGGGTCTATGCCTACATCATTGGCATGGGCAAAAACGCCGGGCTCGCGCCAGACTTTATCAGTACTACCCTGGGTGTCGCCGCCTGGATTGCCATTGCAGGCTCTGTGTTGGTCATCCTGCTTTCAACACGCTATGGCCGCCTGTTTCCCGTCGGTTGCGCTATTGTCCTCACCTGCATAGGCACCTGGATTTTGCACTATAGCGAAATAAAATCCATGTTCTGGCTGGCGAACGTAGGGGTTGGTATTACCTGGGCCTTTATTATTTCTTATTTGTTGGGCATGTGTGCCGAGTTCGACACCACCGGCCAGACAGCCGCCCTGGGAGGTTTTGCCTCAAAGATGGGCCTGGCCAGCGGCCCCATGGTGGCCGCCCTGATACTGGGCGAGAACAACTACACCCTATTGATCAATTTGGCTGTAATAACCCTCATCGCCTGTTTGATCGTTTTCGTTGTACCCGCCCGGGTCTTGGACAAATCAGGAGGCCAGCGGTAAGATTCTCGCAAAGCCAATATATAAGGGAATCAACAATGGACAGTCCAATTCTGGCACCAGCTGCGACGCTTGTTCTGTGGTCTTTAGTTATACTCATGTGGACCGTAGTCACCCGCTTCAACGACGTGCCTGATCGTAATGGCGATTAACGCTGTAGTCGCAACCGTCTTTTAGCTTACAGATCTGAAGCAAGCAGCATGTGTGGAAGATTTCACAATCACGTAAAAGCCATGCACGGACCAGCCGATAGCCATGATCAAAGAAAATCTCCGCGGAGTTGCTTTTTGGTTATACTTCGGTGCTGGTAAAGATCGAAAGGCTATATATTGAGTTAGCCCACACTTAACAACATCAGGAAAATAATCGCTTCAATGTCCAGCAATCTAGAATTCGTCGTGTCCGACAAAAATGAAGAACCCGAAATCCTGCGCGCACGCTTTCAGGACCTGGGGTATTTATTCTTCAAAAAGTACATTGCAGAAGAAAAATGCAATTCAATGCTACACAGTTTTTTGGATGAGATCTCTCCCTACCTCACTTATGACAAAGACGCAAAATGTCCCGTCTACAACGGCACGCCCTTCTCTGAAACAGATCCACAGTGGGACGAGGTCTACCCCAAAATGCAGGCCCTGGAGGAATTTCACCACTTTTTTCATGAGGACGACGTTCTGGACCTGATGAGAACGGTTTCAGGCACTGAGGTTTTTGTCTACCCCATTAAAATGGCACGCATATCCACGCCGGGCAAACTGGGCTATGAAACCCCGCCCCACCAGGATGCGCACTCCCACCACGCCGGGCCCACCATGGCGGGAATATGGGTCGCCTTACACGATGTGACGCTGCAAATGGGCCGGGTCAAGGTTCTACCTGGCTCACACAAGCAAGGTGTCAGGCGTGTTTTCGAGGCCGAGGGCGTCGGTGGCGTGCAATGCGAAATCTTTCCCGATGAGACTACCTGGCATGTCTCAGACTTTGAGAAGGGCGACGTACTTATCTTCCATTCGTGCTGTATTCACAAGGCGGAACCCAATACCGGAGACCGCCTGGCACGAATAAGTGTGGACACGCGCTTTTGTGATTTCGGGGCGCCGGTTTTCTTCACCAATCTGGAGCCCCATCACAGTTGGCGTATTGAAGAACTCAACTGGGATTATATATACCGGAATTGGCAGAGCGAGAAACTCCAGCGCTACTGGCAGGACTACCCCAACTTGTTCTAATCAAGCGATTTTGTGACGACCTCAAACACATCCGCAGACAAGTCCGTCATTCGGGCCAGACGCTCCAACTCCGCACGCATTAACTGGGAGCCACCCACAAAGTTACGCCACTTGGTCAATGGCCCCAGCAAACGCGATGCAAGCTGTGGGTTGAGGGTGTTGAGTTCAGCTACCTGGTCTGCCAGATAGCGATAACCCTCCCCGTCTGCCCGATGAAAATTAATCAGGTTATTGTTGGCAAAGGCACCGATAAGCGAGCGCGCCTTATTGGGGTTCTTAATATCGAAGTCAGGGTGCGACATCAGGGCCTGCACCCGGGCTAAACCGTCGCCCTCCGGAATGCTGGCCTGCAATTGAAACCACTGATTAATCACCAGAGATTCACTCTTGAAGAGCCTGTAGAACTCTGCCAGAGCAGCCGATCGGCGCTCTTCATTGCCGTAATAAGACAATACCCGCAATGCCGACAGGCGGTTAGTCATATTACTCGCCCCCTCGAATTGGGTCTGGGCTAAATCGAGATGATTCTCGTTTGAGCTGCACAGGTAATCCAGGCAAATATTTCGCAGGCTGCGCGCCCCGATCTGGGCTGCATCGGCTGCATAAGCGCGATCTGTCTCCAGCCGGTGATAGGTACTTAGCAGCAGTTCTTCCTGGGCAGTGGCAATCGCACCGCGCACAGCGTTGCGCGCTGCATAGATACTTTCCACATTTGCCCCGCCCTCTTTACTGGCGAGCTCTGCAAGGTAGTTTTCGCTGGGCATGGCCAGCATATCTGCCACCATTGCCGGGTCCAGTGACTCATCACTAAGAAGATTACCGCAGGCCTGTGGCAACAGTGGTTCCACACCAAGGGCCTCACCGTTTTCTAATTGCCGCTCCAGCTGATGAATGGCTCGAACAGCCAACTGCTGGGATGAATCCCAGCGAACGAAACCGTCACCGTCCCTGCTCATTAATGCATAGAGGTCCTCGGCGGAGAAACCGTAGTCCAGCCGAACCGGCGCCGAAAAACTTCTTAACAGTGAGGGCACAGGCCGCTCTTTTACGTTTTCAAAAACAAAAGTCTGCTCTGGCTTGTCCACCATAAGTACACAATGTGTATTGTCAGCGGTCTCAAAGTCGGGCGCGACATCTCTTAGTTTCAGGGGCAGGTTCCCGGCGTCACCCAACAGACCCATCGCCAGCGGAATAACGAAAGGCGGCTTGTCTGGCTGACCCGGTGTAGGTGGGCAGGACTGCTCTACATGCAGCGTATAGGTCTCACTGGCATCATCGTATTCATCCCGCGCTGTGAGCAGCGGCGTACCCGCCTGGGAATACCAGTTGCGAAACTGCCCCAGGTCCACGCCACTGGCATCTTCCATGGCTTTTACAAAATCTTCACAGGTTACCGCCTGGCCATCGTGTCGTTCAAAATACAGGTCCGAGCCCTTGCGGAAGTTTTCTGCGCCCAGCAGTGTGTGGATCATGCGCACCACTTCAGCGCCTTTCTCGTACACGGTTACGGTGTAGAAATTACTAATCTCAATAAAAGAATCGGGCCGGATGGGATGCGCCATGGGCCCGCCATCCTCGGCAAACTGGGCCGTGCGCAGATAAGTCACATCCTCAACACGCTTCACCGTCCTGGAGCCCATGTCGGAGGTGTATTCCGCGTCTCTGAAAACGGTAAAGCCCTCTTTCAGGCTGAGCTGGAACCAGTCGCGGCAGGTGACGCGGTTTCCCGACCAGTTGTGAAAATACTCATGAGCGACAATGGCATCGATTCCTTCAAAACCCGCGTCTGTCGTTGTTTCCGGCGTGGCCAGTATGCAGGATGTGTTAAATATATTGAGACTCTTGTTTTCCATCGCCCCCATGTTGAAATCATCTACCGCGACGATGTTAAATAGATCCAGGTCGTACTCACGGCCGAACCTCTCCTCGTCCCAGCGCATGGATTTTTTCAGGGACTCCATGGCGTGGTCACATTTATTAATATCTTTTTCTTCGGTGTAAACCCGCAGGCAGACATCACTGCCACTGCAGGTTTGGAACTGATCTTCTATAAAAGAAAGCTCACCTGCTACCAGTGCAAACAAATAAGCGGGTTTGGGAAAGGGGTCGTGCCAGGTCACACTGTGCCGACCTCCCTCACCGCGGGTTGCGGCCTCAAGCTGATTGCCGTTGCTTAGAAGTACGGGATAACGCGCCTGCTCCGCATCGATACGAACCGTGAACACCGACATCACATCGGGGCGATCCAGGTAATAGGTGATTTTACGAAAGCCCTCAGCCTCACACTGGGTACAAAACATGGTGCGCGATTTGTACAGCCCCTCCAGGGAAGTGTTGTCCTGTGGGTGAATGCGTGTTTTGCATTGCAGAACAAATTTGTCCGGGACGCAGGAAATGGTCAGGGAGCCTGGTGAAACAGTGTATTCTTGTAAGCTCAGCACACGATCATCAATTGCCACCTCAAGCAATTCGAGCTCCTGCCCGTGCAGTATCAGCTCTGCCTGACCTCTCATCGTTTCATTGCGACGCATGTGCAGCTTCGAGGTAACCAGGGAATGATCTTCATGCAACTCAAAATCCAGCTCAGTCTGGTCAATCCAGTAGGCGGGCGGCTGGTAATCCTTGAGGTAGATGGTGCCGGGCTTTGCGTCGCGCATAAGTATTCTCGATCTTTTAGTTTATTAGGGACAGTGACAGCGAGTAACCGCCGTACTTTCGAATGTTAATCACACCGGTATCAAAGATAAGATACTGGCCCTTGATACCCATCAGCGTGCCGCCTATGGAAGGTGTTTTGTCCAGATTGAGTGACTTCACCTTAAGCGGGTACTCGAGGACAGGGTAGTTAATTGCTATCTGCTCTGCCTTCTCCAGCACGACAATGGATTGCAGGCCGTGCTGCTGTTGCAGAGCGTCTATTTCAGCCGCACATTCATCCATTAAGGCCTGGCGCGCCTGCTCCAGATCGCGCGGCTCTGCCGACCCCTTCAGCATCGCCTGCCAGTTGGTTTTATCGGCGATATGGTTCTTGAATACAGTCTCTACCAGGCCCGATTGCAATCGGCTGCTCACCCGAAAAATGGGCTGTGCCTGGCTTGCACCCTGGTCCATCCAGCGGGTGGGAAAGTCCCGGGTAATGCCCACTTTCAGGCCGGAAGTGTTGGCCAGGTAAACGGTGTGGTCGATCATGCAATGTGACTCACCCCACTCGGGTTCACGGCAGGTACCGGCATCGTAGTGGCATCGCTCGGGGCTCATAATGCACAGGTCACACTGGGCCAGACGTTTGAAACAGGGATAACAATAGCCCTGGGCAAAGCTCTTGCTGGTTTTCCGGTCACAGTGGATGCAGTTAACTACACCCTCGAAGTCCAACTGTAACTGCTTGCCCAGATAGGCATTCATGGGCACCTTGTGCTCACCGAGTACCATCTGGTATTCCACCGGGTCACATAGCTGCGTTTTCATTTTTCGCGCTGCGCCCGATGCCAATAACTCACTCATACTCAATCTTTCCAGGTCAGGGTTGTCTCGGTGGGCTCATCACAAGCATCGCCCTCTTTGTGCTTCTTGTTGATGTAGCCCACCCGCTCCTCCTCCGCTAGATGGAGGCGGCCCCAGGCGATAACCGCCTGCATGGTATTCTCACGCTGCTCGCGGCTCAGGGCCTTGCCATCGGGCCACTTACCCAATTCCAGGGCGCGCTTGAGGTTCTGGTAAGTGTCACCAGACATGGTTTCGATCAGTTTTTGGTATTCCATGTCAGTCTTTATTATCCGATACACGAGACAGTAATCCGAAGGCCGCACCCAGGGCTGCGCCACTTAACAAGCCACCCACATGGGCTGCGTTTGCAATCGCCCCGAAGCCAAGTACTTCCACAATGCCGAAAATACAGGCAAGCAACCAGCCCACCATAAACAGCATAATTCCCGGCGCAGGCTGAATAGGCCAACGTGGTTGTAAGATGGGGCCCACCCAACTGAAACCCAGCAGCCCGTACACCACCCCCGACATACCGCCGAACAGGCTGGGACCACCAAAGACAAACTGCGCCACATTGGATACCAGGGCGATCACCAGGAACAGCAGCAACATATTCAAGCCGCCCATCACGCGCTCTACCTTGGACC
The DNA here is from genome assembly GCA_015222725.1 of Pseudomonadota bacterium. Taxonomy (GTDB): domain Bacteria; phylum Pseudomonadota; class Gammaproteobacteria; order Pseudomonadales; family Halieaceae; genus JBALVT01. The sequence continues at coordinate 2,680 of JADFVW010000180.1, read as the reverse complement.
CCAGGTCCCACAGCCACAAGCTGTTAAAAACTATATGCAGCCAGCCAAAATGAATAAAGGCCGGTGTAATATATCGCCAATACTCACCGGGACTCTCGTAAAAGGAAATATGATCGCCGGAGATCATAAAGGGCGTATAGGTTAATTGAGCCAGCCACTCCATGGGGGCGTGCAAATAAACCAGACCAAAACCGCAGACGCTGAGAAGAATAAGCCCGAGGGTAACTGGAGCACGACGCCAACTTACCCCATGCGACACAGCCCCGGTTTTGCGCTGCGCTACCCTCTCAATTTTTACTTCGCCGGAGCGCCATGCCCGGTACAGGGACTCGACCTCTGCCACCCTGCCCTCCTCATTCACCTTCAGTACCTGCCTGCCGTTTTCCTCAAAAATGCGGTGAGCGAGCCCGCGCTGATGAAGCACAGCACTCAGGGGAAGAATATCTTCAGCGACATCGACGCTAAGGGCGGTATATTTAAAGCTCATTTGCGCAACAACAATCAGTCAACGAGGGCGTGACTCCAGCTCAGTTTGTCCCTGCAGCTGGCGTAAAAATTATGACCCACCGGGTGCAACAGGGTTAGTCGATGTGGCTTTTTGGAGATGAGTACTGAGTCGCCAGGGCGCACGGTCATGTTCACCTGACCATCGCAGGTTACCGGTGGGTGAATACGGTTGCGCTCCAGAATATCAATGCGAATCTGGCTGTTGCCATCTACCACAATAGGCCTGCTACTGAGCGCATGGGGAAACATGGGCACTAACACGACGGCGTCCAGCGAGGGATGCATAATGGGCCCCCCACCCGACAGGGAGTACGCCGTGGATCCGGTGGGTGTGGAGATAATCAGGCCATCTGCACGCTGCCGGTAAACAAAGGTGTCGTTGATATAAAGTTCGTACTCAATCATCTGGGCGGAAGTACCGGAGTTAACCACCACATCGTTAAGGGCATCGGCCCGCCCTACAGTTTTTCCATTGCGGCAAACGCTGGCATCCAATAGAAAACGGCTGTCCTCATCGTAATCACCATCGAGTACGGCATTGACCTGTTTGGAGATTTCATCGGGATTAATATCGGCGAGAAAACCCAGACGGCCCCGATTCACACCCAGCACAGGGGTATTGTATTTCGCCAGGGTTCGGGCGGCACTGAGCAGGCTGCCATCTCCGCCGACCACAATGACCAGATCGGCTTCCTGCCCGATTTCGTCACGGTTTGCGCCGCAGTATGCGTGCCCCGGCAACAGCTCTTCCAGGCGATCCTCAAGCATGACGGTAAGGCCGCGCCCGACCAGAAGATCTGCCAATTCCGCAAGAATTGCAGCCAAGCCTGCCTGTTGACTACGACCCACCAGGCCAATTGTTTTAAAGGATGCATGCATATTGCCAGCGCCCCACATAAAAAGGGCTGCTATTATAACCAGGAAATGACCCGAAAAGGCATTATGTCTGATTATCAATATAAAACTCGAGAAGTGCGTGATTTAGCCTGGACTTGCTTCTCCCCCGCCTTGTTTCACAGCGAAAACTTGTCGGACGATGGGCAAAATATTGCCAACTGTGGCCTGGGCCTCACCGCCCCGCGTCAAAGCTGGCTGCGGGCGCTGGATAAACGCCCCGCCGCCCTGCACGAACACCTGAAAAAACTCCACAGCAGCAGACTGGGCCTGTATTTCGAAAGCCTGTGGCATTTTTTCCTGCACTGCGATGCTGAGGTGGATTTGATTGCCCATAACCTGCCCATTCGGGATAAAGGGCATACGCTAGGCGAGTTTGACTGCCTGTATTATTGCCGACAGCGGCAGCGTCACTTTCACCTGGAGCTAGCGGTAAAGTATTACCTCAGTCACCGTCAATCCACTTCCGGGCAAAACGTGAGTCACTGGAATGAGTGGCTGGGGCCCTCAAACACCGATCACCTGGATCGCAAAATTAACCACCTGATACAACGGCAGATTCAATTGGGCGATCATCCAGTGGCACGGACAGCCCTGAACAAACTCGGCATCGACACATTGACCAAGGAAGTCGAGATCAAGGGCTATTTGTTTCAGTCCCTGTCCGACCCCCTCACGGCGCCCTACGCCCACAATTGCCAAAATAGGCTCTGTCGATGGCTGACCATCGAGGAACTGGAAAGCTACCTGGACACTCTGGATAGTAGCCGTTTTTATTTACTGCCGAAAGCCCAGTGGTTGGCGCCCGCAAACTTTATTACCTCCCGCGAAAGCTTATTGGACGGGAGCTTATTAAATAAAGCTTTGTCGGAACACTTCCAACTGCGTGGCAGACCTCAGTTGGTATCCGCTATAGATAAATTGGGAAATGAAAGCCAGCGCTTTTTCGTCACCGGGTTGTTATGGCCTGCCAACTCAGGACAACCAGGCAAAGCCCCGGCGCCCCTGTAACCCGCCCGTGTGGACAAAAGCAATCGGCTGCTCCGGGTTCCACTCTCCCGAGACCAATAGTTGATGCACAGCAAACAGGGCTTTGCCTGTATACACCGGGTCCAAGGGAATCTGGTGTGTTTGCTGGAAAGCCAGAATAAACTCACGTAAAGCCGGGCTCACCCGGGCATAACCACCGCAGTGGTGGTCGTGTAAAATCCGCCAGTTAGCGCTGATATCGGAAGTAATAGCCGCGACCTTCGAATCGAGGTCGAACGCACCCTTTAAC
>JADFVW010000179.1 GCA_015222725.1 Pseudomonadota bacterium | reverse complement strand
GTCCCAGGCCGAACTAACGCTGGCCATAGCCAGCGGCGTGACCATTAACATGGAATCCGAGGGCGAGATGGCCCGCATTGCGGCCCTCGCGAAAAAGCTCGATGTTACGCCGCGAGTCGCTATTCGGGTCAACCCTGACTTTGAACTCAAGTCCTCGGGTATGAAAATGGCGGGGGGTCCCAAGCCATTCGGGGTGGACGCGGAGCGAGTGCCCGACATGCTGGCCGACCTGGCCTCACTACCCCTTGAATTCAGGGGTTTTCATATTTTCTGCGGCTCACAAAATCTACGACCCGATGCCATTATCGAGGCTCAGACCAATACCTTTGAATTGGCTTTTCGCCTGGCCGAACATGCCCCTGCACCGGTGCAATGGCTCAATATTGGTGGCGGCCTGGGGGTACCATATTTTCCGGGTGAGGAGCGGCTGGAGCTGGCCGCCATTTCCGACAACTTAGCCAAACTACTTCAAAAGTCGGATAAATTACTGCCAAAAGCAGAGATTGTGATGGAATTGGGTCGTTACCTGGTGGCCGAGGCAGGTATCTATGTGTGCCGCATAGTCGACCGCAAGGTGTCGAGGGGAGAAACATTCCTCATCACCAATGGTGGCCTGCATCACCACCTGGCGGTATCGGGCAATTTTGGCCAGGTGATACGCAAGAATTACCCGGTTTGTTTAGGCAATAGAGTCTCGGCTGACACCCTGGAGACTGTAAATATCGTAGGCCCCCTGTGTACGCCGCTGGATATACTGGCGGATAAAATGTCTCTGCCACGAGCAGAGGTGGGCGACCTGGTGGTCATTTTTCAATCCGGTGCCTACGGCTACACAGCCAGTCCGCACGGCTTTCTCAGCCACCCTGCCCCCGGGGAATGTATGGTCGGGGGATAAATGTCGGTAAAAGTGTAAAATTTCGTGATCTGGCGCACAGACATACCAATCTGTCAGGCTCCCCCTGTCCAGCCATGTTAGAGTCAAAAATGAAGTATAGTTTATGATCACCCAGGAAGGTATATCATAGTGACCTCAGCTAGAGCTCATAATTATCACGTACATTCTGCATATTACCGCTTGCTACTGGTAGACGGCCTCGTTTTTGTGGGGGCCTTTTATCTCGCCGCATTCCTGTATTTTCTGCCTGAGCCGGGCGGCCTGCATGGCCACCTCAGTGGCGTACCGGTACGAGCGATTATATTTGCCCTGGCCAGTGTCGGTTCGCTCATGGCCATGGGGCTGTACCAACCGCGCATGCGGGAGGGTACCAGTGGTATTTTGTTGCGCACCACGGGCGCGTTTACGATAGTTCTGATAACCATGTCGCTAATCTTCTACTTATTTCCGGAACTCTATTTGTGGCGCGGAATATTTCTCTACACCACCGCAGTCGCTTTCGTTTTCAGCCTGATCACCCGGTCGATATTCATCCGCCTGGTTAATCTCGGACAGCTGAAGACCCAGATTCTGGTCTATGGTTCGGGTGAAGCGGCCAACGCCATTATTACATCGATGCGTCGCAAAGCAGATCGCCAGGGATTTTCTATCGTGGGTTTTGTACACACGGAGGGCGAAGAGGTTCGCATACCCAGCGACCACCTGCTGGAGCTGAACCTACCTCTGCCAGAATTTGTCGCGAAGCATAATATCGCCCAGATTGTGGTCGCGGTAAGTGACAAACGCACCCAGACTCCTGTCAATGAGTTGGTCCAGTGTCGTATGAATGGCGTAGAAATTATCGGCCTGGTGAACTTTTTTCAACAACAGGCCGGAAAAATCCTGGTGGATTTCATCACGCCAGGATGGCTGATTTACTCAGCGGGCTTCAAAAGTGGCGATAAGTCAAGGCTGCGCAAGCGTAGTTTTGATATCGTGACCAGCTTCTTTCTGGTGATGCTCACCTGGCCCATCATGCTCCTCACCGTATTCGCCATCTGGCTTGAGGACGGTTTCAGGGCACCTATTGTTTTTCGACAAAACCGCGTGGGCTTGCACGGTAAAGTATTCCAGGTATTGAAGTTTCGCAGTATGACGGTGGATGCCGAGGGGGATGGCAAGGCTCGCTGGGCGACAAGCAACGACTCGCGGATTACTAGAGTGGGCCGTTTCATTCGCAAGGTTCGAATCGACGAGCTACCGCAAATTATCAACGTACTGGCGGGCGATATGGCTTTTATTGGCCCCCGCCCCGAGCGTCCCGAGTTCGTGCACGAACTGGCCGAAGAAATTCCTTTTTACGATGTACGACACTCCGTGAAACCCGGCATCACCGGTTGGGCGCAGCTGTGCTACCCCTACGGAGCAACCACAGAGGACTCAAAACAAAAGCTGCAGTTTGATCTCTACTACGTCAAAAACCACAACCTGTTCCTGGACTTTATGATTCTCCTCACTACCGTCGAGGTCATTCTATTCGGAAAGGGCGCGCGATAGCAGACGTGTGGTAGCAAGCACGCGGCAAAGCCACTCCCCAGATCGACACCCAACGTCAAGAAAGTGTCAGGAATTTATACATCCGGCCTTGTCGTCCCAGCGACAGCGGAGTAACATGAGTTACAACTTACTGTATTAAAACAAGAATAATTTTTGGCGCGATTATTGCATTAATAAGAATATATCGCTCATTAATACAAAGTAAGTAATAAAAATAAAAACGACGCTGGGATAATAAGGAATTATGGATACAGTTCTACTGGTTCTTGGCATATTGGGTTTTGGGGCTATCGTTGTGGCCGCCTATGTCTTTACCGTGGCAGCCCGTAACTACGTCTCAGACCATAATGATGCCGTCAAAACAGCTGAAGCTGCGTCGCCCGACAGAGTATTCATCGAGAGAAACCGACACGCCCGCCGCCAGGAAGTGCAGGTTGTTTTCCCTATTACGGTGAACGGCACGGTAATCCCACAAG
>JADFVW010000178.1 GCA_015222725.1 Pseudomonadota bacterium | reverse complement strand
GGCTCGACCTTGACCACCATGTAATCACCGCCAAGCTACTGCCTACTGACACCAGAGCGGCAATCTGTGGAGTACTATCCGCGTGAATACTACCCTACCCATGCCCTGGCCCCATTGCCCGCCCGTATTCAGCTATGGGGGTGGAAGATGAAACACCGGACGATGTGATGCATAGTGTCTGTGATCCACAGTTGCCTGAACCTGGTCAGGTCTGGGGCGGAGTTGTTGAGGAAAAATGTCATCTGTCCCCCGGCTTGCCTACCCACTGTCCGGTGGGCTAAATGAAATGATCGCACGGTCAGGCAGACTGCGCCAAGGGGAGTATCATCTGTTGCTGGTTAATGCGCCGTGGAGAACACGAAATGGAATGTAGACTGGATGGACGGACTGCCCTGGTAACCGGTGGCAGCAAGGGTTTGGGCCTGGCCATGGCCAAGGAATTCGCGCGCTCGGGTGCCAACCTGGCACTGGTGGCGAGGAATGAGGCGGACCTGGCCAGCGCCCGGGCACAGATCGGCGAGGAATCTGATGCCCGTGTTACCTGTTACAGCTGTGACGTTTCGAACGCCGAGGACATAAGCCGGACCTTTGACCGGATTGTCGCGGAATTTTCCACGGTGGATATCCTGGTCAACAATGCCGGCAGCTCCCTGGGCGGACCCTTCGAATCCATGACCGATGAAGACTGGCAGAACGATATCGACCTGAAGGTGATGGCCGCGGTACGTTTCAGCCGCCTGGCCATGCCCCTGATGCGAGAGCGTCAGTGGGGGCGCATCCTGAACACTCTCAATGTCTATGCCAAGACGCCGATCGCAAATACTCTGCCGACAACAGCCTCCAGGGCGGCGGGTATGGCGCTTACCAAGGTGCTGGCACATGAGGGTGCGCCGGACAATATCCTGGTAAATGCACTGTGCATAGGGGTTATCCAGTCTGAGCAAATGACGGGGCAAAGTCGCGGTGAAAAGTACGACAGCCACATCCGAAGAACTATGGACAAGCTGCTGGACGAGATTCCCATGGGGCGTATCGGCAGACCGGAAGAGTTGGCCAACCTTGCCTGCTTTCTGTGCTCGGACAAGGCCTCCTATATTACAGGTACGGCGATAAATGTTGATGGTGGCCTGGCCCCCGCCGTCTGATACCAAACATTTTTGGAGAATTATTGTGAGTAATGCCAATCAAACCACCGTCATCCAATATGTTCTCGCTCGCCTGAAAGAAGAGGGAGTCGGCGATATCTTCGGTGTGCCCGGTGACTATGTCTATCCGGTGCTGGACGGCATTCTCGCCGACCCCGATATCGAGTGGCGTGGTAACTGTAACGAGCTGAACGCCGGCTATGCCGCCGACGGCTACTCCCGTATCAGGGGTCTGGGGGTATTCGCCTGTACCTACGGTTCCGAACTGGGGGCGCACTTGGCGCTGGCCGGATCTTACGGGGAGAGCACCACTACCCTGATGTTGACCGGCTTCCCCTCGACCCAACAGCAGGCGTCGGGCCAGGTTTTCCACCACATGCTGGGGAACCATGACTACGACCTGTTCAATAAAATGGCGGAACCACTATCCGCCGCCCACGCCATTATCACAGCCGAAAACTGTGTGACAGAGTTCGAGCGCGTACTGGCCGCCATGAAGTACCACAAGCGCCCCGGGGTTCTGGCCTTTCAGTTTGATGATGTGCACAAGCCCCTGGCCAGCACAGAAATCCCGGCGGATATTCCACTGAGAAACCCCGTGAGCGATCCGGAGGCACTGGCTGAAGCGGTTGACCATATTGTCGACGAACTGTCCTCCGCCAAAACCGTAGGCGCCGTTGCCGGTATCGCGGTACAGCGGAAAAAGTTGCGAGTGGAAACCGAGGCCCTTTTGAATGCCACCGGCATACCCTACGCCACGCCCTTTCAGGACAAGACGGCCCTGTATGAAACCCACGACGGTTTTATGGGTACCTGGTGTGGCAAGTTCGGCAACCTGCCCGTTGAGGAGTACCTGCTCTCCTGTGACAAGGTGCTGGCCTTTGGTTACGAGTTGCACTACTTCAATGCAGGCTTCTTCACTACTGGCCTGGACTTTGCCAACAGGATGATCGACATACGGGACCACAGCGTGCGCATTGGCGAAACCGTTTATGACCACGTAGAGATGAAAGATGTGCTGCAGGCGCTGACAACCCGCTTGCCGAAATGGGATGGCCTCAATGCGCCTTCGAAATTAACCCCGTTTACTGAGGCTGGGGGTAGCGGTGACGATCCAATCAGCACCGGGTTCCCGTTTTACAAGCGCCTGGAGCAGTTCCTGAAGCCCGATGACATCCTGGTCATCGATCCGAGTAGCCCGGTGCTGGCGGGTTCCTTCGTCAACATGCCGGAAGGTGTTGACTACATCAGTCAGGCCCTGGCCGCATCAATCGGGTTCGGTACGCCGGCTGCCCTGGGCGCGGCGGTTGCAGCCCCGGAGCGTCGTGTAGTAATGCTGGGTGGCGAAGGCGCACACCAGTTAACCGCCCAGGAGATCGGTCAGTTCTACAAATTTGGTGTCAAGCCGGTGTTTATCATTATCAACAATGACGGCTATCTGGTAGAGCGTTATACCTGCAAAGACCCCGAGTCGAGCTTCAACGACCTGCCGAAGTGGCAGTACCACAAACTACCGGAAGTCTTCGGCTGTGAAGACTGGTACTGTGCCAGGGTGGAAACCACCGGTGATATGGATGCTGCACTGGATAAGGTCAACAGTGGAGAGCAGGCGGCTTATCTCGAGCTGATATGTGATCGCTACGATATGCCGCCGATGTCGGAAGCCATGTTCAATCTCACCCGCCCCAAGTTTGGCCAGACCATCACCTGGGATGAGTGGAAGTCGGAGTTCGATAAGGGCCACAATATCGCCACTCTGTAAACCGGGTCACCCTATGGTTTTGCTCCGTTTTGATGGGCACTTTAAAATATGCGCAACCATGCGTGTGGGGGTGTCCATGGCGATAGGATGGACTCCTCAACGGTGATCTACCCTTTGAATGGGTGTTTGTTTTAGCCCACTCACTGAAGAGGAGTATACGACATGGCTATTTCAGTTGTGGGCGTCGATCCATCAAAATCCTTTTATCATTCGCTATTGCCTGACGTAAAGCCCCAGAAACCACCAAACAACCCGACGCACTCGACGAACCCGTCGCCAGGGTATCTACCCCAACACCTTGCAGGGCATCATTGGCGTCGAGTACGTCAGGACCGTCGGGTATAAGTAGAGTTTCTTCCTACCCCCTGTAAACACCACTCCAAATCCGCGCATATTTGCCGAATATTGAAATAGTCAGATCTCGACCTGTCCATGGC
>JADFVW010000177.1 GCA_015222725.1 Pseudomonadota bacterium | reverse complement strand
CCGATAAAAATGGCAAGAATCTCCACCCCGGGAAAAATAGGCTACGAAACACCGCCCCACCAGGATGCCTACTCTCATCACGCCGGCCCCACGATGGCGGGAATATGGGTGGCATTACACGACGTTTCCGCCGCCCTGGGCCGGGTGAAAATATTGCCCGGCTCACACAAGCAGGGAGTAAGGCGTGTGTTTGAGGCCGACGGGGTGGGTGGCGTGCAGTGCGAGATATTTCCCGATGAAACCCTGTGGCACGTGTCTGATTTTGAATGTGGTGACGTGCTGATTTTTCATTCTTGCACAGTCCACAAAGCGGAACCCAATACCACCGAGAGCGCGGTGCGCATTAGCATCGACACGCGCTTCTGTGATTATGGGGCGCCAGTATTCTCAACCAACCTCGAGCCCCACCATGGCTGGCGCATCGATCACCTGTGCTGGGACAATATTTACGCAGGGTGGAGCGCACAACAATATCAGTACTATTGGAAAGACTACCCCAACCTTTTCTGACTAGCTTATTACATTGGTGTCGGGGTAGGATTTTTTATCGCTTGGTTGCGGGACCGTTTTATCATAATAAGCACAGCTGCAATACTTGAAATCAGTGCCCAGATGACCAGTACTGACAGCAACATCCAGGGCCTGTCCGGTGGATTCACCGGCTCCAGGCGAGTAAACAGCATCGCATACAGGTTACCCAGGACAAACGTCCAGCTAGCCAGAACCAGCGCTGGTCCGTAGGTACGTCGCCAGAGCGCGACTGATATCAGCATGAAAGTGGCGGCGAAATAATCGTCCAGCCACAGGGGCGCGTATTTGTCGGTGGTGACCACAAACCAGGTTTCGCCGACCGCCATACCCAGGGCACTGGCCAGAGAGTACCACCGAAATACCATAGCGCTCACGACACAGCATCAAGGGGCTGTGGCACTATGGGCTTGCTGATATCCCTGGCCTGAAATGGCGCTTTAACCTGTGTCAGGTAACCCTCCGGGTAGTCATCGGCCTGTAATCCCAGAGCTCCTACCTGCCTGTCTCTTGGCAGAAACCAGGTGCCGAATGCCACATCCCATACGCTGAGGTTATTACCAAAATTACGGTCGGATTCTTCTATCAAGCGCGAGTGATGCCAACGGTGTAGCTCGGCCATCGAGAAAAAGTAGTTCAAGGGCCCGAGTCGGACGTTGACATTACCGTGTTGAAAGAAACCATGAATACTGTTGAATGTGGCGTACATGGCAAGGCACTCAATGTTCGTACCCAGGACAATAAAGGGCACCACTTCAGGCACCAAATACAGAGCCTTTTCCAGCGGATGGACTCTGCCCGCATTAAAAAAGTACAGGCGGGCAGGACTGTGATGGACCGCATGTAAGCGCCAAAGCCAGGGGTTGCGGTGTGCCAGCCGGTGTACCCAGTACCGCCCGAACTCTGCGATCAGAAGCATTAACACCAGCTGTACTATCAGCGGCCAGTGATGCGGCCACAGCGTGGTGCCGTAGCTTTCCGCCAATCTGGCTGTCACTCCAGCCAACAGGGCGACCCAGAGAATATTCAAGGCGCGCGACAGCAGGATTTGATTGATAAGCGTGTGCCAGAAATCGGTGCCAATATCGCCGCGGCTGACATTCCAGTCGCGACGATAGGGCACAATTCGCTCGAGCAGTCCCACTACTATCATCGCAGACATGGAAACGACAATGGCGACTGTAATTGGACTGTCTGTTTGTTGCGAGAAAAACGCGGTGCTCAACAACCCCAGGCCTAGAGTAACCGGGAAAACCAGATAAGAAAGCAGGCTTGCCTTCTCGGAAGCGGGCTCGGGATGACTGGCGGCGGCTTGTTGCATGGGTACTGGTTCCGTTCGATGTCTGGCGATTGCCTGATTGCGCGGCGCGCACTATATAGTTTAACAATAGTTAAATCAAAATCTGCCGTTCAGTCATCACTCAATGAGGAAAAATCAGGATCCCGTTTCTCCATAAATGCCGCAATCGCTTCACGATTGGCTGGTGCGCCGGTTAACACAGCGAATGCTTCGTCTTCCGCTGCATGGGCTTGCTCAAAACCGTCTTTTCGATGTGCCAACATCAGTCGCTTGGTTGTCACCAGTGAGACCAGTGGCATTGCTGCAATCTCCAGCGCTTTGCCCATAACATCTGAATATAATTTTTCTGGAGTGCTGATACGGTAAATAAGCCCTATTTCTTTAGCCTCGGATGCATCAATCCATTTGCCCGTAAATAGTAGATCGGCCGCATCTGACCAGGCCAGGGTCCTGGGTAACAAATAGGAATTTCCCGCTTCAACCGTTAATCCCAGTGCGACAAATGGCGCCCTCAAACGGGCATCGGATGACATATAGACAAGATCACAATGGGGCAGAATGGTCAGGCCTATACCGACCCCCAAACCATTGACCGCTGCCATCAACGGTTTGGGGAACGAGGCGACCTGGTTAATAAAGTAACCAAATTGCCCCACGAAACCTGGTTCCAGACGGGTTGGGTCTGACAACTCCCCCAGATCCGTGCCTGCACAAAAAGCTCGACCTTCACCGGTAATGATCACCACGGATACCGCATCGTTATCCGCCGCTGCCGACAGCGCATCCCCCACTGCTCGATACATATCATCATTAAATGAATTCAGGGCTTCGGGGCGGTTCAGGGTGATAGTTTGAACCTGGTTGCTGACTTCAACTTTAACCGTCATCAGATTTTCTCCACGCGTTCCGGGTGGCCAGACCACTGCCAGGCCGTTGTGGGTCGCGACAATCCCAGCATCATTCCACCCAGTGCCGCCGGGTGCAACCAGAGCTGGTCTGCGGTTTTACCGGAACCTCGATTGTCTGGTCTATCTACGGTCAGCCCATCACCTCTGTCCAGAGCCCGCTGCTCGATCGCCAGCATGTCCGATGATTCGGCGAATGCCATATAGAGACATGGACCTACCTTGTTGAAAAACCGGCCTATGGTATTACCAGGGTCGAGTGGCGTAATCACCTCAAATCGATGCAGAAGGTCTCTACGAAACAGGGTCAGTGTACCGTCATAACCAAACTTGTCCGATTCAATGCCGATGAATTCCTG
>JADFVW010000176.1 GCA_015222725.1 Pseudomonadota bacterium | reverse complement strand
AATATGTCGGTGGCCGCTGGTGGATTGATGCCAACCCGAATGGAATAATGGACGACGGGGATGCCTTTTTCCTCTGCCCACTGTACAGATTCTCCCGTGGTGTACAGGGTGGTTCGCAGCCCCAGGCTGGTGTGGCCATTTTCCTCCACTGACTTCCAGGGTAGAAAATGCTGCAGGAATTCCATTTCGTTATCGCGCAGGTAAGGCGTTATCGAGAGTTCGTTGCTGTCGTTGAGCGTGAAATCTATACGGCTGTATAGCATCAGGGACTTTGCATCGCGGTAGGCCTCGGGGTTGGGATTGCTGTCTTTTACATCTTCATCTTTATACGCTTGGTAGTCTTTGATGAAACCAGCGGTCTCCTGATTGAGGTTTGACAGGTTTAGAACAGACCTTACCTTCAAGTCATCGGCATTGTACTCGTGGCGCAAGGTCATTTTTTGTTGGTCGTAGCCTGAGTCGTCTTTATAACCGTCATCGGATGTGCCATTTGCCCGCAGGCTGATGCCGTGTGCACCGACCGTATTGCTATAGCGGTATTTGGCGCGGTAAAAATCGTAGGGCCCCCCCTCGACAGCGATATTGTGATCGACTTCGTCCGTGGCCGGGACACTGAGTATATTGATAACGCCGTGCATGGCATTGGACCCGTACAGGGCGGTCGCCGGCCCCTTGATCACTTCGATACGACCCGCCTGCTCCGCGTTGGCTTCAAACAGTTGATTGACGTTACAAAAGCCCGGTGCTCGCAGGCTGATGCCATCGCTGGCGACAAAAAAAGCACCGCAGCTGCCGGCGCCGGTTAAGGTGGGGGAGCGCAGGGAAGTCAGACTCTCCTGGCCGTTGCCCCGGGTGATCCAGGCGCCGGGAACCTGTTGCATGATCTCGTTAATATGAACGTGGCCAACGAGATTTAGTGCCTCTTCATCGACCACCGACCAGGCGAGGGGCATGCTGCCGGCATTGGTTTCCACCCGTGTTGCGGTAACAAGCACTTGTTCGGTCAGGCTTTCCTGGGCGCTTAGGTGACTGGAAAATATTGCCAGGGCCAGTGGCGGCAGTAGCATCGCTCTGGTGAAGATGGTCATGAAGTTTAATTTCCTTACAAAATGGCGTTGAATTGTATAGCATACGGGCTTCAGTTCAATAATGATCGAAAATAAAGGGTGCTTCACATGCTTGCTAAATTGTTTCCAGCCGTATTGTTTCCAGCCGTATTGGCCTCTACTGTTTTATTGGGTGCCTGCGCCCAGAACACCGTAGATACAGCAGCGGCCACCCCCGAAAAAGGTGATGCTGATTTTATGGTTGCCCGCAATTCCAGAGCCGACCAGTTGTACGTGAATATGGAATCCGCTAAAGGCGGCAGCGCTTTTCGCAAAATCTTTATTGCGCCGGTCAATGACGCCAATATTCAGATTATTCAACCCGAGGGTACTGGCCGGGGCGACGGCTGGGACGTGAACGATATCGAGGACGGTATCTTACAAAATGCAATGGCAGGTGAGTTTAGCAAAGCCCTGAGCTATGAATCGGCCTTTAATGTCGTTAACAGTCGAGCAGAGGCCGACATGGTTGTGCATACGACCATCGTGGCTATTCACCCCAATGCAAGCAAATCTGCACATGAAGCCGGGGGTAAGTCAGGAGGGGCAGTCACGGTTAGCCTTGCCCTGATTAACGCCGCAACCGGTGAAGTCATGGTTCGCTCAGTCGATACAAAATCTACCGATAATATCTGGGCCTTCAACAACCTCGAAACTGCAGACCCGGCGGTAAACCTGATTTTCAAGTCCTGGGGAAACAGTATGCGCCGCGGTATTTTACATTTGCAGGGTCGCAGTGTTGACCCGGCAATCGAGGCTCTGCAGCTAAAGCCTCAATAAGTGATGCTTTAATGTTTTGTATTTCAGGGGCTCTATGAGCCCTTTTTTGTGAGCTGGATGGATGGGAATATCGATGAGTAACAATTTGGACTTGCTGGACCCCGCCATCATGGGTGATGAAACTTCCATGTACGCCCTGCTAGAGGATCTGCGGGAAAATGACCCGGTCAGTTATGTAGAGCATCCCGACTACCAGCCTTTCTGGTCTATTACCCGTCACGAAGACATCAAGTTTATCAGCCAGAATAATGAGCGCTTTCTCAATAACCCCAGGACGGTGCTGATACAGAAAGAGTTTGAGCAGGCTATGCTGGAGCAATTCGGCACCCGCAATGGTCTGGAAACGCTAATCCATATGGATGCGCCCAAGCACAGGAAGTTGCGCGGAGTAACCCGTGACTGGTTCAAGCCGGGACCGATAGGCAGGCTTTCTGGCGATATCCAGAGTATCGCGAAAGAATATGTCGACAAAATGGAAAGCCTGGGGGGAGAGTGTGATTTTGTGAAGGAGATCTCTCTGCTGTACCCCCTGCGTGTGATTATGTCCATTATCGGGGTTGCGCCGGAAGAGGAGGCCATGATGCTGAAACTCACCCAGGAGTTGTTCGGCGGTGCTGATCCCAGCCAGTCCCGCGGTGAGGAAGTTGAAGATGGTCTGGCTGTATTAATGGATTTCTTCAATTATTTTACCGCCCTGGTTGAGCAGCGGAAGAAGAATCCGCAGGACGATCTGGCCACTTTACTAGCGACCGCCCTGGTGGATGGTGAACCCCTGGAGCAGTTGGAGCAGATCAGCTATTTCATCATCACGGCCACGGCCGGCCACGATACTACTGCGGCAACGATTGCCGGTGGTTTGAGGGCGTTGATACAGCATCCGGAGCAGATGGATAAGCTGCGCGCCAACCCCGAGCTATATCACAATGCGGCGCGGGAAATGATTCGCTGGACTTCCCCGGTACGACATATGATGCGCACCACCACACAGGACGAGGAGTTTCACGGGCAGACTATTAAGGCAGGGGAGAATCTGTGCCTGTGGTATCCCGCAGCCAACCGCGATGCGCGCGCAATCGAAAACCCCGATGTATTCGACATAGAACGAGACACCAGAAACCAACTGGCCCTGGGTTTCGGTGGGCATATGTGTCTGGGGCAGCACCTTGCTGTGCTGGAAGTAGAGCTATTTTTTCGCGAACTGATTCCGCGCCTCAGGCACGTGGAATTTGTAGGTGAGCCGGAGTGGGTGCAGGCCATTTTTGTCGGTGGACCCAAATCCATGCAGGTGCGCTACGAATTCCTCGCAAAATAATTCGAATCGGGAACCCCTTATGACAGCTAATGAATATTTTCGGCAACTCAATACCAGCTATCTTGCAGTGGCTGAACCGAAGGAGGATCTGTACTGGAGCAACTACATGGGCACCAGTGATAACATGAATGAGTTGACTAAGGCGGAGACACAGTACAACCATTTTATATCCAATCCGGAGCGAATAGCTGAGCTCAGGCAGCACATCACCGCTGCTGAGTTATTGGATGAGGGTGAACAGAAAAACGATTTGCTGCACGGGCTGCGAGGCTGGTTGCATTTCTTTTCCGTTAACGCCATAGAGTCGGCAGGCGCCAGGGAAATAGAAGATGAATTGGTCAAAGATGATTCGAATATGTTTGAGCGGCGCAAGGCGTTGACCTTACACTATGTAGATGCGCAAGGCCTATCTGTAGAGGCCTCGACACTGGTTTTATCGACTAATCTGCTCAGCTGTGATGATGAGGCAGTGCGCAAGAGCTCCCACGATGCCCTGCTTACGCTGGAACGGTTTGTTGCAGAAAACGGCTTTATCGAGATGGTCAAACGACGCAATGTCTTTGCCCGCGCCCAGGGTTATCGCAATTACTTCGACTATAAGGTGCATAAAGAAGAGCGCATGTCGCCAGAGCAACTGTTCGCTATTCTCGACGAGTTCGAAGAAAAAACCCGAGACGCACAGCAGCGGGGGTTTAAAGAACTTGTGGCAAAGCACGGGGAGGGGGCGCTAAAGCCCTACAACCTGAAATATTATTCCAGTGGCGACTCGGCACAACATCTGGACCCCTATTTACCCTTCTCAAAAAGCCTGCAGCGCTGGGCTGAATCCTTTGGCCGTATGGGGGTCAAGTTTCGCGATGCCAGTCTTACCCTGGACCTGCTGGACCGCAAGGGAAAATATGAAAATGGTTTTATGCACGCTCCGCGAGTCGCCTGGAATAAGGAGGACGGCTGGTCGCCGGCGCTCATAAACTTTACCAGCAATGCCAATCCGGGTCAGGTCGGCAGTGGAATGGATGGTATCAATACGCTGTTTCACGAGGGCGGGCACGCCGCCCACTTTGCCAACATTACCCAGAACGCGCCCTGTTTCAGTCAGGAGTTTCCACCCACAGCCATGTCCTACGCAGAAACACAGTCCATGTTTTTTGACAGTATGCTGGGCGATGCAGACTGGCTAAAGCGGTATGCCAGGGATCGCGCCGGCGCTGAAATACCCAATGAGATTATTCACGAACAGATTAACAGTAGGCAGCCAATGGCCGCCTATCGTGAACGCGGTATCCTGGTCGTTCCCTACTACGAATGGAGCATTTATTGTGCTGAAGAAGGGGAACTGACGCCCGACTACCTGGTTTCACAAGCCCGTTATTGGGAGAACAAGATCTTTGGCCTGGAGTGTGCGCCACGTCCAATTTTGGCAATTCCTCACCTGCTTGACCAGGCGGCAGCCTGTAGTTATCAGGGCTATCTGTTGGCGAATATGGCGGTGTATCAGACGCGGGCATGGTTTTTGCGTGAATATGGTTATCTTACCGATAACCCACACATAGGCGAGTTGCTTTCAAAATATTACTGGGAGCCGGGTAATAGCGTCAGTCACAGCGATACCCTGTTAAGCCTGACCGGGGAGGGCTTTAGCTGGCACTATCTTGCTGATTCCTGTAACCGTTCGGTTGATGAGGCCTGGGAGGACGCACAGGCTGTTATCGCCGATGCTCAGGCGCGTGATATTCCCAGGGTACAAAGCCTTCAGGCAAAGATACGTGCCGTCCACGGGACCGAAACTATCGCCAGCAACGAGGAGTCGGACAGCGCCATGTACAGCGCCTTTGAGCAGTGGGTTGAATCTCGTTACAGCTAGTTTGTACTGCGCCTGCGATAGTAGCCATCAAAAGCCGTTGTCCAGGTTTTGCCTTCATCAGCGCTGGACTCCCAGTGTTGCCTGACACGCCCATCGGGCTGTACCGACCAACTGACGCGGTTGCTTTTATCAGATAGCACCATAGCCTTTTCAACAAGGTTACCCTCCAGGTAAAGTGGCTCCCCTTGGTTGTCTATCCAGGTCTGATGCCACAAGCCCTTTTTGGCGTCATAAAAGTTAATGCTATTACCCGTATATCCAGAAGGCGCGGCGTATGCTTCATGGATAGAGCAGCCGTTGTTGGAAACTGTTATCGAACTGGATGCTTTCCATTTTTCCCTGGCTGGCGAAGTTACCTCCCATTCTCCAATCCAGAAATCAAAGGCGCGGGATTCAGTGCTGGTACAGGGCCTGGGTTTGCTTTGAGCCTGGGTGTCACCATTATCGGCCACAGTGATGGCACTATGGGCCCAGAAAATGATCAGTAATACAGGCAAGCCCAGGGTGGGTTGTGTTATCGTCATAGGGTTCTCCCGCGTATATTGTGTGACATAGGCACTGTTCGTAGTGTAGTTCAGAATATTACTCTGCGCGCACTCTTTCCCCACGCGACTTTGTTTTATAGACTATATTTATAGTATTGGCCCAGGCAGAGGATTACATCATGCTAAGTATTATCCGTACACTTTTTCTATTCTTACTCTTCTTCAGCGGTAGTGTCTTCGCCGAACCGGTAGGTATCACGCCAGACAAGGCATTTATCAATGTACAGCACAATGGCAAAACTGTCCGCATAGAGCGCAATCAGGACAATAAAAACACGGTGAAGGCAGGCTATGCCCTCACCTCCAGACCCTGCCCGCCGTTTTGTATTCGCCCGATAGTTCTGGCGCCGGGCGTAGAGACAATTGGAGAACTGGAGATGCTGGACTACCTGGCCAGATCCAGTAGCGGGGACAAAAGTATTCTTGTTATCGACTCGCGGACCCCGGATTGGGTGGCCAAGGGAACCATACCCGGTTCTGTCAATATCCCCTGGACCCTGCTCAAAGAAGATACCTCAGACCCATTGACGATTTCTGAAATTCTCAGCGATCAGTTTGGCGCCAGCTTTGATGACGACCTGTGGGATTTCTCCGGTGTTAAAACACTGGTTATGTATTGCAACGGCATGTGGTGTGGCCAGTCGCCACGCAATATCATGACGCTGCTGAAATTCGGCTACCCGGCGGACAAAATCAAATGGTACCGCGGCGGCATGCAGGACTGGGAAGTGCTTGGCCTGACCACCGTGCCGGGGGGATAGTTCGACATACGACATTGAGAGTTGTGCGCTTCCTGTTATGCCAACACCATAACTTCAAAAAGTAATTTTTGAATACTCTGCCTCGAATCCATAACCGCCAGTAACTCAATCTGGCTGCTCTCTTCGCGAACCCTGAAATACAAAATATTATGTTTGTCTATGCACCATTGGCGATACTCAGACATGCCCAGAGCAAGCAGGCGTTCGCTCACAGGGGCGATAGTTGGGTTGGTACATAGCTTGCTCTCTATGTCGTTTCGAATTGATTCTATTTGCTTCCCGGCAAATTCGTCATCGTACTTTTTGCTCAAAAATGCACGGAGTCGATTTATAGAGTGTTTGAATACATTGGAGGCAACAGCGGTATACATATTTGTCTCCAGCGCTATTCGAATGCCTCGTTAATAGTTAATGCACTGCTTTCCAGTGATTTCTCAGAGAGTTTCAGCAGCTTAAGCAGTGCTATTGATTCTTTTAGTTCTTCGTAATCTTCGATGCTTTGAATAACAAATGCAGCTTTACCATTCTTTGTAATCACCAGTTCATTATCCAGCGTCAGGTTGTTGGCGTTTTCCTTGAGGTAAGTGATAGTTTCAGTGCGCATCAGATAGGCCTTTTAAAAGACTGAATAAAGCCTGATTGTAACAGGCGTTTATAGGCTTGGAAAGTTTTCTGAATGATCAAATATGGTCGCGACATCGCGCGAACAATGGGTTGGAAGTGCTGATATAGTCCTTTTATTTTTCCGGGTGGCCCCTATACGCATCCAGGAGGGTGTAAAGAATTCCTGCTCGGCCCACTGGGCTAGTGGCTGGCCAAAATATCCGGGTTCGACGCCTTGGCATTGGGGCCCTCACGATTGCGAATTGCATCAGCGATCCTGAAAAGAGGTTCTTTCAGCATCCGGGTGAGCTCTTCGCCGGCTTCAATTTCCTCTAGCGCCTTGTCCATACACAGCAACCATTGGTCGCGCTCTTCGGGGCCAATGTGGTAGGGCTCGTGGGGGCTGGTCATACACACCGTGCCATATCGATCGGCATACAGGGGAGGGCCGCCCATCCAGCCGGTGAGGTATTCCGCCAGTTTCTCTTTCATGGTCGACAGGTCCTGCGCATGCATGGCCCGCAGTGATTTAGCCTCAGGCAGGGTATCCATTACATCGTAGAAGGTGCTGGTAAGCTGTCGGATACCGTCTTCACCGAGAATTTGATAGGGGGATTTCTGGGCACTCATAGATTTGATTCACTTTTGAAGTGGTCGTAGTTTATCATGTCGGGCTCTGCTAGAATTCGCTTTTTTGAACCCGCCGCCACTAGTTCCAGCGGCCCATAATGCTTGCAACGATAAACAAACCACTATGAATCTCGCACACACAGTACTGGCAGTAAATGACGACTTACCCATCCGTACAGAGGGCCCTGTCCACAGCGGCAAGGTCCGCTCCGTCTATTGGTTAACCGCACAGGACAGTGCTCGTCTGATAGCCCAGCGCGGCTACGATGTGGCTCCCGATGCGCCCCTGGCTATTATGGTCATCAGTGACCGCATATCTGCATTTGACTGTATCTGGCGTGCAGAGGGCGGCCTCAACGGAGTTCCCGGCAAGGGTGCGGCCTTAAACGCGATTTCCAACCACTGGTTCAGTTTGTTTCGCGAGCAGGGGCTGGCGGATAGTCATATCCTCGAAATTCCCCATCCCTTCGTCTGGATCGTGCAAAAAGCCAGGCCGGTGATGATAGAGGCCATTGCCAGACAGTATATAACCGGGTCAATGTGGCGCTCTTACGAAAAGGGCGAGCGGGAGTTTTGTGGTATACAAATTGCCGAAGGCCTGGAAAAAGACCAGAAGTTACCAGAGTTGCTAATTACACCGTCTAGCAAGGGTATTTTGGAGGGTATTCCCGGGGTGCCCGCCGTGGATGATGTGAACATCACCCGAACCGATATCGAAAACAACTACGCCGCCTTTAACTTCCAAAATCTGGATGATATTACGCGCTACGAGACTTTGCTGACTGAGGGCTTCGACGTCATCAGCCGTGAACTGGAAAAATTGGACCAGATATTTGTCGATACCAAGTTTGAGTTCGGCTATGTCACCGATAAAAGCGGGCGGGAAAAACTGATCTATATGGATGAAGTCGGCACGCCCGATTCCTCGCGGATCTGGGATGGGACCGCCCACCGGGAGGGTCGCATTGTGGAGAACTCCAAGGAGGGCTTCCGTCAGGCTCTGCTCAAGCATTTCCCCGACCCCGATATTCTGCTCAATAAGACCCGCATGGACGAGCGAGTGTCCCTGGCCAGGGACAACGAACTGGCGGTAGAAATGCTAATGCAGGTGTCCCGAACCTACGTGGCTATAGCAGAAAAGATTACGGGGGAGCAACTCAAGTTGTCCGAGAACCCCAAGGCCGAAATTATCGACATACTCGACAGGGAATTTGGCCTGATAAACTAATCCATTTCTGGCCATTGGGGCCGCGCTCTTCTATAGTGAATCAGTAACTTCATTTGCCAGGAGAGCCTTCATGCTGTACGCCAGACCCGGAAGCGCAGACGCTTTATATACGTTTAAAACACGTTATGAAAACTATGTAGGTGGGCAATGGCTGCCCCCCGTAGAGGGCGCCTATTTCAATAATATTACTCCTGTCACCGGTGAGGAGTTTTGTGAGATTCCACGATCCGGTGCGCCCGACCTTGAAGCAGCACTAGACGCCGCACACGGTGCCGCAGATGCCTGGGGTAAAACGGCGGTGGCTGAGCGCTCCAATATCCTGCTGAAAATTGCCGACCGCATTGAGACAAATCTGGAGCTTTTGGCCTTTGTCGAGACCTGGGATAACGGTAAGGGTATACGTGAAACCCTGAATGCGGATATCCCGCTGTTGGCCGATCATTTTCGCTACTTTGCCGGTTGCCTGCGAGCCCAGGAAGGTAGCGCCGCCGACATCGACGCCAATACGGTGTCCTATCATTTTCATGAGCCGCTGGGTGTAGTAGGGCAAATCATACCCTGGAATTTTCCACTGTTAATGGCGGGGTGGAAGCTCGCCCCGGCCCTGGCTGCGGGTAACTGTATTGTGCTCAAGCCCGCAGAGCAGACACCGGTGTCTGTGCTGGTGCTGATGGAGATAATCGGTGATTTACTCCCTCCGGGCGTGCTCAACGTGTTGAATGGTTATGGTGCCGAAATTGGCCAGGCGCTGGCCAGTAGCGATCGCATCGCTAAAATCGCTTTTACCGGTTCCACCGCTGTTGGACATATTATTCTGGCAAATGCCGCCAAGACCCTGATTCCCTCTACTGTGGAGTTGGGCGGTAAGTCCCCCAGTATTTTCTTCGAGGATATCATGTCCCAGGAGGATGACTTTGTCAGCAAGTGTATTGAGGGTTTGTTGTTGGGGTTTTTCAACCAGGGAGAAGTCTGTACCTGCCCCTCCCGCGCCTTGATCCAGGAAAGTATTTACGATGACTTTATTGCAAGAGTCCTGGAGCGCGCCAAAAACATCAAGCAGGGTGATCCGCTGGACACTGAAACCATGGTGGGCGCACAGGCCTCGCGAGAGCAATTCGATAAAATCATGCAGTATATGGAAATTGCAAAAGAAGATGGTGCGCAATTTTTGCTGGGAGGAGGGAAGGCGTCTGTCAGTGATGCTTTGTCAGGTGGATATTATGTGCAGCCTACACTGCTCAAAGGCACCAATGATATGCGTGTATTTCAGGAGGAAATTTTTGGCCCAACCCTGGGTGTGACAACCTTTAAGGACGAGGCGGAGGCGCTGGCGCTTGCCAATGCGACTGAGTACGGTTTGGGAGCTGGCGTGTGGACACGCGATACCAACAGGGCGTTTCGAATGGGGCGGGGCATTAAGGCAGGACGCGTCTGGATGAATTGTTACCACGCCTATCCTGCTCACGCGGCCTTTGGCGGCTATAAGAAGTCCGGTATCGGCAGAGAGACCCACAAGATGGCACTGGAACACTATCAACAGACTAAAAACCTGCTAGTGAGTTATGATATAAGCCCGCTGGGTTTTTTCTAGGGCGCCCTCAAGGAAAATACCAGGCCGATGTCCATTGAGATAATCGGCCCGGGGATAAGGAGTGAATAATGAGAGTAATTCAGTTGAGCGATAGCTTCTCTGTATCAGACCAAATTGCCGTAGAAGACGTGGCGAAGATTGCCCAGGCGGGCTTTAAAGTGTTGATTAATAATCGGCCTGACTATGAGGAACCAAACCAGCCAGGCAGTGATCAAATTGCATCGGCGGCTGAGAAAGCCGGCATGCAATATTATTATCTGCCCGTAACCGCGAGAAATTTTCCAGGGCTGGACCTGAATCTGCTGGCTGGTCTTATCAACAACCCTGAGGTTCCAACATTGGCGTTCTGTCGCAGCGGCACGCGCTGTACCAATCTCTGGGTGGCCACACACGGCGAAGAGCAGCGGGATGCATCGGTCGCTGTAGCCCGCCAGCTGGGATACGATTTGTCCATGGCGCTGGTGCACTGACACTGGATACGCGGTGGCACAATACTTTACTGTGCGCTTTTATTCTATCTTTGATAGCCTGCACCCCTCGATAACAAAATAGAGAATAAACCTGATGCCCCACAAAATGAAAAACCTGCTGGCAGCTGTCTTATTTTTGGGATATTGCGCTACGTCTCCTGTTTACGCTGACAGTGATCTCAGCAAAGCCATCGATAAGGACTACGATAGTCACCTGGCCGCATTGTTTGACTATTTTCACCGCAATCCCGAGCTGTCCACGCTGGAGACAAAAACTGCGGCGCGCTTGGCCAGCGAGTTGCGCGACGCAGGTTTTGAAGTAACCGAGGGAGTGGGGGGCACCGGTGTTGTTGCCATGCTGAAAAACGGCCCCGGCCCTCTGGTGATGATGCGTGCCGATATGGACGGTTTACCGGTGAAGGAAAAATCCGGTCTGGCCAACGCCTCCCAGGCCATGCAAATAGATACGGCGGGCAAGGAAGTACCTGTCATGCACGCCTGTGGTCACGATGTACATATCACCAGCCTGGTCGGTACGGCGCGGGCCATGGCGGTCAGCCAAGATCAGTGGTCGGGTACGTTAATGTTGATCGGTCAGCCCGCAGAAGAGCGTGTGCTGGGCGCCAGAGCGATGATGGAAGATAACTTGTGGAAGCGCTTCGGGCAACCGGATTACGCCCTGGCGTTCCATGTAACCTCTACCGTGCCCACGGGGAAAATATCGATGGTAGTGGGCTCACCGTACTCCGGTGCCGATACCGTAGATATCATCATTCATGGTGTCGGCGCCCACGGAGCCAGCCCACACAGTGGCATAGATCCGGTGCTGCTGGGTTCTCAAATTGTGATTGCCTTGCAGACTGTTATCAGCCGAAACCTGGCCCCCAGAGAAGCGGGTGTCATTACCGTCGGCTCCTTTCACGCGGGCACCAAGCACAATATTATTTCCGATCGCGCCCATCTGCAGCTGACTGTGCGCAACGACAATCTTGAAACACGGGCACTATTGCTTGCCGGCATCAAGAGGGTGGCCGAAAATATGGGGCGTGTAGCGGGCTTGCCGGAAGATAAACTGCCCGAAGTCATTGTGTCCGAGGAATGGGTGCCACCGACCATAAATGACACAGAGCTCACCCAGCGTCTGCGCGGTGTTTTGAAAACAAAATTGGGCAATGATGTATTTTACGAGGGCAAGCGCAAGGGAATGGGGGCAGAGGATTTCCCGTTCTTTACAACCGAGCCCTATATTCCCAGCACCTACTTTGCCATAGGTGGTACACCCCAGGCTGCCTTCGATGCCGCTGCTGCGGGCGGCAAACCGGTTCCCTCCCACCATTCACCGCTATTCAAAATTGCGCCTGAGCCATCCGTCAAACTGGGTGTAGAGGCCACGGTAGAAGCCCTGCAAGAGATAATGAAGAAGTAAAATCTGTTCGATGATGTTCCACCAAGGAGATTAGGACATGAAAATGAAATCACTTTTTTTGGCAGTAACTGCCGCGGCCCTGGGTGCATCTGCACTGGCCAGTACAGCGGATTCAGCAGTGCAGTACTCGCCCTACGTAGCGAAGAATAATGCCAGCAATGTGTACTGGGGCGACACGCACTTGCACACTAAACTGTCCATGGATGCGGGGGCGTTTGGTAATCGTCTGGGCCTGGAGGAAGCCTATACTTTCGCCAAAGGCGGTGAGGTGACCTCTACTAATGGCCAGCGTACCCGTCTGAGTAGACCTTTGGACTTCCTGGTGGCCGCAGATCACTCCGACGGCATGGGTTTTTTTGATATGTTGGAGACCGGCGCTCCCGAGATGATGGGCGAAGAAGTTGGCCGCCGCTGGAACAAAATGTTGGGTGACGGCGAGGGTGGTGCCGTGGCTCTTGAACTCATCAGCATGTTCTCCCAGGGCATAATGCCCTGGGAAACCAATGACCCGGAGCTGATGACGCCGGTTTGGAACGAGGTGGTTGACGCCGCGGAAAAACACAACGATCCAGGTGTTTTTACTGCCTTTATAGGCTATGAGTGGACATCCCTGATCAAGGGCAATAATTTGCACCGCGTTGTTATCTATCGCGATGATGGCGACAAAACGCGGGGTCACCTGCCTTACACCCTGGCGGACAGTGCCGATGCAGAGGATTTGTGGGCGAACCTCGCCTCCTATGAAAAGAAAACTGGAGGCTCTGTACTGGCCATTCCGCACAATGGCAACCTCAGCAATGGCATGATGTTTGCCGATGTGACGGTGGCTGGAGAAGCCTATGACAAGGACTATTTACAACGTCGTAAACGCTGGGAGCCCCTGTATGAAATAACCCAGATCAAGGGCGATGGCGAAGCGCATCCTTTTCTCTCCCCCGATGACGAGTTTGCTGACTACGAAACCTGGGATTTTGGCAACCTCGACTTGAGCGTGGTGAAAACCAATGACATGCTCAAGTACGAATATGCCCGGGAGGCCCTGAAACGTGGGCTCGAATATCAGGCAAAGCACGGTGTTAACCCCTTTGAATTTGGCGTGATTGGCAGTACCGATTCGCATACTTCTCTCGCGACAGCCGAGGAGGACAACTTCTTCGGTAAGCACGCGGGCTCTGAGCCCTCTGCAAACAGGGCGATGCATAAGTTCATGTCGAATGACAATGGCACCATATACAGCTGGCAGGAAGTCTCTTCCGGCTATGCGGCGGTATGGGCCCAGGAAAATACCCGAGCGAGCTTGTGGGATGCCATGATGCGCCGGGAAACCTACGGCACCACGGGCAGCCGTATGACCATTCGCCTGTTTGGTGGCTGGGAATATACCCTGGCAGATGCGCGCAACCCGAACCTGGCCGCTGTCGGTTATGCCAAGGGCGTTCCCATGGGTGGTGAACTGGGTAAGAGAAGCAGCACGCTGGCACCCAGTTTTCTGGTGGCCGCATCGCGCGACCCTATCGGCGGCAACCTCGACCGTATTCAGATCGTAAAAGGTTGGTACGATGCCAAGGGTGGCCTACAGGAAAAAGTCTATAACGTGGCCTGGGGTGGCAAGCGGCAGCTCGACAAACACGGCAAATTACCGGCGGTGGGTAGCACGGTCAATGTGGCCATGGCCACCTGGGAAAACACGATTGGTGCCTCGGATCTGGCCACCGTGTGGCGCGACCCGGATTTCGACCCCAAAGCGCAGGCGTTCTACTATGCCAGGGTGATAGAAATACCCACTCCCCGGTGGACAGCCTATGACGCGAATCGATTTGGTGTGAAGCTGCCAGAGAACGTACCCATGACCACCCAGGAGCGCGGCTACACCTCACCTATCTGGTATACGCCGTGACAGCCGATGCCGTTAAAGCGAGGCCGGCGAGCACTGTCGTGCTGCTGCGCGACAGTGACAATGGCATGGAAACGCTGCTGCTTAAGCGCAACAAGGCCCTGATGTTCGCCGGTGGACTGTGGGTGTTCCCCGGTGGCGCCATAGATCCTGAAGATCTGGCCGCCGCTGGTGGTGACGAGAGGGCGGCCTCCCGCATTGCTGCTGCGCGTGAGGCACAGGAAGAATCCGGGCTACAACCAAACCTGGAGGAAATGTTGCAGCTGAGTCACTGGACTACTCCCATCGTTGAGCCAAAGCGTTTTTCGACGTGGATATACGCCGCCCCGGTGGCCTCGGACGATGAGGTATGTATCGATGGTAGCGAAATACATGATTCGCGCTGGATTTCTGTCAGGGACGCAGTGCAGGGTCACGAGAAGGGTGAGCTGGGGATGATGCCCCCTACCTACCTGACACTTTGCGATCTCGCCCGCTATGGGTCGGTAGCACAGATGTTGGCAGGGGAGGCGCAACGCCAGCCGGATGAGGTTTTCCCTGTGTTTGGTGAGGCAGATGGCGAAATTATTGTCATGTTTCGCGGTGATGCCGGTTACGACTCCGCCGATGGCTCAGTGTCCGGTGCGCGCCATAGAGCGGTATTGCGCGGCCAGTATTGGCAGTATGTACATGAAGAAGTGGCTGAGAAATATCCCTCATTCATTCACTAAGCCCCTGTAACGACCAATTAATTAAACCTCATTAGAGTTAAGCCCGCGCAAAGCGGGCATCCATGGCGGACCGGGATATGCCCCTGTGGCTAAACCAGTATGACCAGACTGGTGCCGAGGAAGGTGGAAAAGTTATCGGCCTGGAAGTGATGCGCGACGGCAAACCCTTGCGCATACAAGCGCGCAAGGGCATCGTGCTGGCAGCGGGTGGTTTTGAGCACAATCAGGAAATGCGCGAAAAATACCTGCCCAAGCCCACCGACCATCAAGGATATTACCGGCTATCGGGACTAGACTTGGTGGGCACTGACCAGGGCGTCCAACAGTTTTTGCGTCACCCTATTGGGTGCTGGTGCGTGCCGTACAATTGCGCTGAATTCACAGATGTAATGAAATTCTCCGGGTAGCAGGGCACGCATTCTCCCGCTGCTGACAAAGGCCTCGGCGTAGTGCTCGGGCAAATATCCCAGGTAAGCCCCCGATAAAACCAGGTGTGCCACACCCTCCTGATCGTAGGCAGTGGCCTCCCGATTCTGTCCCATTTCTCGTCCCACCTCCATATTTGGAGAGTGATAGCCTATGCCCACGTATTTGCTGTTGCGTACTTCCTCCACGGATAAATCCGAGTCCTTTTGTGTAAACAAAGGGTGATCGCTGGAGCAATACAAATACATCTGCTCATCGAAAAGTTTGTAGTAGGCGAGACTGCTGGAAGGGCGGTGGTTTGGAATAATGCCCAACTGAAAACGCCCCTCCATCACGCCACTTTCTATCGCGTTTATGGGCTCTACATAAATTTCAGGGTGGACGTCAGCTGCCTCCTCATCGAACCGGGCCAGAGCCCGGTAAATTTTGCACTGTGGATTAGTGGCAGTTTTATCGAAGATCGCAATGGCGATGGGGCCGGTGAGTCGACGGTGTAAATCGTTTACGCCTTGCTGGAAATCATCCATCGCCGCCATCATTTTTAATGCGCCGGCGTGGACGTTTTCGCCCTCGGCAGTGAGGGCAAACCCGCCGCGACCACGGCGGCACAGGGTGACACCCAGCCGTGTTTCCAGGTCCTTGATGTGGCGCGAGATAGTTGAGCGGTTGATGTTGAGTTCCAGTTCTGCTGCAGCGAAGCCGCCACAGGCTACTACCGCCCGAAAAACGCGCAGTAAACGTAGGTCGGTGTCGGTCACTGTTCCCAGTAGTGCTTTTTTTGCCATGCCTGTACACCTGCAGTCAGTGCTTATGTGCGGAGTAAGTTAAGTGCAGTTTAATAGAACATATTGTCTTTAGGTAGCATTTACTAAAACTATGTGGCGTCCAACACTTTGATTGCCCTGCATGATCTTTTCTCCATCAATATCGAACGTGAAACCCCGTTAGCACTCTTTGAGCTTGCCCAGAGCTACGGTGTGACGGCCTACGATGCCGCTTATCTTCTCCTGGCTCGCAACGCAGGGCTGCCGCTCGCCACGGAGATGAGTCGGCGGTTAAAAACTCTTCGTCAGTTTTCCTGGCTCACTTTTTATTAAAAACCTCCTGTGGAACTGGGCGGACATGCTAAGGATGGGGCGTCACTGTACGAAGCCAGGGCGAACGCGATTGATGCGACGTCGGCAACATCAATGAGCTGGGTTTTACTACCGGTAGTGAGTTTCCGTTCTAGCAGGGCTCTCATAGTGCTGGATTCCAAGGTGCTGGTTGCGGCGCAGGGATAGTGTCCGCTATAGTTTATCTGCACCGTGCCAGCACCTATAAGAAAAGGGAAGAATTGATGTCACAGCGTAAATGGAAGTTTCTGGGCCTTGGTCTTGGTCTTGGTCTTGCCATGGGTGTGCTGTCATCCTGCGCATCGTCTCCTCCTCAGCCACCCTGTGCCTCGGACCGCCTCAATCAAATCGACTGCCCACCGGTTTCCGCAGTAGCAGATCCATCAGTATCGGAGGCACAGGAGAGTAGGCGCTGGCACAAGCCCAATGAGCTGGGTTTCGACCCCATTGTTCTGGGTATGGAAAACACAATTCCCGTGCTCAATGCCCGTATGCGCATGATAGGCAGTAGCTACGAGGAGTCACTGAGATCGCTTGCGGCAAAGATTTGGCTGATCGATCACGCGCAATACACCGTCGATGCTGCCTATTATATTTTCAAGCGAGACCTGGTGGGCTACGCCTTTCTGGGTGCCTTATGCGATGCGGTTAAACGTGGTGTTGATGTTCGCCTTATGGTGGACTCTCTCGGGTCTATTAAAGTGCTTCATACGGAATTGAAGGCAATGAAAAACTGTGAGGCCGAGGCGGGCTTTTTGAGAAATGAGCAGGGCGAGGTAACCACCACCAGGGCCCGGGCGCAGGTTGTTATTTTCAATGCTATTTCCAATGTGTTCGTCAATGTAAATCGTCGTTCACACGATAAACTGTTGGTGATCGATGGCGCATACCCCGACAAGGCCTGGGCGATGACAGGGGGGCGCAATATATCTCTGGCCTACTACGGCTTGCATGCGGATGGAACTATAGACCCCACTGCCTACAAAGACATGGAGATCCTCCTGAGGCCCGATACGACAGTGGAACAGGAGGGCTCCATTGGTCTTCTCAGCGAATACTATTTCAGCATTTTGTTTTCTCATAATCGAAACAAGCGGGTTACAGCATGGCTGGCATATGATGGTGAGCGTAAGAAATTCAAGAAAAATTTGGCGACCCTGCGTGCCATGCCCGATTTTGATGAAGCTTACGATGATATGCCGGTATACCTGTCGCAGTTGCATTCGGGCAAGGCGCTGTTGGCCCACGAGTTGGGTAACCTCGATAATAAGAAAGTGGTGCAGGCCTATGATGAAAACCTCAAGCGCAACCCCAATTCAATTGTCGGTATTCTCGGCGAAATTGGAGATGCCGGTTTAGGCTCCAATCTTGTACGAATTGTATCGCCTTATTATTTCGTGCCGCGATATGAACGAAAGGACGGCACTGTCTACTACGATGATCGGGATGAAATTCAGAAATGGTTGGCTGAAGATCCCGATCACAGAATTGAGATTGTCACCAATTCCGTAATAACCAGCGATAATTTCTTTGCCCAGGCCATTATCGATATGGACACAGCGCCACATCTGTTGCTGGATGACTATACAGCGCGCCGATGGCGCCTGGAGGATTTGGAAGCGAGTGAACAAAACCCGGAATTGGTGGCATCTGCCGCATGGGCGAAGATGATTAATAACCCGCAGATCAAAATATACCAGACAGGGCGTACAGACTCAGTACTGTTGGGGGGTGACGTTCATTATGGGAAGTTACACGCCAAGTTTTTGGTGGGCAGTGGCGATTTAAGCTTCGTGGGCACGAGTAATTTCGATTACCGGTCGCGCCTATACAATAACGAAATGGGTTTCTTTGTTCAGAGTGCCGAGCTTGTCGCAGATTTAAATGCTGAATTTGAGTTGCTAAAATCACAATCGTATTTGTGGGGTAGTCCCGAATGGCTTGAGTTGCGCCGTAGAGTAATGGAAACAGGCGAAACCAAGGGCAAGTGGACTGCAGCGCAGCGCACCACCTTTAAACGCTTATACTACTCCGGCTTGCACTGGCAGTTTTAGGGGCAGTACCTGGAAGACATATAAAGTTATTCAATATGCTATCACGCTACATTACAGTATTTATTTGTCTTTCATTGCTCAGTTGTGCGGGGCCAGACCAGCGCAGTACTGCGCAGCGTACGTTTCAACTCGAAGTCCGGGAATCTCAATCAGCTATTGTGCCCCCCACGCCAGGTACTACTTTGAAGCTGCTTACTCTCAATCTGGCACACGGCCGCAAAGACAGTTTGAATCAATGGCTTGTTAGCGCCGAACAAATACGACAGAACCTCGATGAAGTTGCCGCGTACCTGATGGAGGTGGGCGCTGATGTAGTAGCGCTACAGGAAGCTGATGGCCCATCCCGTTGGAGTGGGAATTTTGATCATGTTGCTTATCTCGCGGAGAAGTCAGGCTTTAGGTACAGTGTTTATGCCGAGCATGCGCAGATATCCATGGGGAATTACGGCACGGCCATATTGTCAAAGTGGCCGATTGTGGAAGCGCAGGGGCTCACTTACCCGGATTCCCCACCCACCGCCAGTAAGGGTTTCACTCTGGCCACGGTAGCCTGGCAGCGGGCAGGGGAAGTGGCTACCAAGCTGGATATTATTTCTGTACACCTGGACTTTTCGCGCAAGTCAGTACGCTTGCAGCAGATCGATGAGTTGGCAGAGGTGTTGTCGCTGCGTGATAACGCTATCGCGATCATGGGTGATTTTAACAGTGAGTGGCTGGCAAAGGAGTATATGGTCGAGAACTCTGGTGAGACAAAACGCCTGTACGTATACCAGCCAGACAGCGACCAATTATCCACATACAAAGCCAAGCGTTTGGACTGGATTTTGCTCAGTCACGACCTGGTCTTTGAAAGTTATGAGGTGGAGCAACGCCTGCTGTCGGACCACAAGGCCGTTGTAGCAGACATTGCTCTTAGTTGCGCGGATACAAAACCGCTTTAGTTAACAGCCCCGCAAAGCGACTGCGCAGCGAGCTCGATTATGCGATGGGCGGTTGATTCAGAAGAATCTGCACCGAGAGAGAAGGTCCTTAAACATTAAGTTTCATTAACATGAAACTTAATGTTTATAGATATTGATTTATACAACAGAAGTAAGGCTCTAGAATAGTCTCTTCATTGATCTTTTAAGGGTGAGCCCTATGACTGCCATGCCAAAATTTAACCAGTTGACACGCGAGCAGCTGGAAGCACACTGGATGCCCTATACCGGTAATCGCCAGTTCAAGAATGATCCGCGCATGATCGTTGCCGCAGACGGCGTTCACTATATAGACGACAGGGGCCGCAAGGTACTCGATGGCTTGTCTGGCCTGTGGTGCTCAGGCGCGGGGCACAACCGCAAAGAGATTACCGAGGCGGTGTATCAGCAGATGCAAACGCTGGACTACGCGCCGGCCTTCCAGTTTGGCCACCCTGGATCCTTTGAGCTGGCCAACAAAATAAAGGCCATAACGCCCAACGGCCTGGATTATGTATTTTTTACAAACTCGGGTTCCGAGTGCGCCGACACCTCACTGAAGATGGCCAGAGCGTACTGGCGCCTCAAGGGACAGCCCGCCAAGACCAAACTCATCGGTCGTGCGAAGGGCTATCACGGTGTGAATTTCGGCGGAATTGCTGTCGGTGGCATTGCGGCGAACCGGAAGTTGTTTGGCCAGGGCGTGGATGCGGACCATTTGTCTCACACCATGTTGCCGGAAAATATTTTTACCCGTGGGATGCCCGATAACGGCTGGCATCTGGCGGACGAACTCAATGAAATTATCGCTCTGCACGACGCTTCAAATATCGCGGCGGTTATCGTAGAACCCATGGCAGGTTCGGCGGGTGTTATACCTCCCCCGGCGGGCTATCTGCAGCGTTTGCGCGATATCTGTACGGCCAACGATATACTGCTGATTTTTGATGAAGTTATAACAGCCTTTGGTCGCTGTGGTGCGATGACCGGGGCCGAGGCCTTTGGCGTGGTGCCCGATATTATGAACGTCGCCAAGCAGCTCACCAACGGGGCCATACCCATGGGGGCCGTCATTGCAAAGAACGAGATATACCAGACCTTCATGGAGCAGGGCGGCCCCGAGTATATGCTGGAATTTCCTCACGGCTATACCTACTCAGCGCACCCTGTCGCCTGTGCCGCAGGTATTGCCGCCCTGGATATCCTGGAAAGAGATCAGTTGCCGGCCCGGGTGGCGAGCCTTGCTCCCTATTTCGAAGAGGGCTTACATCAGTTAAAAGGTTGCCCCCACGTCGCGGACATCCGCAACTACGGCTTTGCCGGGGCACTTACCATCCAGCCTATCGAGGGTGAACCTGCACGCCGTCCCTATGAAATTGCCATGCGCATGTGGGAGAAGGGCTTCTATGTGCGCTACGGTGGCGACACTATTCAAATGGGCCTTCCCTTCGTTATTGAGAAGGACCAGATTGACAGTTTGCTCAGCGCCCTGAAGGACTCCCTCGAGTAGGACGCAGCCTGCCGCGAAGCGTTGCTTATCTGCCGAGAATGGAGCGGGCCACCACTTCGCGCATAATCTCCGAGGTACCACCGTATATACGCTGGATGCGAGCATCGGTGTAGAAGCGGGAGATGGGGTACTCTGCGGTGTAGCCGTAGCCACCAAACAATTGCAGGCAATCATCGATGGTTTTGCACTGCATTTCTGTGGCCGCATATTTCAGCATGGCCGCGTCGTCGGCAGTGAGTTCTCCCCTGGAATAGGCGTTGGCACATTTTTCGTAAAAGGCACGACACAGGGCTATTTCAGTTTTTACTTCCGCGAGTTTAAAGCGCGTATTCTGGAAACTGGCGATAGTCTGTCCAAACGCCTTGCGCTCCATAACATAGTCTACAGTGATGGCCATTGCACCCTCGGCTGCACCGATGGCCTGACCTGCGATACCCAGCCGCTCCCGGGGTAGCTCGGTCATCATGATGACAAAGCCCTTGTTCAGTTCACCCAGAAGAGCGCCCGCTGGCAGTCGCACGTCCTGGAAGAATAACTCGGCAGTATCTGAAGTGTGCTGGCCAATCTTGTTCAGCTTTTTGCCTTTTTCAAAGCCCGGGAGGCTGGTGTCTACCAGAAACAGCGAAGTACCCTTGGCGCCCTTGCCAGGGTCGGTGATGGCTGCGACGATAACAATATCTGCGTGGTAGCCGTTGGTAATAAATATTTTGGAGCCGTTCAGTATCCAGTCATCACCCTCTTTGACTGCATTGGTTCGTATGCCCTGAACGTCGGAGCCGGCTCCGGGTTCGGTCATGGCCAGTGCGCCTACAGCTTCACCGTTGATCATTTTGGGCAGCCACTGCTGTTTTTGTTCCTCGGTGCCAAAGTGTTCGATGTATGGTGCGACGATGTTGCAGTGAATACCCCAGCCGGTGGCAATACCGCCGTATCCCATACTGGAAAGCTCTTCGATCAGGGCCAGGGTGACATGGGGGCTGGTACCGGCACCGCCGTACTCTTCGGGCATGTCGGGGCACAGTAATCCAGCCTCTCCCAGGGTGTTCCATAGTTCACGGGGGGCGAGATGATCCTCCTCCCACTGCTCGAAGTGAGGGCCAATTTCCTGCTCAAAAGCGCGGTGGGCCATATCGCGAAACAGCGTTAATTCTTCATTGTCCATTTTGGGATCTCCGGTGCCTGTGAGGGTTGCTAGTTACACTATAAAATTCAGCGCGTATTGTGCTTTTCTTTTGCAGTATAGACAAGCACATCAATAGTGCGCTTATCTTTGCCGTGTAACACGATAGGGGGATACCGGGTGCTTCAGGGGGTGCTACACTTATGGATTGTCGAAACTACCCTGTTGGAGAAGAAGCATGCGCGAATATACTCAGTTTTATATTAATGGTGAGTGGGTTGATCCCGCGGTACCAAACCAGATAGACGTCATCAATCCTGCCAATGAAGAAGTGTGCGCGCATATCTCAATGGGCTCTGAAGCGGATGTTGATCGCGCGGTTGCCGCGGCAAAGGCGGCCTTCGATTCCTTCAGCCGGACTTCAGTCAAGGAGCGGGTAGAACTGTTGGAGTCATGTGCTGAGGTTTACCAGAAGTACTATAACGACATGGCTGATGCTATTCGCGAAGAGATGGGCGCACCCCAGTCGTTGGCGGCTGGTGGCCAGGCTTTTTGTGGCCTGGGTCACTTGCAGGAAGCAGCCAAGGTTCTCAAAGAATTCTCCTTTGAGGAAGATATCTACGGCACCCGTATCTTTAAAGAGCCCATTGGGGTTTGTGGTTTGATTACGCCGTGGAACTGGCCAGTTAACCAGATCGGTTGCAAGGTCGCGCCCGCCCTGGCTGTGGGTTGTACCATGGTACTCAAACCCAGTGAAGTCGCGCCACTGTCGGCGTATCTGTGGGCTAAGATAATGGACGAGGCGGGAGTTCCAGCAGGCGTATTTAACATGATTAATGGCGACGGCCCGATTGTGGGCACCGCCCTGTCCAAGCATCCCGATGTTGATATGATGTCCTTCACTGGCTCCACCCGCGCCGGCACGCTGGTTGCGCAAAACGCGGCGCCCACGGTCAAACGAGTAGCCCAGGAGTTGGGCGGCAAGTCGCCCAATATTATCCTCGAGGATGTGGATCTGGAGGCGGCGGTTACCCGGGGCGTCATGCACATGTATAACAACACCGGGCAGTCCTGTAATGCGCCTTCGCGTATGCTGGTACCGGCCGCCAAGTTGGCTGAGGCTGAGGCTATTGCCGCAAAAGTCAGTGAGTCGGTAGTAGTGGGTGATCCTACCGCTGAAGCCACAACTATGGGCCCAGTTGTGTCTGAAGTTCAGTTCAACAAAATTCAGGGCCTCATCCAGGCAGGAATTGATGAAGGTGCCAAAGTTGTCACTGGCGGTGTAGGCCTCCCCGAGGGGATCGATAAAGGCTACTTTATCAAGCCCACCGTTTTCTCCGGAGTGAACAATGACATGACTATTGCCCGAGAGGAAATCTTTGGTCCCGTGCTGGTGATGATTCCCTACGATACCGAGGAAGAGGCCATCCGGGTTGCAAATGACACGCCCTATGGCCTGGCGGGCTATGTACAGGGCAATAACCTGGAAGAAACCCGGGCAGTTGCCGCACGCATTCGGGCGGGTAATATCCATATCAATGGTGCCGACGGTACCTTTGGTGTTCCCTTCGGCGGCTTCAAACAATCGGGCAACGGTCGTGAGTGGGGTGCCCACGGCTTTACTGATTTTCTTGAAATCAAAGCGGTGGATGGCTTCGCCGGGTAAAACTGTATGGCAAAGTTTATTCTTGCCATTGACCAGGGGACGACGGGTAGCACCGTCGCCCTCATGGACGCCAAGGGTAAACTACGCAGCAGCGTTAACTATGAGTTCCCGCAACTTTATCCAAAGCCCGGGTGGGTAGAACATCGCCCCACGGATATCTGGGCCTCGGTAGAGAAGGGCATTCGTGCCATATTTCGCAAGAAAATATGCAAACCAGGCGATATAGCCGCCATCGGCATTACCAATCAACGGGAGACAGCCCTGCTGTGGGACAGGTGTGATGGCCAGCCCCTGAATAATGCCATTGTATGGCAGTGCAGGCGGACGACAGATTTTTGTGAGTCCTTAAAATCTGCAGGCCACGAGAAGTTGGTCAAACGCAAATCAGGGCTGGTACTCGACCCGTACTTTTCCGCCAGTAAGTTTCGCTGGTTACTTAACAATACGCCCGGCATGGCAAAATTGTTAAAGAGTGGCCGGGTAGCAGCGGGCACCATCGACAGCTACCTCATCTGGCAGCTCAGTGGTGGTGACACTCACGCAACCGATGTTTCCAATGCCTCGCGCACCTCCCTGATGAATATCAATACCGGGAAGTGGGACAAACAATTGCTCGAACTTTTTGAAGTGCCGGAACAGATACTGCCTGCCATAGGGCCTTCCAGTGGTATTTTGGGGCACACTCGGGGGGTAAAAGGGCTGCCAGATGGCATTCCCATTGCCGGTGTGGCGGGTGACCAGCAGTCGGCTCTATTTGGCCAGACCTGTTTTGCCGCGGGTGATGCCAAGTGTACTTTTGGAACCGGATCTTTCATCTTGATGAATACGGGCTCGGAACCAGTGCAATCCAAATCCGGATTACTCACTACCATTGCCTGGCAGTTGGGTGACAAGGGCAAGACGGTGTATGCACTGGAAGGGGGCGCTTTTGTTTGTGGCGCTGCAGTACAGTGGCTGCGCGACGGCCTGAAGATAATTAAGCGAGCTCCGGATATTGAGGCGCTTGCCGCAACAGTGGCCGATCACGATGGCGTGGAGTTTGTGCCTGCGTTGACGGGGCTGGGTGCCCCCCACTGGGCACCAGAGGCCAGAGGCGTGCTGGCGGGTCTCACGCGTGGCACCGAGCGGGGACATATCGCCAGGGCCACTCTGGATGCCATGGCCCTGCAGAACGCTGACATCCTTGGCGCTATGGAGAAAGATCTTGGCAAGCGCATGAAACCGCTGCGAGTTGATGGTGGTGCTGCGGCCAATAACCTGCTGATGCAGATTCAGGCTGACGTACTGGGTCGAAAACTCATTCGGCCTCAGCTGGTTGAAACCACCGTCGCCGGAGCATGTTATTTAGCGGGCCTGGGAGTAGGGATGTGGCAGAGCCCAGCTGAATTGCGTGAAATCTGGCAGGTAGAGCGCGAGTTCAAGGTTGAAATGACAGCCGCGGCAAGACGTAAACGGCTTAACTTATGGCATAAGGCGCTGGGCCGCGCTCTTCTTTAGCAATGATTGTGGCGCGCTTTACAGCTGCGCCACACATTTTATTTCTATTTTCAGATCGGGCTGCACCAGGGCAACTACCTGCACCACTGTTTGACTCACCTCCGGTGTGCCACCATAAGCTTCTGCCCGCGCGGTGTAGACACCTTCTACACTACCCATAAACTCTGTCATGTTTGTGACAAAGAATGTTTCATCAACGATGTTCTCCATGCCGGCGCCAAATTCAGACAGGACCCTTTTGATGCTGGCATAGGCCAGGGTGGTCTGGGCAGTGAGGTCTTCGCCAGCCTTGCCCTTGTCGTCTACACCAACCTGACCCGATAAATACAGCACATTGCCAACCTGTACGCCCTGGGCGAAGAGGTCTTTGTAGGGGCCTGAACGGTATAACTTCTTGTCTATAGACATGGTGTCTCCTGTGTATATAGCTAAAAAACGTTTTAGTTTTTGCCCCGAAAAAGCATCTCAAGCCAGGGGTGTACGAGGGCGATGACGA
Organism: Pseudomonadota bacterium; assembly: GCA_015222725.1. Taxonomy (GTDB): domain Bacteria; phylum Pseudomonadota; class Gammaproteobacteria; order Pseudomonadales; family Halieaceae; genus JBALVT01. Next base: position 2,500 of record JADFVW010000176.1, on the reverse strand, counting down.
TAGCAATGGCTGCCCATGTCTTGCTGTGGGGCCAGAGTAAGACTGCAGCCGTGAAACCCAAAGCCGCACTTATTCCACCCCACAGGAGCAGTCCGGGAATTCTTTCTCGCATTACCTCGGGCCCTTTTTGTATCAATAAATATAACAGGGGGACACCGAAGTGCAGGGGCAGAAAAAACAGAAATGCAATTGCCCACAATAACCAATCAATTTCCATAGGTTGATTCTAGCGCAATGCGTAGATGTAGGCATCGACTATTTTCCCGTCTGTACACCTCACTTTTGTTAGTACACGTATGTAGCCATCGCCTTCAAATTTGTCAAGCTTGCCCCAATGGTCCGATAGATTCTCCGAACTGAACAGAAATCCTTCGATTTCGCCGCCGTGTTCGTTGAGATCGATTCCAGGATAGCCCAATTCTGCGCCCCAACCTTCATGTCGCAGTGTTCCATGTATAGCGGCACTTGACCAGGAACCCCCTACAGCCTCAAGTACATGTTCATTTGGCCGACCTGGCGCTAGAGTTCCATAAATAAACAGATGCTCTTTCAACGTTCCTCTCCACAGGAGCGAGCCAATTACAGCTCACATTCAGCTGTTCAGGATGCTCATTGCTTTATATCGCGAAGAGTTCCTGCTCGATGTTTCTGAACGCCTTAAATTCGAGTGCATTTCCAGACGGGTCGCAGAAAAACATGGTTCCCTGTTCACCCGGGGCTCCTTTAAAGCGAATATAGGGCTCTATGATAAAATTGTCGATAAATTCCCTGGTCCGCTCGGCAAAAAGCTCCCAATCCTCAAAGTTCATGACAACGCCAAAATGAGGTACTGGAACGCCGTGTCCATCGACAGAATTGGACACGCTGGATACTGTTCCAGTCCTTCCAATCTGTGGGTTAAAGTGGGTCACCAATTGGTGACCGAACATATTGAAATCGATCCACTGTTCAGATGACCTCCCCTCTGCAAGCCCCATTTTGACGCCATAGAAATCCCTGGCCTCTTCAATATCACGTACTTGAATGGCCAGGTGGAAGGGCGTCAAAGGCATGGGGGCTACCTTAGCCCTGGAAAGCCTTACGGGGAGACGATACGCCGGCAGATTCTTCACCTTTGAGGTAGGCCATCATGGTGTCGGCATCGGATACTTCAAAGGGGTCGGCGCCAAAGTTGTCGCCAAAGCCTTCCTCGATGAACATTTTCTCAATGGCACCATCGTCTACTATCATGGAGTAGCGCCAGGAGCGCATGCCAAAACCGACATTGGACTTGTCGACCAGCATGCCCATCTTGCGGGTGAACTCACCGTTGCCATCGGGTAGCAGGTAAATGTTTTTATTGCCCTGTTCCTGGCCCCACTTAAACATAACAAAGGCATCGTTTACGGACACACAGATAATTTCGTCTATACCCTGTGCCTTGAAGTCTTCGAACAACTCGTCGTAGCGGGGCAGGTGATTGGAAGAGCAGGTAGGTGTGAAGGCTCCGGGCAGAGAGAAAACGGCTACTTTCTTGCCGGCGAACAGGTCCTGGCTGCTTTTTGGCTCCCAGCGGAAGGGGTTTTCGCCCTCTACGGATTCATCTCTTACGCGGGTCATAAATACTACGTCGGGTACACGGTTAACAATGGTCACATCAAACTCCTTGGTTTTAGGTAGAAACTATCATTAGTGTAGATGCGGATGGGCAATAGGTAAAATGTATTTTCTCAATTGCCGCTATAGTATTTTACTATCGATGCTGTCAGCATTGGCCGCACCGTACAAAAGCAGTTTGTCCACGAATATTATGGCCGATATTATTCCGTTCCGCCGACCTTCTCTAAAGGAGAAGCACAAAGGGAATACCCTGTGTCGTCACGGCCACCATAAATGGGTCGTGGATACGTCAAAGCAATTTGACGTAAAGCAGGGCAAATTGGTGACGGCCTACAGTTGTACTCGATGTGGCAAGCAAAAAACCACAAGACATTAACCTGTTTAGCTATCGGACTGAAAATCCTGCTTCGTGGGCGATTTTACAACCATAAAATCTTCCAGGAACCAGGCGGAAAATGCGTGTCGGCCGTCTACCCTTGATTTTCCGTATATTGTCGACGCCTGCTGTCTTACTGTTTTTTCCTTGGTGGAGCGGACCGCTGCAATTTCCTTGAAGCTCAGGCCTTTTAATAACAGCAAACCAACCTGCTGCTCCCCACTGGTCAATTTCCACTCATCAAATTGCTGGTGAATTACTTCGCTGTATTGCTTTCTAGCGCTCTTCATTTCCTTGGTAATATTTTCAAGATGTTGATCTGCGGTGGACAGTGTTGTGGCCAGGGTTGCCATTTCCCGGGTGCGACTCCGCATTTCCACAATGAGATAGATAACACCAATGGCTGAGAGCAGGACAATGACGCCTTCTTCTATGATATGCCACATGGGCACGCCCAGCCCAATATCTGTTATCACGTCAATAAAGTTCAGTGACATAACAATAGCCAGAATTGTAATAATTATT
>JADFVW010000175.1 GCA_015222725.1 Pseudomonadota bacterium | reverse complement strand
GGCGCACGCTTGGAAAGCGTGTAACGGGTAACCGTTCGAGAGTTCGAATCTCTCGCTCACCGCCAAATACAAAAAAGGCCCCTAAAGGGGCCTTTTTTGTATTTGGCGGTGAGCTCGATATGATTCGCCCTCTCCAGTTCGACAAACTGCAAAGCAGTTTGAAACGAGGCGCAAAGCGCCGAAGCCCGCAAAGCGGGTCAGTACAGCCCTTAGGCTGGACTGATTCATCTCTCGCCCCCATATGCCAGCATATAAGCATCAATCTCAACTCAGCCCCGCCGCCAGTAGTCAGCTAGCCCCTTCATACAAGAGAAACCCCACTACCCATGTATAAAGTCAGCAACCCTGAAGGCAGCTATACCCCGAAACAATCCTAATACCCCGAATCATCCCGCACATCATGCCACTGCCCACCCTTCAAAACTAAATTATTCTCTCTGGCACAAAAAGCCTCAGGGTCGTCGCTCATTCCCCCAATACCCCCCATGCCAGCAGCACCCGACATAGACTTCTCTTTACCCATACATCGTTTCATTGTTTTTGCATTTGCTTCAAGTCGCGCCTCCAGAGGCGTCATCTTGTTCGCCTGATAGGGTCCGGTCCAGTACCAGTAGCCACCTCCAATAATTGCCAGAATTACGATCAGTTTCAGCACAAGTACCCCCTTGGTTGAATTGTTTCCAGACGCTCCTTAGAAGTATAGACTATGTCGCAGAAGCAGTTCAGTTTGGTCTGAATGCAACATAATAAGAGACTCAGGTGGTTCAGTATGGATTTTCCAGGCATATTGGTCGGCTTGACGGAGATCGCCGTCGCTCTGGCAGGCTTTACCGGTGTTGTAGTGGTGTTTGGAAGTCGTAGTGCGGGCACCTGGCTCCCAGGTGATCGATTGCGGATGGGGTTTATGTTGGAAGCCAGTCTGACTGCCGGTGGTTTTTCATTGCTGGCTCTGGTGTTGTACAGCAGCTTAAAGAATGCCGGAGATGTCTGGGCTATCGTCAGTGGTTCCTGGGCAATTTACATGGTCTACTCTCTCTACTCTTCATGGCGGCAAATTAAGGCAAACCTGGAGCATCACAGCGATATCGATAGAACAGCGAATCACATCGTTTTTGTATTGTTCGGTTCATTGATAGTCCTGCAATTTATTAACGCGCTTGCCTGGCGTGAATTCGCACCTCTGTTGGCGGCGCTCGTTCTGAATATCGCGGGCTCTGCTATGCAGTTTGGTCGGTTAATTCGTTCGGCTTTTCATGACTAACGAAACGTTCATTCGACTGGGCGTGTTCCTGCTTGCCTTCCTGGTGTTTGCGAGTTGGGAGAGTCTCGCACCGCGCCGCCCGCTCAACTGTGTGCGTAGTAGGCGCTGGTTGGCCAACGTCGGCTTGAGTCTGATCAATCAACTGGCGCTACGCCTGTTCTTTCCGGTGTTGGCAGTGGCCCTCGCTGCCTTCGTACAGCAGCGGGGTTGGGGCTTGTTCAATATTCTGAAAGTACCAGATACTCTGGCAGTGCTTGTTTGTTTTTTACTGCTTGATCTGGCGATCTATGTTCAACACATCGTATTCCACCGAATTGAATCGCTGTGGCGTCTCCATCGGGTTCACCATACGGATCTCGATTTTGACGTCACTACGGCCATTCGTTTTCACCCCGTTGAAATTATCTTGTCCATGCTCATTAAAATGGTACTGGTGGTGTTACTCGGGGCGCCGCCGCTGGCAGTTTTGATTTTCGAAGTTGTGCTGAACCTCACCGCGCTGTTTAACCACAGTAATATCCACATCCCACTGCCCCTTGATCGTGTGCTGCGCTGGGGCGTGGTAACTCCAGATATGCACCGCGTGCATCATTCTGCTGTTCCTGTCGAAACTGATAGCAACTTTGGCTTCAATCTCCCCTGGTGGGACTATTTGTTTAAAACCTACCGCGCTCAGCCGGAAAAAGGTCATACTGAGATGATCGTGGGCCTGCATGAGTTCCGCAATGAACAGAAATTGGCATTGCCGGATTTATTACTTCTGCCATTCAGAAGGCCTTGATACGGCCTTCACACAGCGCATACACATCTGGATGCATGTCGATTCAGTAGTATAATGGCCTTGAATTTACATTATTTACCTGAGAGACCCCTAACATGGCGACAGTCAGTAGTTTTATGCAGGAAAACCACCGGGAATGTGACGAGTTATTCGCCGCAGCTGAAGAGGCCGTGGTCGATTGTGACTGGGAAGCTGCGGCAGTACGCTGGCGAGACTTCAGCAACGCGCTAAATCACCATATTACCGACAGGGAGGAGGGGCAGCTGTTCCCCGCATTAGAGGCGGTAAATGGCCCCATGGGGCCCACTATGGTGATGCGCGGTGAGCATGAGCAAATGCGCGTACTCATGACACAATTGGATGAGGCGCTGGCAGGTAAAGATCAACGACATTTCCTGGGCCTTGCTGAAACTCTGATGATGCTCATGCAGCAACATAATATGAAGGAGGAAAACATCCTCTATCCGATGATGGACCAGTGTATCCCGAATGAGGCAGCCAAACTGAGTTAGTCAAAATGGCCGACGAATTTATCCTCGATGCCCGCGAGATGGCGCCACCGGAACCCTTCGATAAGGCCATTGAAATATTGCAGCATATGCAGCCTGGTCAATATCTGCGTATGTTGCATAGAAGAGTGCCATATCCTCTGTTCGATTTCTGTAGCGCCCTGTCGCTGGACTATAGTTTCAGGGAAACCCCGGCAGCTGACTTTGAGATTATTATTCACTTTGCCTGTGATCTGGAGACGCTACGACGTGAGGGCCTTCTATGAGAATGAAGGGCCTCTCCCTGGAAACCATTCCCTCTATCCATGTTCCGTTTCGATTTTTTAATACTGCCCCCTGGATGGGCGTTCTGGCCGCACTGGTGTTGCTGCTAGAGGCCGACTCAGTTTTCAGTTCCAGCTGGAACCCGGGTCTATTGGCTATGACGCATTTACTGACTCTGGGATTTATCAGTATGGTTATGCTGGGGGCGATGTTCCAAATAGTACCCGTGCTCAGCGGAGAAATGATCCCGGGCGGGGTGCTGGTAGCCACTTCTGTACACATCCTTCTGTGTGCGGGCATATTGTCGTTAGTGGTAGGGTTTTACTGGCAGGCTTATTGGCTGTTCAGCTGGGCGATACCTCTGTTATTGTCAGCCTTTGTCGTATTTCTTTTGCCGTTGGCGTCTCTGTTGCGGCGACGAATTGGCGGCGGTGATTCAATATACAGTATTCGTTTTGCCGTCCTGGCTCTATTGATCAGTATCGGCTTGGGACTGGTACGCGCGGCTAATTATGCTGGCCTGCTGCAGTGGGCGGGGTTGCCAAATACTATAAGTCTTCACCTGGGCTGGGGTTTGGGTGGCTGGGTACTGCTACTGGTAATGGGTGTGAGCTACCAGGTGATCCCCATGTTTCATGTCACGCCCAATTATTCCACGCACATGGCGAAAGTGTTGCCGACAGCGGTGTTCTCATCGATGCTGCTGCTTACTTTTGTTGCAAACCCTGTGATTAAAGGCGTTGCAGTACTGGTACTGTGCCTGGCTGCGACAACCTACGGTATTATTTCTATCCGTTTGTTGCGACGGCGTAAGCGCAAGGTGCCCGATATTACTGCCAGGTTCTGGCACATGGGCCTGCTCAGTCTTATTGTCGCAGCCAGTCTGGTAATGATTATCTATTTTTCCGATCACTTGTTTCCCTCTATCAGGTGGCGGGAAAAATTTTACATTGGCACGGGTATTATCCTGATTTTCGGTTTTGCCGTATCAGTAATTATGGGAATGCTGCAAAAAATAGTCCCTTTCCTGAGTTACCTGCATCTGCAACGAAGCTGCATGAATAATTTTGATCTATTAAAAACATTGCCGCACATGGGGGAGTTTGTTCCACCGGGCTTTCCTCGCTGGCAATTTCGTTTGCATCTTGCGGCTTTGTTGTTACTTCTGGTGGCGACCGTCACTGGTCAGCTGGTAGAGCTGTGCGGTCTGCTGTTGATAGTAGATTTCAGCTGGCTGGGCCTTACCCTGGCGCGGGCAAGCCGACTCTACCTGTCTACTGCAAAACGGGTGGCACTGCACAACCAGAGCTAGTTATTGCCGGTTTTTGTCCAGATCTTTCTGCAGACGTCTGCCACCCAAATAGAGTGACAAGATGCCAAACAGACCCACAAAAGCCGTAATAACCATGGAGTAGCGCAGGCTGTTGTCTCCATAGGTGGGCTGCAGGTAATCACTCACCAGTCCGGTTACGAAGGGTCCAAGCCCCAGGCCGATCATATTGAGCACAAAGAACAACACCGCGGAGGCCAGGGCTCGCATGGAGGGTGGTACCAGCATATGTGACATTGCGATACACGGGCCCAGGTAGAAGGTTGCCAGAACCGTGACGATGGCCTGCACACCCAGGGCCAGGGATGTATTGTCTGTCAACAGTACGAACAGCCCGGGAAGAAAAGCGACGAGCCCGCCCAGTGCTGGAATCCACAGGTACCAGCGCACATCTTTGGCACCGTAGCGATCACCCAGGAAGCCGCCCAAAAACGTACCCAGCATTCCCGAGACACCTGACACCAGGGCCAGTGTTATGCCGACCTGGGCCAGGCTCATATCGTGGTTCCGTACAAGAAAGGAGGGGAAAAAGTTGCCGTTGCCATAACCCACGTATGACATCAGGCCAGCTCCAACGGCTATGTACCAGAAGGAGGGTGTTTGTCGCAGGATTTCCAATGTATTTGAGAGCGTGGGGCTCTGCTGCGCTTTCTTTCCGCCTTCCCAGCGGCCGCGCAGTGGTTCTTTAACAGTCAGGCGTAAAATAACGGCAAATACGACTCCCGGCAGACCAACCACGATAAAGGCCATGCGCCAGCCGAATGCATCGGCCACGATGCCGCCGAGCATAAAACCCACCAATATTCCGATATAGACGCCCATTGAATAAAAAGACAGCGCCGTACCGCGTTTTTCCGGCGGATAGTAATCACTGATCATAGAGTGGGCCGGGGGGCTGCCACCGGCTTCTCCCAGGCCAACACCGACCCGGGCCAGCAATAACTGGCCGTAGCTCTGGGCGAAGCCGGAAATGGCGGTCATACCACTCCATACGGTCAGCGACAGGGCGACAATATTGCGCCGGTTTCCACGGTCGGCCCAATAGGCTATAGGGATACCCGCCACCACATAAACCAGCGCAAAGGTAAACCCACTGAGCAAGCCCAGCTGGGCATCACTCAAGCCCATATCTGCTTTAATGGGCTCCTGTAAAATAACCAGAATTTGCCGGTCTATGAAATTGAAGGCATAGACTATAGTCAGCATCACCAGAGCAAAGCGTTTGTAGCCCGGCGAAAAGTCCGGGCTTTGCGCGGATGGAGTTGTGCTCATTTAAAGCGAGTCCTTATTCTTATAATGCTTGGACTAGCGATGTTTTGCTAGAGCGCTAACTCTGCCATATCTCGTAACATATTAACATCACCGTTTACCAGCAGAGAGGTGACTGAGGAGTTTTTCCAGTCGACAATTTTTTCCCTGATACGATCTTTTGGCCCCGAGAGGGAGATCTCGTCCGCAAACTGGTCGGGTACGGCGGCAATCGCCTCATCTTTCTTGCCCGCCATAAACAGTGCCTGGATTTCTTCTGCCTCATCGGAAAACCCCATCCGGGCCATGAGTTCCTTGTGGAAGTTGCGTGACTTGGAGCCCATGCCACCAATATACAAACCCAGCATGGCCTTCACCGGGTAGAGTGCCTCTTCGAGATTATCATTGATGTTAACCAGTGCCATGGCGGAAATTTCGAACCCCGGTTTGGCCTCAACTAATTGATCCGCATACACCTCCTCACGGTAGGGCGAGTAATACAGCGGCAGCCAACCATCGGCAATGCGGGCGGTCTGGGCCACGTTTTTGGG
>JADFVW010000022.1 GCA_015222725.1 Pseudomonadota bacterium | reverse complement strand
TGATACTGGAGCGGACATATTTTGCAGTTGTAGTTTCGGTTGGTGCCTGCGCAGCCTCCGGTACTGAAGTGTTTTCCTTTTTAGTGGTGTTCTCTTGTGCATCGCGAATAGGGGGCTGATAGAGTGCTGCAATACCGATACCATAGATAGCCACCACCAGAAAAAGAAATGGTGTATTGGGACTTAGGGCCGTTATCTCGAAGTGCCCGAACAGCACCAGTCCGGCGCGATTGAATACAAGAAACAGTATAAGGAACAGGACACACACGAAGGTGAGGGTGCGCAGCCAGCGCAGGTCCATTTGCTCGGTAAAGGAAAAATGTCGTTCCAGGCTCAGCTTGTGCTTTTGAATTTGGCGCAGCACCAGGTAGCAATAGATGCCGAATTGGACCGAAAAGAAACTGCCCTGCAGGCGCATATCCATCCACGTACGCCAGAAAACGGACATACGGCCCAGTACTCTTTCCCCCAGTTCCTGATTTTCTCGGTTGCTCCAGAAATAGGTGAGGAATTCCAATTGTTGTTCCCTTGGGTACAGGGCGAAGGTGATGGGTGCAGAAAATAACAGCAGGCAGGGAATAAAATGAAGCACATGTTTGGCCTCGAGCTTTCTTCCCGACATGGAATAGGCATAGAGGTATAACAGTGGGCCCCAGGCGAAATCCAGTGGGGAACTCAATAGGCTCCACTGCGGGTTTTGAATAAAAACGCCACTGCGTATCAGCCAGTTGCTCAGGAAGCGAAGTGCAATACAGGCCACCAATGCCGCCATAAAGGCATTGGCCACGCGGTGCTCGCTACGCATAAAAAACAGTATGCCAGCCAAAATCACACCATGGAGTACTCCCAAGCCGTAAAGAAATCCTATCAGGTCCATTGCGCTTTCTTGTAAGGTGTTGATTTCATGTTGGAAAGTATATCCTGCAATTTTGCCGTAGGGTCACTTATTTTCCCTCAGCCTAAAAAATACAAAAACGATAAATTTTGGTACGGGCTAATCGGGCCGGACGCATTGCGCGACTTAATGGAATATCGTGGCTCTAAAGGATAAACCCAGGGCTTGAGGATGTGACAAAATGATTTTTTGGGAAACAGCAGGGGTGAGGCGGTATGCAATCTGAGCAAGCCACGCAACAATCCATTGGCTGGTTGGTGTCGGGTTTGGTATTGGGGCTGCTGGGTGTGCTCGCCAGTGTTATTACACCTTCCTGGGAAGGGGCGGGCGATTCCGGTGTGGTGGCTGTGGTAAATGACACAGCCATTACCCGGGCGAAATACCTGAGTTACCTGGAGGCCCTGGCGACCGACAAAAAAGATCCCATCGGCACTGAGGATTCCCAATACGTACTACAGCGAATTATTGAAGAGGAATTATTGGTGCAGCGCGGGGTAGAGGTGGGCTTGTTGGAGAGCGACAAGCGCACCCGTGCGGCTCTGGTGAATGGCATGATCAGCATGACCACCACCGCCGCTGAAGCGAGGGCGCCCAGTGAGAAGGAGTTAGCGGAATTCTTTCAGGAAAACATCGACTACTTCACGCCCACGGCGCGCCTTCGTGCCCGACAGCTAGTCGTCAGGGGTGAGGACGCGGAGCAAAGGGCAGGTGAGGCATACAGGCTTTTAGTCGCCGGTGAACGTTTTCAAACCGTAGAGAGTGAATTTGGCACGCCTGTGGCACTTATCGTTCCAGACAGCCTGCTCCCCCCGGCCAAATTACGTGAATATCTTGGCCCCACATTGACGCAGATGCTGCTGGAGCAACCCGCTGGCTTTGTTACAGAACCCCAGCCCATGACCAAGGGCTTTCGTATTGTGCTGCTGCTTGATAAAGAGGTAGGCCAGGCACCGGCGCTGGGCGACGTTCGCCAGCAACTGGAGGCAGAATATGTGCGCCGCTCGGGTGATCGCGCACTGCGGGAATACCTGGAGTGGCTCAAGGATCGCGCAGACATAAGTTACCCATCCGAGTTGCCCCTGTGAAAACAGCAATGCCATATCGCTTTGCGCTGATTTTAGTTCTTGGCATGTTCAGCACACTGGTCAACGCTCACGATCGCAGCGAATCATTTTCACAGTGGACCTGGCGCGGTGAACAACTCAATTACACATTCAGTATCCTGCAGAGGGAAGTGACACGAATTCCCGGGTCGCAGGGCAGTAGTATTGCGCTGGGCGACCAGTTGGCAAAATACCTGATGTCGCAGATTACAGTGGCCAGCGGCGGTCGAGACTGCGCAGTCGACAAGGAGCCGGTGGCCCTGCGATCACGCGAGGGTTTTTTGCACATCGAAGGCAGCTTTCGCTGCACCGATACTGAAGCACCGACTATAACCATTAACAGCTTTTTTGATTTACTCGCCACCCACACGCATTACGTTAAAGTGCGCTTTCAGGGGCGGGTGGAAGAATTCCTGCTGACCAGCCATCGTCGTAGCCAGACCTTCACTGCGCCGGGCGCCGCAGGCAAACAATCTCCGGGTGGTTGGCAGGTGTTTTCCCAGTATATTGAAATCGGTGCAAAACATATTCTGTCTGGAGCCGACCATCTCGCGTTTTTATTCGGTTTGATTCTACTCGCCCGTGGCTGGAAGGAAATGGCCTGGTTGATTACCGGTTTTACGCTAGGGCACAGCATTAGCCTGGCACTGGCAGTACTGGGGTTTACTCAACCAAACTCGGTGATGGTGGAGGCGCTGATTGGATTTACCATCGTGCTGGTGGCGATAGAAGCCGGTGGGGTGAGAAGCGGGCGGCTGTCGCAGTTAGCGCCCTGGGTACTTATTCTCTGCCTGTTAATGTCGGTGCCAGTCTGGTGGGCTAATCTGCAATGGGAACTGGTGCTGGGCACCCTGGCTGCCGG
>JADFVW010000021.1 GCA_015222725.1 Pseudomonadota bacterium | reverse complement strand
TATATATCAAGTTGAAATTACAGGATGGCTTCTTATTGCAATTGGTGGACCAATAATCTTCTCTGGAATTAGAGCTCGCTCGCGGCCCGACCCTGCGCCAATGACATACAATAGATTCCTTGTGCTGGTATCAGCTCAGTACATCAGTGCTTAGATAGCGACTTGAAATAAGCGGTATCAGCAATGAAGGTACGTATACGGCGAGCAGAAGCTTTCGCTATGGCGCGAAATACATGATGACCCAGTACCGGATCGTTGTCACACAACTCATTCAACTCATCAGCACCAAAGACCAGAGCAAAGGTTTTTTCCATTGCATAAACGGTAACTGCTCTGACTTCACCGCGATTAACGACGGCAAATTCACCGAAATAGGAGCCACTGCCGAGAACAATCACCTCTTCTTCCTCCCCGGTATCCAGCCGTCTTATCAGCTTGACCGTGCCAAGCACAATAAGTGTTAGCTCTTCGGCCAGCTCACCCTGTATCATTATTTTATCCTGCGCATTGAATGAATGCGGATGGGCAATGCTGGCGAGTTTGTTTCGTTCAGATTCAGGCAAATCCCTGAAAAGGGAAGATTTCCCGAGTTCTTCTACTTTATTCATAGATATCCTTTGCAGAATTAATAATTCTTAATTAGTTAGGCGACGCGGCGTGTAATCGAAGCGGTCAGCGCAGCAGGGATCGAAGACGACACCATCGCGAATAATTACACTCTCCACTCCTGCTGGTGCGGATGATGCGCTTTCTTTGGTTGCAACAGATTCTGTCATTCCTAATAACTGAAGAAAGGACGCAACCGCCGTCCTCCGTCAGCATTTCCTGAACAGCGGTATCCTTCGAAGATACTTGCGAGTATCATTTAAAGCAGGGAGCGTGCCACTTTTAAATAACACTATAAAAACAGTCAGTTAGATAGTTTTTCTCACAGAAGATGACGGTGGGGAGGACACCGCTTTCAGCAATTCAAGAAGTCTGTCTGGGCCAATTATGCATTTAGTGACACCGGTGGCGATCACCTTACATAGAGTCCTTGCCGGCGTTTTGTCGTCTGGCTACACAGTCCGATGCACATCAGTGAATGTGGAATCCGGCCCCACTGCCCCAGGCAGACGCTGAGTCTCACGGGCGCTACACGAGCACGGCCGGGCGGGAGGTTATAGAGCGATACGCATAACGCCGTTGGCGGTGGGGGGGCGGGAGCAGCACAAAATGACCTTGTTTTCGCGTTCCTTCTTAGAGAGAACAAAATCGCGGTGCTCAATATCCCCGCTGGTGTGGCCCACTGCGCACACGCCACAAATGCCGTCTGAACATTTGGTTTCCACCTGAACCCCTGCTAGAGCCAGAGCTTCGGTGGCCGTCTGCTCGGCGGTGACTTCTACGGTGCGTCCGGATGAGGTCAGCTCCAAGATAAACGGGTGATTTTCGTAATCCGGCTGCTCTGGGACGGAGAAGTACTCCCGTGACTTACAGTCTTCTGGCCAACCCTTTGCCTCGGCGGTGTCGAAGACACCATCCATATAGCGATCACCACCGCAGGTGTAGAGCTTGAAGCCCGGCTGGTGTTGAGGGATCAGCTCGTTTATGTCGGCGCGGTTACCCTCCTGCGAGAAGTGGAAGAACACCCGGTCCGCCCAGGGCTGTTGTTTCAAGTAACCTGCATAACCGCTTTGCTCAGTGGTTTTTGCCGAGAAGTGCACGATAAATTCCTTGCCCAGGGCGTGCAAGCGGTGACCCATGGCAATCATCGGAGTAATGCCGATACCGCCGCCCATCAGTAGGGTGAACTCTGCGTCTTCGTCGAGAGGGAAGTGGTTGCGTGGCGGTGTTACAAAGACGGTGCGGCCCTCATGGAACATGGCGTGAATCAACTTCGAACCTCCGCGGCCCTGGTCTTCCTTCTGGATACCCAAGATATATCGGGAATCATCGGCGGGGTCGCCGGCCAGGGAATATTGCCGCTGAATTTCGGGGGTCACTACCACATCGATGTGGGCACCGGCTTCGAAGCTAGGCACCGGGCCGCCATCGAGACTGGAAAATTCTAGCTGGAAGATATGCTCCGTCAACTCAATACGGCGGGCGACCTTAACCGGGAAGGCCAGTGGTTCAGTTTCGGGGGGCGTGGGTACCAATCCCTCGGTATCACCAGCCGCAAGGCGCTTTTTGTATTCCTCTGGCGACAAAAGTTCGCGGTAGCGATTGATCGCCGCTTCCCGGTCTACCGGCTGGCACACTGGGTAGGGGCCTGGCAGCGTATCGGCGGTGTAGGCGGCCAAGGTTTGGTCTTCGTAGCGCACCTCCAGGTCCACCGACAGCTCGCGGGCATTGATGCGTTTGGCGGCTACATAGCGATTGCCCCGGAAACCGTTGATTTCCACATCCCACCACCACTTCTTCACGGGGTTGATGCTGCCGCGGCCCAGCTTATCGTCCAGCTGTGCCAGGGTTTTGGCCGATGCGGGTGCGTTGATGGCCAGCCAACGGAAGGCGCTATCGGCGAACAAACCTTCCAGGTTCCAGGGGCAGGTTTTCATGCAGCGGCCGCACATGGCCCCGCGGTCATTGGTGATACGGTAGCGGGTACATTTTTCTGCATCGGAGCGCCAGATTTCATAGCCATTAAACATGACTTTGGGCCCGGCGCTGATGGCGCCGGAGGGACACTCGCGGGCACATTTCTGGCAGTTGTCACAGAAGTTCTGCAGGCCGAAGTCAATGGGCTTGTCGTAGGACATTGGCATGGAAGTGGACACGGCGCCAGACTTGAGGCGTGGTCCCAGATAGGGGTTGAGGATTACATCACCGATACGGCTGATTTCCCCAAGGCCGGACAGCAGCATCAATGGTGGCAGCAGCAGTTCGCCATCTACCACGGTATGGGTGCGGGCGGAATAGCCTTGACGTCGGATCTGCTCGCCGATAACCCCGCCCAACAGAGAGAAACGTAGATAGGCACGCATGGATTGGGCCGAGGAAATCCAGTCGTCGCCACTGGCGCCTTCCATGGTCTCGTGGCCCTGGTCCAGCATCATATTTACGCTGTTTTTATGGTAGGGGGTGATAGGGCGCATCTTGCTGTCGTGGGAGTAGTAGGCCCAATCCGGTGTCGGCGATAAGCCCACGGCATCGGTGGCAAGGTAGTAGCAGGCCGCCTTTAAACGCTCGGCGTTCTTGACCGGGTCACCATCATTGGGCTGGACGCCTGTTTGGGACGGGTCGCGCGCCTCACCGTACTGTAGGGGGATCAGCGACATCAGTGACCTCAGGGCGCAGGCGCCCAGCGGGTTCTTGCCTACAAAGTGTGGCAGATCTTGGGCCTGTACCGCCTTGCCCAGGTCGCCAAACGCGGAGCGGGCGAACCAGTCGGCCCGCTTCGGAAAGCGGGGAATTCGGTCTGCGTCGATGAGGCTGGTGGGGGTTTCCACCCGCTTAATCTTCTCAAAGGGGTAGGGGCCCATATGAAAATCGCGATCTGCGAAGGGTTCCGCATTACCGGCACGACGCTGTTGGCCACCCAGCCACCATTTGGGGCCGTGGGAGCGTAGTCCAGCGTGGCCGGCATTTGGGCCCAGCGGTTGATCGGGTGCTATGGCAAAGTTGGTGGTGACCGCCGCCAACCCAAAACGGGAGCCCACGAAGGGGTTTATCAACTCGCAGCCATCGCCAGATTCCATGGCACCGGCCAACCCCGCCGACACTGCCAGGCGGTTAAGGTTCACATCGGTGGTGGTGGCGGAGTGGGCGCGGGCGTCATAGCCCAGCAGGCGAATATACTCGGCAATCAGTGTGGCGGTGTTGGCGGTCAGTAATGCTGCGCGCTCTGCCTGGGTGCCCATAATCCAATCGGTGCCCGGCTCATCGGCACGGGGGTCGCGGGCATATTCCACAAGAAATACCAGGGCGTGGGTGTGTCCTTCCAGAGGCATATCAGGCATTTGGGCCCCTTGGATCACCATCGGGTAAAACAACTCGTAACTGGGGGGCGCCTCATCTGGAATGCCCGATGCCAACTCCTTCGCAATCACCGCTTTCTCAGGGTTGATAATGGGCTTTTCCAGGAGATGTGCCGGTAGCAGCTCACAGGTGCCGATCATGGATGCATCAAAATAATAACCGGCGCCCTTCAAGTGGTTGGTACGCTCCTGCAGGACATCCGGTACCTCGGCAGGCTCGTTGGTGACTGAACCGGCTCGGGTGACGTCCATCGCGCCCATATAACGCTTGATGGCGTGTGCGATGGAGTCAGGGGCATGCCTGTCAAAGTCCAGCGGTTGCTGTGGTGGCACCTGTGACAGGTCTGGTTGCTCGGTGGCCCGGTTCAGGGTTTCCAGGGGAAAAGGGCCCAGGTGTACAGGCCTGTTTTTGTATGAGAAAAGCTTCATATCGGTGTTCTCCAAGGGAGAGGGCTTATTGATTTAGGGTATGCAACCGATTTTTATCGAATCGAGATCGGGCTGTTTCGCGTCTAGCTGCACGATACGTTCCGATCCAGTAATCTGGCTTCCATCCAGAATACCGGAAATTTGAAGAAGAAGAGACACCCTTTTTTGCATAGACACTGGGCTGGAATGTTGATTGGGTCATGATTATGAATCCTGTTTGGTTACGTTTTAACCACCACCGGGTAGGTTCACGCTGGGCACCGGACACGGGTTAGTGAGTCTTGCGTTCCAGTATGCCGTTCTCCAAATTGCATATCCATATGCAAAATAGAATGGTATCTTTGCAATCTTGCAAGCCACACCGGGAGCGGTAACGATGAAAGACTGGAACGACCTGCGCTTTTTCCTTGCACTCGCCCGTACAGACAACATGATCCAGGCCGCCAAGCAATTGGAGGTCAACCAGTCCACCGTGTACCGCAGGCTAAACGGCTTCGAATCCCGTCTTGGGGTACGCCTGTTTGAGCGGCTGCCCAGTGGGCTGCAGCTAAACCAGGCCGGTGAGGAGCTGCTACAGTCGGGACTGCGGATTGAAAAAGAACTCCAGCAGATCGATCTGAGACTGTCTGGGCAGGATGCCCGCCTGAGTGGCACGATCAAGATTACCAGCACAGAAAATATCGGGTGTTACGTTCTACCGCGTCACTTCAGCCGCTTTAAAAATCTGTTTCCCAGCATTAATCTTGAATTGTTGATCGAGTTTCAAAGCCTGGACCTTAGCCAGCGCACCGTCGACATAGCAATACGCCCCACCCGAAGTCCACCGGAAGATCTGATCGGCAGAAAAATCACCGACATGCGCTGGGCTGTGTGTGCTTCTGCTCACTACCAGCGTATCCACGGTGTGCCAGCCAAGATGGAAGACCTCTCAGATCATCCTGTAATCATGCCTTCACCGGAGTTGTCCCGCATACCGGCATTTAGGTGGTTACAGGAACAGCGCTTTGCCGGCGCAGGCGTATATTGCAACTCGATCTCCGCCATGTCTGCGCTTGCCAAAGAGGGCTTGGGCCTGGCGATACTACCCAGCACGGACGCCAGTTTGCTCAGCGGACAACTCGATCCGCTACTCTACTTAAGTTCCGATTTCGATACGGGGCTCTGGATCCTATACCTTAAAGAGCTACGAGATACCGCCAGAATCCAAACCTTTGTTAACTTCATGGTTGACTCGCTGCGCGCTGATGTCCGGCTAACGCTGTAACTATCGGGGGATGAAACGCACCCCTGCTCGGATTTATCACCGCACGCCATGCGGACTGAAGGGCAGACGACCCCGTTCATCGAGTATCACCGGACCAGGCCAAAAT
>JADFVW010000174.1 GCA_015222725.1 Pseudomonadota bacterium | reverse complement strand
GGTGCAATATCTGCTGGAAAAGTATGATGTCGATATTGTCCTGTGTGACGACGGTTTACAGCACTACGCTCTGGCCAGAGATATGGAAATAGTGGTCATGGATGAGCAGCGGCGAATGGGTAACGGCTGGTGCCTGCCCGCTGGCCCGCTGCGTGAACCGGAAAAACGTTTAAAGCAGGTTGACCATATCCTGTATCGCGGCAGCGAAGACCCGCAGCATGGAGTCAGTTATCGTTCGCAGGCGCTAGTGAACCTGCTTAGCGCTGAGGAGATCCCACTGTCGCCGACACAGTTGGGGGCCAGGGTGCACGCTCTCGCGGGTATCGGTCAGCCTGAACAATTTTTCGCTGGACTTGAACGCCAGGGGTTTACCCTTTGTACTCACAGCTTCGCCGACCATCACAGCTACAGTGCTGAAGATTTTGTTCAGTTTATCGGCAAGCCGATTATCATGACGGAGAAGGACGCGGTAAAATGCAGGCAGTTTGTGCAAAGGGATGCCTGGTATCTTAAGATATCTGCCCAGCTTCCCGACACTGTGAAAACATCTGTACTGAACCTTGCTAAATCCAAACGCCAAAATTATTGAACAGGGCGCCCCAATGTCTTACACAATTGTTATTCCCGCGCGCTACAGCTCGACACGGCTGCCCGGAAAGCCCCTGCTGGACATAGCGGGTAAACCGATGGTTCAACGTGTCTGGGAGCAGGCGAAAAAAAGTGGCGCCAGCTCGGTTGTGATAGCGACAGATGATCGGCGAATATATCAGGTCGCCCAGTCATTCGGCGCCGAGGTTTGCATGACGTCCAGCAGCCACCCATCCGGGACGGACAGGTTGCAGCAAGTGGCTGCTGATCTGGAACTGGAGGCCGAGCATATCGTGGTGAATGTGCAGGGCGATGAGCCGCTAATACCACCGGCACTCATTGATCAGGTGGCCCAAAACCTGGCGCAAACATCGGCGGCGGAAATCGCCACACTGTGCGAGCCCATTACAAGCGTTGAGGAACTGTTAAACCCCAATACGGTAAAGGTGGTGGCAGACCGGGCCGGGCTTGCGCTGTATTTCAGCCGTGCACCCATGCCCTGGCCACGGGATCACAAGATGGCCGATGGTGGCTTGCTGCCAGAGCCGAATTGCTGGTTTCGCCATATTGGTATCTATGCCTATCGGGTAAAGCTATTGCACAAGTATGTAGGCTGGGAGATTGCACCGCAGGAACAGGTCGAACAGTTGGAACAGCTGCGGGCCATGTATAACGGCGTGCGCATACACGTAGATCAGGCCCTGTCATCGGTGCCGGGCGGCGTGGATACACAGCAGGATCTGGATGCGGTCCGGGCCCTGTTTGGCGACGGAGGTAGTTCGACATGATTGAAGGTGCCAGTGAAGGCCTGTTGCAGGAGATTTCAAGTGCGCGTTCTGCACAATGAGTCCCTGCTGCACCGCAATACCCTGGCGCTGAAGTCTCGGGCCAGCGCCTATGTGGAGGTGTCCAGCGAGCAGGAGCTGATAGAGGCACTGGAGTGGGCGACAAATCACCACATGAGTATTGTCACTCTGGGGCAGGGCAGTAACGTGGTTCTGGCCGGTGATCTCGACGCGTTGATAATACATCAGAACGGGCGTGGGATAGAGGTTCTGGAAGAAAATGACGAGGGTGTGGTGGTTAAAGTGGCTGCCGGTGAAAGCTGGCACCAGCTGGTGGAATGGTCACTGGGGCAGGGTTACTACGGGCTGGAAAACCTGGCGCTTATCCCCGGAACCGTGGGCGCAGCGCCAATCCAGAATATTGGTGCTTACGGCGTTGAGCTTGCTTCTTTTATCCGCAGTGTTTCTGCGGTTCGGGTAAGCGATAGCAAGGCGCTTGTCCTGAGCGATGAGGCCTGTGAGTTTGCCTACCGGGACAGTATCTTCAAAAATGCCCTGCGCGACCAGGTGATCATCACTTCGGTGGAATTGTCTCTATCCAAAAGGCCCCGCTTGCAACTGAGTTATCCCGCCCTGAGAAACTACCTGGACGACAATGCGTGCGAGGAGCTGACACCAAGAACTATTTTTGATGCGGTGGTCGACATTCGTAAGAGTCGCCTGCCCGATCCGGCAGACCTGCCCAATGCGGGAAGCTTTTTCAAAAACCCGGTAGTGACTCAATCACATTTAAATGAACTGTTGGGCTTAGTGCCCGATCTCCCGCGATACCCCCAGCCCGACGGCCAGGTAAAACTACCGGCGGCCTGGTTGATTGATCAATGCGGCTGGAAAGGAAAGCGTGCGGGGAGCTTTGGTGTACACCCGCAGCATGCACTGGTGCTGGTGAATTATGAAGGCGATGACGGGAGAGCCCTGCTGGCCCTGGCCGGGCAAATTCAGCAGTCGGTCTTCGACGCATACCGCATAGACCTGGAGATCGAGCCCCGGGTATACGGCGGTGGATAAGTTCGACCACAAGGCCTTTCTTACCACCCTGACCAGCCGTGCCGGCGTGTACCAGATGTACGACAAGGCCGGAAAGCTACTCTATGTCGGCAAGGCCAAAAACCTGAAGAAAAGGGTAAGCAGCTATTTCAGGGCCAGTGGCCTGGCGGCAAAAACCATGGCGCTGGTTGCCCGAATAGACGATATCCAGGTCACAGTCACCTCCACGGAAGTTGATGCCCTGTTGCTGGAACACAACCTGATAAAATCAGAGCAGCCGCCCTACAATATTTTGCTGCGCGATGATAAATCCTACCCCTATATATTCTTGTCCAATGAGGACAAGTTTCCCCGCCTGAGCATGCACCGGGGGGCCAAGCGCCGCAAGGGAAAGTATTTTGGCCCCTATCCCAGTGCCGGCGCAGTGCGTGAATCCCTGCATTTTTTGCAGAAGGTTTTTCAGGTGCGCCAGTGTGAAGACAGTTACTTTGCCAATCGCTCCCGGCCGTGTTTACAGTACCAGATACAGCGCTGCACGGCGCCCTGTGTCGATTTGGTCAGCACTGAGGCGTACAGTGCCCAGGTTGCAAGCACGCAGTTGTTTTTGCGGGGTAAATCGCAAGAACTCATGGTGAAGCTGGCGGACG
Source organism: Pseudomonadota bacterium (assembly GCA_015222725.1). Classification (GTDB taxonomy): domain Bacteria; phylum Pseudomonadota; class Gammaproteobacteria; order Pseudomonadales; family Halieaceae; genus JBALVT01. The sequence goes on along the minus strand of JADFVW010000174.1, from coordinate 2,102 downwards.
ATATGGAACTGGCAGCCAGCAAACTTAAGTATGAACAGGCGGCGGTGTTGAGAGACCAACTGGTTCAGTTACAGCATGTGCAGGCCAGCCAGGGCATTGAGGGCGTCAGTGGTGACCTGGACATCGTCGCTGCCGCGGTATCCGGGGGCTGTAGTTGTGTACAGGTGCTGTTTGTACGGGGAGCCCGTGTACTGGGGAGTAAGTCCTACTATCCAGCGGTGAAACTGGCGGAGTCTCCCGGTGAGCTACTCAGTGCGTTCTTGCCGCAGTATTACCTTGTAGGCACGCGGTTAATTCCCGGTGAAATCATATTGAACGAGCCCCCTGCCGATAGGGATACACTGGCCCAGGCGTTCTCATTGCAGGCGGGCCGAAAAGTGAAGCTGCGCAGTCGGGTTCGGGATGCCAGGGCACGCTGGTTGCAGCTGGCACAGCAGACTGCACAGACGAATTTGCAATCACAGCTGGACGGGCGCAAGACGGCCTTTGACAGACGGCAGGCCCTGCAGGACACACTGGGCTTACCCGAGATGCCCCAGCGCATGGAGTGCTTTGACATCAGCCACAGTTCCGGGGAGGCAACAGTGGCATCCTGTGTTGTGTTTGACCAGAATGGCCCCTGTAAATCGGATTATCGAAAATTCAATATCGAAAATATCATCGCCGGCGATGATTACGCGGCCATGCAGCAAGCCCTCACCAGGCGCTATAAACGATTAAAGGCCGGGGAGGGGGTTTTACCCGACATACTCTTTATCGACGGCGGCAAGGGCCAGGTTTCCCAGGCCATGTCTGTGCTTGAGGAGCTACAGGTGGGCGGTGTAGAAGTGATAGGCGTGGCTAAGGGCGTCACACGCAAAGCAGGGTTTGAGACGCTGATACGCGGCGATTCGGGGCGGGAGATCCAGTTACCCGGCGACAGTGCCGCCCTGCATCTCATTCAACATATACGCGACGAGGCGCATCGCTTCGCCATTACCGGCCACCGGGCCAGAAGAGATAAAAAGCGCAAGACTTCGTTACTGGAGGCAATACAAGGGGTGGGGGCCAAGCGCAGGCGGGAGCTGTTACGCCACTTCGGCAGCGCCAAAGGGGTGGAGAATGCCAGCGTTACCGAATTGAAGAAAATTTCCGGAATTAGTGCAACCTTGGCCCAAAAAATTTATGATCACTTACACCACTAACAACCTGGGACAGGGAGCAACGGTTTTAGCCGATACCGCATATGAATATACCTAATACAATAACCGTCATAAGAATCTGCATGATTCCGGTATTGGTTGCGGTCTTTTATCTGCCCTTTAAAAACCACCTGCTTTTTGCCGCCGGTATTTTCGCGGTAGCGGCAGCCACCGACTGGGTAGACGGCTATTTGGCCAGACGTCTCGGGCAGATGACAAAGCTGGGCGCTTTCCTGGACCCGGTGGCCGATAAACTCATGGTAGTAATCGCCCTGGTGCTGCTGGTAGAGCGCTACGATACCATCCTGTTCACCTTGGCAGCCTGCGTTATTATTGGCAGGGAGATCGTAATTTCGGCTCTGCGGGAGTGGATGGCGGAGCTTGGTAAGCGGACATCAGTTGCTGTTTCTTATGTAGGCAAGGTCAAGACTGTCTTCCAGATGGTGGCTATTGTGGGTCTATTGGCTGTAGACCCCGCCACCGATGAGAGCTGGATGCTGGCGTTGTCATACATCATGCTGTACACCGCCGCCGTGTTGACCCTGTGGTCTATGTTTATCTACCTGAAAGCGGCCTGGGAAGTGATAAAAGAGGGATAAACCTTTTTAATTCAGCCAGTTGCAGTAATTCCCTGATGTTTGGCTTGACACTTGGCACACAGGCCATAGAATATGCGCCTCTTTCGTGGCAGCACTAGCGCAAAGGATATGCGGGAATAGCTCAGTTGGTAGAGCGCAACCTTGCCAAGGTTGAGGTCGCGAGTTCGAATCTCGTTTCCCGCTCCATAGTTTCAAATCAAGGCTCGATGGTAGAGTGGTTATGCAGCGGACTGCAACTCCGTTTACGCCGGTTCGATTCCGGCTCGAGCCTCCAATCTAAACTTCTACGACCCCATAATGTTCATTTCGCGGCGTCCGGACT
>JADFVW010000020.1 GCA_015222725.1 Pseudomonadota bacterium | reverse complement strand
GGTCGGGTCAGTGCCTCTTCCAGCAGGGGGGTGGCGGTGGCGTCGGTCCAACCCATCAGGCCCATACTGGTAGTGCCGTCGGGCCATGCAGGCACGCCGGCGTCCGCCAGTAATTTCTGGGCAAAGTCCATATGTCCCTGGGGAACCATTTTCCACAGTTCCTTTTCCATCTCCTGGGCACTCATGCTGCCCATGCCTTCATATTTTTGCGGGATGACAATATCCACGCCGTAGGGCTTGTCGCCTATGTGCTCGTCTATCCAGTCCAGCTCTTCTTTCAGCTGGGCGGGGCTGAAGCCCACTGCACCCAGCACGCCGATGCCGCCGGCCTTGCTGACGGCGACCACCACGTCGCGGCAGTGGGTGAAGGCAAAAATGGGAAATTCGATGCCCAGTCTTTCACAGAGTTTGTTGCTCATACTGTTCTCCAGGATTTTTTCAGGGGTACAGTATTAACCGCTTACCGCCGGGCCACAATTGCGGGTCAGTGCCAGTAAAATTGTCTCTTTCCGTCACGTCCTTAGTTACCGCGGAGAATAACCATATAAATCAATGTTATTTGTCAACGGCAGGCCTATTCTTTACAGTTCCCACTTATGACTGCCTTAAAACTAGCTGAGCCGATGCCAAACCCGCAAGCGCCCGCTGTAGAACTGGATCTGCAGCAAATTAATGCCGAACTGCGCCATGCCAGCGCGCGGGAAGTGGTGCAGTGGGCCATGAGCCTGGGTAAAAAAACCATTGCCACCACCAGCTTTGGCCGCAATGCCGCGGTTATGCTGCACCTGGTGAGTGAGGTGGATAAATCTGTCCCCACCATCTGGGTGGACACCGGCTATAACCTGCGTGACACCTATGTGGTGGCCGAGCGCCTGATAAAAGACCTGCAACTCAATATGCATGTCTACTCACCGCAGATGACCTCCGAGCGGCGCAACGCCATCATGGGCGGAATTCCAACTATTGATGATGAAGAGCGCCATACGGAATTCACCCGGCAGGTAAAGCTTGAGCCTTTTTCACAGGCCATAGAGGAGTTTCAGCCGGAAGTCTGGCTAACGGGTATTCGAAGGGAGGAGACCGACCACCGCAAATCCCTGGACATCGTGTCCCTGGATAAGCGCGGTATTATCAAGGTGGCGCCCATATTCTACTGGTCTGAGGAGCAGACAGACGAATACATGGAGCAGCACCAATTAAGCAGCTGCAGGCACTATTTTGATCCTACCAAGGTACAGGACGGGCGCGAATGTGGTTTGCACACCGCAGCCTGAGGCCTGTCGCTGGGCGGGGCGCTAGCCCATTATTGCCGTAACGGTGACGGCCATCGCTATGGTGGCCAGCATAAAGCCACCAACAACGATAAACAGGCGACGCATAATCTGCTTGTCGTCCTCGGTTTGCTCTTGCAACAGGTGCTGTGTCATGGGGTACCCCTCAGTCTGAGAAAAAATTACGCGTAATCATCCCAATGATGACAGGGTCGCGGAGTTGCTAAGCTTTCGCATTGATATACATCAATAGCCACACAATAATTATGGATTTTATATGGATCAACACGAGCCCCTCTCCCTGGTCGATGCCCGGCTGCAACTGAGAGGCCTGATGCAGGGAGAGCCCGACCTGGTCGCCAATTCGGCTAATTTCTCGGCCCTGCTGGCGCAGCAGCTGGCGGACATCAATTGGCTGGGCTTTTACTTTTTGCAGGGCCAGGAGCTGGTGCTGGGGCCGTTTCAGGGAAAGCCGGCCTGTGTGCGCATCCCCCTGGGCAGTGGCGTCTGTGGCGCCGCGGTGGTCCAGGATAAAACACAATTGGTACCCGATGTGCATGCTTTTCCCGGGCATATAGCCTGTGATATAGCGTCCCGCTCGGAACTGGTGGTTCCGCTGCACGACGGTACCGGGGTCATCGGGGTGTTGGATATTGACAGTCCGCTGACGGATAGATTCAGCGCAGATGATGTCCAATATATTGAATTGCTGGCGCGGGAGTTTTGTTCCCTGCAATTCGCCCAGGTGCAGGCCGGGCGAAGTTAGCTTAATCCTGCGCTATACTCATACTGGCTCTGCTGTATTGTCGGGTCCGGGGAGTTTGCCTTGCAGTTGATGAGGGTACAGGCGGAAGGTCAACCATTGACCGAAACCATCGGTCGACAGGGTGAGCTATCGTCTTCTGGTTCCACCCCTGCTCGTATGCTGGCCATAGGCTTGGTGCTTGTTTCTCTCCTGGGCGCCTGTGCCACCAGCGACCGCTCCCATCGGGAATACCTCAGCCAAATTGCGCCGCTGCAGTATGCCGGGCAAACGGTTGAGTTGTCGGATGTCGACTTTCTGGCACCCACGCCTGAGCTGCTGGAGTTGGACGATGAGATGCGTAGTTTTGTCGAAACCTATACCGGGCATTTAAACCACGACCGTATGCGTATGGTGCAACTGCACCAGGCCATAAAAAGCGATGCCATTCTCAATATTCAATATATGCCCGGCGCCGAAGGTGGGGCGGCTGACGTTTTTCATCGCGGCACCGCCAACTGCCTGTCCTATGCCAACCTGTTTGTTGCCCTGGCCAGGGAGGCGAACCTCAAGGCCGATTACCAGTGGGTGAAAGTGCGCCCCCAGTGGACCCGGGTTGGGGAGCGTATTGCGGTGCGCCTGCATGTCAATGTGGTGGTAAGGCTGCGCAGCACTGTGGAATATGTGGTCGATATTGAGCCCCTGACGGCGGCGGAGAGAACCAAAACCAATCGAATTAGCGACATCGACGCCTTTGCCCTGCATCACAACAATGTCGCCATGGAGGCACTTGCCCGAAGTGAGCTGGACCAGGCCTGGGCGCACAGTGTGCGGGCCCTGCGGCTGAACCCGAAAATGTCTCTGCTGTGGGTGAACCTGGGCGCTATTTATCGCCTTGCCGGCCAGCATGAGGAGGCGGAGCGCAGTTATTTTCACGCCCTGCAGTTAAATTCTGCTGATCGCTCAGCGATGAATAACCTGGTGGTACTGTACGACCTGGAGGGCAGGGAAGAAGAAAGCAAATACTGGAACGATAAGGTGGCCTATTACCGCATGCGTAATCCTTATTATCACGCGTGGCTGGGTGACAAGGCGGGGGAGGCAGACGACTGGCCGCAGGCGCTTATGCACTATACCGACGCCCTGCGCCTGGAGCCCGAGGGTACGCAACTGCAATACGAGATGGGCGTTATTCATTACCAGTTGGGCAACCTGGAGGACGCCGCCCGCTATATGTCCATGGCCATTGCCTCGGCCACCCTGCGCGCGGATGTCGAGTCCTACAAGACACAGTTGGACGTCATCAGAAAAGAGCAACTTGCCGATTTAAACTAATTTTCCGACCCCGGGTTTTCTCTGGCGCCTGCCAGCACGTACAATACGGCTGGATCAGGAGCTGACTCGAATGACACAGACAATTCCGCTACGCTACGCCCAATCCCTGCTGCGGCTGCTGCCAGTGCGCCAGGAGGAATTGCGCCGCGAATTGCATACACTGAAGCTGCCACTGGTATTACTGCAAGACAGCGCAGTCGCCGATGCCAGTATTTCGGTGGATGACTACGGCCGCCTGTTTATTCACCTGATTCATAAGCTGCAGCAGGACCTGCCCTGCCACAACACCGACGTGCAGAGCACATTGGCGTTCAGTGCCTACCGCATGATGTTTCAGGCCATGTTGCACGCATCCACCCTGGAGCAGGCGATGGCGCGAGCATCGGTGTATTTTCAACGCCTGCAACCTCAGGGTGAGACCTTCCACCTGGAGACCCAGGGCGAGTATGTCTGTTGTCGCTTTGATTTTTCTGATGATCAGGAACGCACTCTGGTTTCCCCGGAAAACTTTAATATGGAGCAGCTGAACTGGTTGCCCGGGCTTACCGGACAGCTGCTGTCCATGGCCATGTGGCACCGGGTCTGCTGCTGGTTTATAGGCAGTTTTATTGAGCTGAGTGCAGTGGAGATGAAGCAACCCGCCAGACCGAACAAGGACTACAGCGATATATTTGGTACAGCGGTAGAGTTTTCCCGCGGTCAGGACGGCTGGTTATTTCACCGCCGCTATCTGCAGTTTCCTATTGTGCAGAGTGAGGCCTCCCTGATCACACTGCTGGAAACCTACCCGGCTGAGCTGTTCAAAATAGGCCCGGACAGCCACGGCCTGGGCAACAAGGTAAAGCAGTTGATAGGCACCGATTTCGAGCGGTCAATGCCCAGCCTGCAGGACATCGCCCAGCGTCTGCATATGACCACACCCACGCTGCACCGCCGCCTGCGGGAAGAGGGCACGTCCTTTCAGCAACTGAAGGATCAATGCCGCAAGGACGTGGCCATCGGCTACCTGGCCAACGGCAGCCACACCACACAAAAGCTGTCTGAGTTGATGGGTTTTTCCGACAGCAGTACCTTCCACCGGGCATTTAAAAAGTGGACCGGGCTTTCCCCCCAGGAATACCGTGCAAAAAACTGCTAGCCACTGAAAAGCCCTCAAGCGGCACGATGCCGCTGAAAATTCCTGCCCCCCCACTTTGCAAATTCATGCAATGGCAAGATTTCAGCACCGGCCTATACTAACTCCCATACCAATTAATCAGGCGGGAGATTTATCATGGCTTATTTCATCACTGGCGGCACTGGCTTCATCGGGCGTAACTTTATCGACAAGCTCAAAGATAGAGAGGGGGATATCTACGTACTCACCCGCGCCGCCTCCATGCACAAGTTCGAGGAGTTGCAGCAGCGCTTCGGCGAGCACAATGACCGCCTGATTCCGGTCACCGGCGACCTGCAACAGCCCCTGCTGGGCCTGGATGAGGCGACCATCGTAGAGCTGAAGGGCAAAATAGCGCACTTCTGCCATTTTGCCGCCATCTATGACATTGGTGCCTCGGCCGAGGCCCAGTCAGCGACCAATATCGATGGCACACGCAACGCCATCCGCCTGGCGGAGGCACTGGATGCAGGCTGTTTCCAGCACGTCAGCTCCATTGCTGCCGGGGGGCTGTACAAGGGTACCTTCCGGGAAGATATGTTTGAGGAAGCGGAGAACTACGAGCACCCCTATTTTGCCACCAAGCACGAGTCCGAGGGCATTGTGCGCAAGGAGTGCAAAGTACCCTGGCGCGTGTATCGCCCCGCTATGGTTATGGGCAACTCAAAGACCGGTGAAATCGACAAAATAGATGGCGCCTACTATTTCTTCAAAATGCTGCAGAAGCTGCGCAATGTACTGCCACCCTGGTTCCCCCTGATTGGTATAGAGGGCGGCAAGTTTAATGTCGTGCCGGTGGACTATGTGGTGGATGCCATGGACCACATTGTGCACAAGGATGACCTGGACGGACGCTGCTTTCACCTGACCGATTCCGAGCATCACAGCATAGGCAATTTGATGAACATCTTCGCCGAGGCCGGCCATACACCGCGCTTCAGCATGCGCCTGGATATGCGCATGTTCGGCTTTATCCCCAGTGTTGTGCGCACCACCCTGGGCAGCTTGCCGCCGGTGAAACGCATCATCAACTCGCTGATGGAAGATCTGGGCATGCCCGACTCAGTGATGATGTTTATGAACTACCCCACCCGCTACGACAATCGCGATACCGAGCGCGCCCTGAAGGGCAGTGGCATCAGCTGTCCGGATTTGCACGACTACGCGCCGGTGGTCTGGGATTACTGGGAGCGCAACCTGGATCCCGACCTGTTTGTGGATCACTCCCTGGAAGGCAACGTCGGTGGCAAGGTTGTATTGATTACCGGTGCCTCTTCCGGTATTGGCAAGACTTCCGCCCTGCGCCTGGCAGAGGCTGGAGCCCACGTTCTACTGGTGGCACGCAGCATCGATAAACTGGAGGAGACCGCCGCAGAGATCGCGGAGCTGGGTGGTGTGGCCACTATCTACCAGGCCGATGCCTCCGATCTTGAGGACTGTGACCGCCTGGTCGCTGAAGTGCTGAAGAACCACGGTTTCATCGATATCCTGATTAACAATGCCGGGCGCTCCATCCGCCGCTCGTTAGAGTTGTCCTACGATCGCTTCCACGATTTCGAGCGCACCATGCAAATCAATTACTTCGGTGCGGTGCGCCTGACCATGGGGCTGTTGCCATCGATGAGCGAGCGCAAGCAGGGTCACATTATTAATATGTCGTCCATCAGTGCCCTGGCCCCAAGCCCGCGCTTCTCTGCCTACGTTGCCTCCAAGTCGGCCCTGGATGCCTGGACCCGGGCCGCTGCGGTGGAATTTTCCGATCGCAATGTACGTTTTACTACCATTAACATGCCCCTGGTGCGCACACCCATGATTGCCGCCACCAGTATTTATGATTCCATGCCTGTGCTGACCCCGGATGAGGCGGCGGACATGGTAGTGGAAGCGGTCATTAAAAAGCCCAAGCGTATCGCCTCACAACTGGGCGTGTTCCTGCAGGTGATGACGGCCGTGGCACCCAAGTTTACGGAAGTGATGATGAACACCGTATTCCGCATGTTTGGCGACTCGGCCGCCGCGAAGGGTAACAAGCCGGAAAAAGTGGAGGCGTCCAACGAGCAGGTGGCCTTGGCTGCGATAATGAAGGGCGTGCATTTCTAGACCTACATAAATGGGGTCCACATAAATGGGGTCGGGTCGCCCATTACCCACAAAAAATGGGTAATGGGCGACCTGACCCCATTTATGCCCGGCTTACTTTGATGTAGGCCCGCTTTGCCATCTTGCCGCTGATATTGGCGAAGACATCACCTATCTTCATTTGCAGGCCGTATTTTTTGCGCAGGGACTGCAGGGCGATATCCTTATCGGCATTGCTCTCTAACAGCTCCGCCTCGCTATCCATCCAGTCACCGGTGACGGCGCCGCGCATGGTGCAGGCGGCAATCCTGGACTGGCTGAAGTTGCGCAGCCGTTTGACTTTGCCCGCCTCCCCGGCGGAGAACAGGTAGTAACTGCCTTCAAAAGGGGCAAACCAGACCGGTGTGGCAACAAATTCACCGGATCGTTTGCGCGTGGCAAAGCTGATGTAGTTGCCACCTTCCAGAAATTCCACTTCATCGCTTTTCATATTGAGACGTCCTATCATTGCTGTTTGAGCGCTACAGACATTAAAACTTTATTCTGTGGCGGTAACAATACTTTTAGCAAGCGCAGCCTGAGGGGAACAGCCATGAGCACGTTCAATGCCGAGTCAACCACCAATGATGTTATCCAGGGTATATCCCTGTCGGGCAAGGTGGCGGTTGTTACCGGCGCTTCATCGGGCCTTGGGGTGGAGACGGTGCGGATTCTGGCGGGTGCCGGTGCCACGGTGCTGATGCTGGCCCGCAACAAAGACAAGTTGCAGGGCGTTGCCCAGGACCTGCGTGAGGCAAACCCCGGCGCAAGCATCGACACCGAAATCGTGGATCTGGCAGACCTGGACAGTGTGCGCCGGGCCGCCGCTGCTATCGTTGATAAGTATCCCGCCATCGATATACTGATCAACAATGCGGGGGTGATGGCCTGCCCACTGGCGCGCACCGCCCAGGGCTTTGAGATGCAGTTCGGCACCAACCACCTGGGCCATTTTCTGTTCGCCTGCCTGCTAGTGCCGGCCTTGACCAATAGTGCCAGAGTGATTTCCCTGAGCTCCGGTGGCCACAAGTTTGGCCGGATGGACTTCGACGACCCCAATTACCAGCAGCGCAATTACGAGAAGTGGTCGGCCTACGGCCAATCCAAAACGGCCAACGCCCTGTTTGCGATAGGGCTGGATGACCGCCTGAAAAGCCGTGGGGTGCGCGCGCTTGCGGTGCATCCCGGTGTCATCATGACCGAGTTGAGTCGCCATATGGCGAAAGAGGACTTTGATCTGCTAAGCGCAAGACTGCCCGAGGGTCAGGAAATGACCTTGAAATCGGTAGAGCAGGGGGCCGCCACCAGTGTCTGGGCCGCCACCTCGCCAGCGCTGGCGGGCGAAGGGGGCGTCTATCTGGAAGACTGCCATATAGCACAAGCCGCTACGCCTGAGGGGGAGGGTGGTGTAGAATCCTACGCCCTGGATCACGCCGATGCCGACCGCCTGTGGGTTCTGTCGGAGGAGTTGGTGGGCCAGGTATTCACCTTTTAATTTTTTCACAAGTGCACACTACGAGAGACCATCAATGAGTCAATTCAGCACCATCTCGGCCACCCTGAAGGGGCAGGTCGCCACCGGTACCATTGTGACGGTAAAGGGCTGGCTGCGCAGCAAGCGCGATTCCAAGGCCGGCATTTCTTTCCTGGCCATTCACGACGGTACCGCCTTCGACGCCATACAGGCCGTTGTGCCCGCCGACCTGGACAACTATGAAACAGAAATATTGAAGCTGTCCGCCGGTTGTTCGGTGGTTGTCACCGGCGAGCTGGTGGAGTCCCAGGGCAAGGGCCAGAGTGTCGAGATACAGGCCACCGTCGTCGAGGTGTTGGGTTGGGTGGACGACGCCGAAACCTACCCCATTGCAAAAAAACGCCATACCTTCGAGTTTTTGCGCACGCAGCAGCATTTGCGCCAGCGCACCAACACCTTTGGCGCGGTGACCCGGGTTCGCACCACCCTGGCCAATGCCATTCACAACTACTTTCACGACAATGACTTTCACTGGATTAACACGCCTATCATTACCGGCAGTGACTGTGAGGGTGCCGGTGAGCTGTTTCGGGTGAGTACCCTGGACTACGCCAATTTGCCGCGCAATGAAAAAAAGGAAGTGGATTTCGAACAGGACTTTTTTGGTGGCGAGGCCTTTCTCACCGTGTCCGGCCAGTTGGAGCTGGAGTCTTACTGCCTGGCCATGAGCAAAGTGTACTCGTTCGGCCCGACCTTTCGCGCCGAGAACTCCCACACCAGCCGCCATTTGGCGGAGTTCTGGATGGTGGAGCCGGAGATCGCCTTTGCCGACCTCAATGACGACGCCGACCTGGCAGAGAGCCTGCTGAAGCATGTGTTTACCCGGGTACTGGAGGAGCGCGAGGATGATATGGCGTTCTTCGCACAGCGAATCGACAAAACGGTTATCGACAGGCTGCGCTCGCTGATCGATAACAATTTCGAGCGCATGGAATACACCGACGCCATCAATATTTTGAAAAACTGCGGCGAGAACTTTGAGTTTCCGGTGGCCTGGGGCATCGATATGTCCTCGGAGCATGAGCGCTATCTGGCGGAAACCCACGTGGGGCGGCCGGTGATCGTAATGAATTACCCCAAGGACATTAAAGCGTTTTATATGCGCCTCAATGACGATGAGAAAACCGTGGCAGCCATGGACGTATTGGCGCCGGGCATAGGCGAAATTATTGGTGGCAGTCAGCGCGAAGAGCGCCTGGATGTGTTGGACTCGCGCATGGCCCCCCATCTGCGTGAAGAGCTGGGTTGGTACCGTGATTTACGTCGCTATGGGACGGTTCCCCACGCGGGATTTGGCCTGGGGTTTGAGCGCTTGCTCAACTATGTGACCGGCATGGAAAATGTGCGGGATGTTATTCCCTTCCCACGAACGCCAGGCAACGCTAGCTTTTAGGCGGCTCCAACCTGCCCCAAATAGGGGCTTTGGTCATATTTTAACCAATAATTGTGACTTATTGCCTGAATAACGGCTAATAAATGATCAGTTGTGCGCCATACTTTAAGGTAGAGAGGTGGTGCAATGACGGGTTATACGTTCAGGCAGGCCGGCGCAGTCAGCGAGATGGCCATAGTCGATACCTTCACCAAATTAATTTTTGGTGAGGAGACACGCTACAGTGATGCGGAATTATTAATCGTTCAGGGCTTGCGCGGGGCGGAGCCCAATGTCGCGCTGGACGGTCACCGCGACATGGGTGTTTACCTGCGGGCTCTGGGTGTTGGGGAAATGATTAAGCTGGTGTCTCTGGTTCAACATCAGATGGCTTCAGGCCACAACCGTCCAGCAGGTCGAATTGGATCTGGTGCTGAGCTTGGTCAACGCCCAGGAATTTAACCTCTACCGCCTGGCTCAGGGCGAATCGCCGGGTGCTGCTGGTCAGGCTGGCAGTCCACTTGTCAAAGCTGAACTTCTCCGGATTTTTCCGTAAGTCGACAAACCCTTCCAGACCAGAATCGTCCATTCGTACATTAAAGCCGCTGCTATTAATATGTGAGATGACGCCCTTGAAGGTCGCGTCCTTTTTCTGGGCGCGCTTCTCTATGTAATTGCAGGCCAGCCAACGTTCCGCTTCGTTCATTGCCGAGCGCGTGCGCTGCAGGTTTTCGGACAGGCTGTTCAGCGTTTTCGGGTCGACCAGATTGAACGGCCCGCCGTGCAGGGCCGATTTGATCTGCAGATGAACCAGGAAATCCATATATTTGCGCAGGGGAGAGGTGCAATTGGTGTAGCTGTCCAGCGACATGCCCATGTGTACCGCCGACTCGGTGGACAGTACCGCCCTGGCGAGCAGTCGGTTAACCATCGCGCGCAGCGGCAGGGCCTGCTCTTTGGAGGACAGGTACTGCATAACTTTTCGGTAGTCGCCGCGCACGTCCAAGTTTAGGCCAGCCACAGCAGGTGCACTTTTTTCCAGAAATTTCTTCGCTTCTTTCAAGCGGTCGCGCCTGAACCCGGCGTGGCTCACGAAGGGCCCTGAGCATTTCTTGTCAGTGAGGAAGCGGGCGGCACAGCGGTTGGTTGCCACCATGCACTCTTCGACCATTTTCTGTGACAGCATCTTGGTGAAGGGTTCGATATGGTCGATTTGTTTTTTGTCATTGAGAATCCAGCGGTACTCCTGCCGGTTCTCCATCACCAGCTCCTGTTCCTCCCGGGATTTGCGCAGGGCGCGATACACCTGGTACAGGGCTTCCAGCGGCGTGGCATGACTCATTAACTCGTCGTAGTTGCCGGACAAATACCGGTCTACGCCATAGTAGGAGAGTTTGGCCCGGGAGCGAACGGTGGCTTCTATGAATTCGAAGTCGCCCACTTCACCGGCATCGCTGACGGAAATTTTACAGACCAGCGCGGGCCTATCGTTGCCCTCGGACAGGGCGCAGGTATGCTGGGACAGCTGCTCCGGCAGCATGGGAATAACATCGCCGTGGAAATAAACCGAGGTGGCGCGCTCGGCGATGTCCAGGTACAAGGTGGAGCCGACCTCGATGTAGGCGGTGGGGTCGGCGATGGCGACGTAGAGCGTCCAGCCGTCATCGCTGATGTCGGCGTACAGGGCATCGTCAATGTCCTGGGTTCTGGCCGAGTCAATGGAAACGAACTCCAGGTCAGTCAGGTCCCTGCGTGTCGTGGTTTCCATGGGATTGAAGTTGGCCAGTCGCTGCTCCAACTCCTCCAATACCTGCTCACTCCAGGTACTGGATAGCTTGAATTTGGCCTGGGTGTAGAGGTTCTCCACGCCGGCGGTATTCTTATTGCCTATGATGGACAGTACCTTGCCCTGTGGCCTGCCGTCTTTTATCGGATGGCGCAGCACCGCACAGCGCAGGTAGTCACCCTCTTTGACACCGTTGCGGGCGTGGGAGGGAATAAATAGCCAACGGCTTAGCTGTGGCAAATCGGGTTGCACAAACACCGCATTGCCCTTGCGCACACAGCGCCCGGTGAATTCCCCCAGCGGGCTGTGCACCAGTTTTTCGATATCGGCGACGGTCTTGTTGTCTTTGGCGGGGCGAATGCACACTCGCACCCGGTCGCCCGGAAAGGCCTTGAGCATTTCGTCGGGGGGGATAAATATTTCCCGTCCGTCATCGAGCACGGCAAAGCCATACCTTGCCTGGGTGCCCTTGATGGTGGCTTCGGCGTATTCCTTCTCTGCCTCCATCTGACCTTTGAGGCCCTTTAACTGGGCGAGAGTGTCCTGATTGAGCATGGGGGTTGAAGTTACTATTCTTATATAGAGCCGCCTATCGTATCGGAAAATAGCTGTGCTGTCAGTGCCAGTTGGCGTTTAGCGTAACTGCTGCCCCCTTTTATTTTTATCTGCCTCACTTTTCCCGATACTGATTGACAGGGAGCCTCGATGGGATTAATAATCGATGTCAATCCAGTAGTACTTCCTGTTTATAAATATGCTTAAAACGAGGATCTATTTATGGAATCAGGCTCTGCTTTACGTGTCGAAAAAACCAAGCTGAAACCTGTAATTAAAAAAACTTACGTTCTGGATACGAACGTACTATTGCACGACCCCACAGCTGTTACCGCATTCAAGCAACACCATCTGGTCATTCCCATGACCGTTCTGGAAGAACTCGACCATATCAAGGACAGGCACGATAAATCCGTCAGCCGCGAGGCCCGTATTGCCATTCAGATCATCGATAAGGTGGTGGTCTCCGCCTCGCCCCAGGAAATCCAGAAAGGGGTAGAAATACCCGGCACCAATATCGACGGTCCCAAGGGCACCCTGGCCATCTACGCCGATCAACTGCTGGCAGACAACTCCGATGTGCCCTACCTGGACGACACCCAGGCCCAGGCCAACGACAACCGCATCATTAATGTCGCCCTCAAATTACAGGCGGAAAACCCGGACGAATTTGTCGCCCTGGTGACCAAAGACATCAATATGCGTATCAAGGCCAAGGGCTCGGGCCTGATGAACGTCGAGGACTACCGGCGCGACCGGGTGCTTGACGACATCGACATGCTGGCCAAGGGCTACCGCACCATAGAGGGCGATTTCTGGTCGACCATTTCGGAAGTGGACACCCTGCGCGAGGGTGATATGACCCTGCACCGCATCCCCAGGAAATCCCTGCCCGACGCCTACCCCAATATGTTCGTCTACGACGAGCAGGAATTTATGGCCTTCGTAAAACGGATAGACAGCGAATACGTCTACCTGGCCTGCGACAGCCGCGACAAGTTAATGCACAAGCGTTTCTGGGGTCTGGCGCCACGCAACCTGGAACAGGCCATGGCCATGTACCTGCTGGATGACGACAACGTCGACATGACCGTATTAACCGGCCCGGCGGGCTCCGGTAAAACCCTGATGGCCCTGGCCTACGGTTTGCACTCCATCCTGGAGCAGGGCAGGTTCAGCAAGTTGATCGTGGCGCGCTCCACACCGCCCATTGCCGAGGACATTGGCTTTCTGCCGGGCACCGAGGAGGAGAAAATGGCGCCCTGGCTGGCGGCCTTCGACGACAACCTGGAAATCTTGCACGGTACCGATGAGTCCTGTCACGGCAGCATCGACTACGTGAAAGAGCGGGCCAACATCCAGTTCAAGTCCCTCAACTTCATGCGCGGCCGCTCTTTCAACAACGCCTACATCATCATAGATGAGGCCCAGGGCCTCACCCAGTTCCAGCTAAAGTCGGTAATCAGCCGGGTGGGGGCTGATTCCAAAATCGTGGTGCTGGGTAACCTGGCGCAGATCGACAACAAATACATCTCACCGTTGACGTCTGGGCTGACGTATTTGGTGGAGAAGAGCAAAGCGTATCCGCATGCGGGGATTATGCATGTCAATGGCATCGTCAGGAGTCGACTGGCAGCGTTTGCGGAGGAAAATCTTTGATGGTTGGGTTGGAGTGAATCCGCAGTAAGTATCAGGGCAGAATTTACTCGATAAAGTACCGCAGCTGGAGTGGCCTCCCCCCTTGCAGGACACGCTAAAAGACGCATCCATGCGGGGCTCGGCGGTGGGC
>JADFVW010000173.1 GCA_015222725.1 Pseudomonadota bacterium | reverse complement strand
CGTAAAAACCGCGCTATACCGTCTTCGTCATGGTGGCCTATTACCGCGGTGGCCACTTCCTTGATTTCATCCCTGGCATTGTCCGGGGCGTAGGCTTCGTCCGCTGCGGCAAACATGCTCAGGTCGTTATCGTTATCCCCGAAGCAGACAATACGCTTAATACCCAGGTCTTTTTTTAACTGGGCCACCGCACCGCCCTTGCTACCGTCGGTATGGTGAATATCCAACCAGCAGATATCATCACTGATAATACCGGCACCCATATAGGCTACCAGGTGATCCTCCTGTGTTCCCACAAGATCCCTGACTGCCTCTATAGCCTCCCTGGGACCTAGCGCGCTGATATTGCTTATCTGGGCATCGCCAGGTAGTTCCGACAGGGGCGAAGCCTGCAAACCGCGCACGGTATTAAGTTCATAAAGCCATTCCTTCTCAGTCTCACTGACCAGCGGTGGGTGGTACACAGCATGGCTATTGTCAGCCTCCAATGTGTAAATGAAGGGGGCAACGCCCAGCGCCAGAAATGCCTTCAACACTTTTTCGATTTCAGAGGGGGTTAAGAGCAATTTACGGCTGTAGGCCTCGTCATCGGGAAGCCAGATCATCGCCCCATTTTTGTAGATTTGCGGCAATTTGAAATTATGCCCCGCAAGAATATCCCGCGAGCCGTGCAGAGCGCGCCCGGTGGCCACTGTATAGGCGATATTGCGCTGCGCCAGTAACGCCAGCGTGTCCCGGGTGTAGCCAGAAATTTGAGAATCCCGGTTGAGCAACGTGCCATCGAGATCAAAAACAATCAGTTCCATTTCACCATCTTCATACGAATACTTTTAAATAGATGATACTAAGGGCTGGAGATTGGCGAAAGAGAGAACTATGCTTTCTAGTGTGTAATTAAGACAAGAGGCTTGCAAATGCAGTACTTCCCGAAAATTATTATTCTATTTTGCCTGCTAGCCCCCCAGGCTGTGCTGGCGGCATCACAAAAGAGTAAAGAGTTCGACTACTATTCCAGCAATAGAATCATGATACGCAACGGCGTGCAGGCAGTACTGATGTGCAACGGCCTGTTTACTTCCAGGCGCACCCTGGAGCAGGTATTCCAGCAAGAGTTGGCCTATCTGCCCAGTAAACTGGGTTCCGCCAGTGGCGGTGATTATATTATCGATGAGGGCCTGCGAGCAGTAGCGGTTGGTGGTGACAACTCAGGGCCTGTGATCCGGGCTGCGTTTCGCGAGGGCATAGGCTGTATTGTCATGGGGCCAGACCAGACATTTGATGATATTCCCTCCCTCCCCGCCCTGAGCACGCCACCGCTGCCCGGTGACGCTGCAACCATTGCCTGGCCCAATGGCGATTTAGTGGCGGATAAGCCACTTCCCGCCTCTGTCGAGGCTATAAGCCTGCAAGCGGCCTCCGATTGGGCTTTCGATCGCGACACGCCCGAGCAGGTGACTCTGAGCCTGATTGTGCTGCAGCACGGGGAGATCATCCACGAACGCTACGCAGCCGGCATCAATATGAGCACGCAAACCCGCACCTGGTCGACGGCGAAAAGCATCGCCGTGACACTAATTGGCGAGTTGGTTAGACAACAGCGCATGGCCCTGGATAAACCGGTTAATTTACCCTGGTTACCCGCACTGGCAAGTGGAGAGCACGACCCACGAAATAGCATTACCCTGCGGCACTTGCTGAATATGTCCAGTGGGCTCTACCCGGTTGACAGTTTTGGCATGGAGTACGCAACCGGCTCCGGACTGGCCTACTGGGCTGGCGCCAGTTCCGTTGATGGCGCCCTGAATCGCGGTGCGGTTCGCGACCCGGGCACATTCTGGGATTATGAGAATTACGATACCCTGCTGGCCGTGTACGCGATGAAGCTGGCGCTTGGGAGCGATAAAGCCTATCGCGAATTTCCCCGGCGCGCCCTGCTGGACAAAATCGGCATGCGCAACACACTACTTAGTACCGACCGGTTTGGCGACTTTATCCTCAGCAGCCAGGTGTATACCAATGCCCGTGACCTGGCGCGCTTTGGCCTGCTCTATGCCCAGGATGGCAAGTGGGGCGAGGAGCAACTGCTGTCGCTCGATTGGATAGATTTTGTGCGAACACCCGCCCCCGCCACATCGAAAACGGGGAATTTTTACGGCGGCCAGTGGTGGCTGGTGCCAGACGACCGCAGCGATGTTCCCCCTAACGCCTACGCCACGGCGGGAAACCGCGGGCAATATGTCATTGTGGTGCCATCGCACGACCTGGTGATCGTGCGACGCGGCCTTGATTACGGCAAGCAGGGGTTCGATCGCTGGGACCTGACCCGGGAAATACTCAAAGCGATTAAACCCCTGCCCAATAGGATTTAAAGCCCCGTAGTGAGCCATCAAGTCAGGCGGGCAAGCAGGCTATCCACGCGTTTTCAATCAAACTATGGCCCGCTTATCGGCACTTGGCCTGCCCAATGCCAAGAAAATTGCCGTGGATATTCCGGCGGAAGAAAAGATCATACACATCACAATTATCTGGTAGCGCGCGGCAATCATCGGAGACACGCCGGACAATATCTGGCCAGTCATCATGCCGGGAAGAGAAACCAGACCCACTGCAAAAAGTGAGTTGATGACCGGAATCATGGCGGCTTGAAATGCGATGACACGGGCTTCTTGCCACTGGAGCTTGTGCGCCAACTCTGCGTTCAAGCGCTCCGCCGCAAGACTCACGGCGGTCATCGCATTGGCAAAAATCATACCCGCCAGTGGCACCATATAGCGCGGCAGGTACCAGGGTTGAAGTTCCAGCACCCACTGGGTAATAAGAACCAGTGTCAGGCCACCGCCAATGGTAATGGATAGCAGCACCCTGAAAAAAAGCTGTTTGCGCTGTTCCTGCACCGCTCC
The DNA here is from genome assembly GCA_015222725.1 of Pseudomonadota bacterium. GTDB lineage: Bacteria > Pseudomonadota > Gammaproteobacteria > Pseudomonadales > Halieaceae > JBALVT01. The sequence continues at coordinate 2,075 of JADFVW010000173.1, read as the reverse complement.
CAGTGCTATCCAGCTTGAAGCGACTAACATTACCGAGAGCACCAGTACAATAAGACCGGCATCTTCCGCCCCGAAGATATAGGCGAGTACGTAGCCGATCAGCAACAACTGAATAAGCATGCGTGCAACCGCATAGAGGGCATTCCCCACGCCCAGGGACCACTTAAAGAAAATGGCGAGCGTAATAGCGACCGGTATAAAGGCAATCGCCAGTTGTAGAGCCGGTATATCAGTCACTGGCCAACTCTCTGATTATGATACTCCAGTGATCCAGCGCATCGTAAAACCCCTTAATGGGAACCCGCTCATTGAGTCCGTGGGCAAACATCTCATCCGGGTTCATAAAACGAGCGCTTACTGCCCAGGTCGGAATTCCCGCCTTGCGAAAGTGCATGCCGTCGGTACCACCGGATTCCATGTAGGCGATGAGCTTCACATCTGGATAACGTGTGTGGACTGCTTTTGTAACTGCAGCGACCACATCCTTGCGGGTCTCTGAAATAGGGCTCTCGGTAGGCTCCCCCAGAAGTTCAAATTCCACGCCCTTATTGGCGACAACTTCCTTCAGGACGACCTCGACATCCGCCACTGAGATACCGGGAAATATCCTACAATTGACAGTGGCTGTAGCGGACTGTGGCAGTGCGTTTTCAGCATGCCCCGCCTTTAGCATGGTCACCACACAAGTGGTTCTGGTGGTGCCAATATAGGAAGATTCCAGCGCCAGTCTGGCCGCCGCTTCTTTATCGCCGGGGTCATAGGCAAAACGAATCATTGCGTCGCCCAGTTCACCGCCCAGTTGTTTACCGGTCTCCTGAAAAAAAGCCAGTGTCATTTCACTCCATCGAACCGGAAACTGATGCTCTTGAATTTTTTTGATAGCATCAGCCAAATCATAAATCGCATTATCGGGCCGCGGCCGGGAACTATGACCACCCGGGTTGCGCACGGTTATTTCCCAGGTAACGTAGGTCTTTTCGGCCGCCTGTATACGATAAATAATCGCCCTGCCTTTGATGTCCAGGTTGCCACCTCCCGCGTCGGAGTTGAGTGCATACTCAGCTTCGGCGAGATCGGGGCGCTCGTAGGCCAACATCCTGGTGGTCTTCATTCCAGTCTCTTCATCCCCTGAAAACACAATAATCAAATCTCTGCTGGGAACGAAACCCTCTTTCTTCAGGCGAATAAATGTGGATGTTAGATGAGCGACACCAAACTTATTGTCGATGGTACCCCTGGCGTAAAAATTCACATCGTCCCGGGTAAGCTCAAAAGGCGGGCGCTCCCAGTCCTTGGCATATGCCTCAACCACATCCATATGCCCCAGGAACAAAATGGGGGGTTTACCGGATGAGCCATCGCCCCTGTATCTAGCGATTAAAGATGCAGTCTCCCCCAGGGGGACGACTTCTACATCTTCTTTGGGCAGACCCGCTGCCACTAACTCATCCGCCAGATAGTTCGCGATCTCAGGTACATTACCCAGATTTTTTGAGCTCTCTACGCCGATAATTCGAGTGTAAATTTCCAGTGTCTTCTGGACGTGATCCGATGGAATAAGATCGGTGCTGTATGAAAAAGTAGATACGATCAGACCTGTAATTATTGCGAGTAAAGTCCGCATGAATAACTCTCTTCTTATTGGCAATAGATTGGAAACTGAGATTCTAAGCCGATTCAGCTCACCCGTCATGGTTTATTTACGTTAGGCTACGCCCATGAATCAAGCGAGTGATAGTAATCCAATGCCCTCGGGGTTTCGCAATGTGTGGGTACTGGCGCTGATCAGCGCTGTGTCACTAGCGGCCTTCCCCCTGATTGCACTCATGGGAAGCATTCTGGGCGCGCAACTGGCCCCAGCAGAGAAATGGGCCAGCCTGCCGGTTGCCCTGATGGTTATCGGTACGGCCTGTGGCATCTTACCCGTGGCAAAGTGCATGTCTGTACTGGGCCGCAAACGCACTTTTTTGCTGTTCATGTCTCTGGGCATGGGAGCCTGCCTGTTGGCTGCTCAATCACTCGAACCACAGAGCTTTAAGCTGTTCTGCGCGAGTACATTCTTGTTGGGCATTTCT
>JADFVW010000172.1 GCA_015222725.1 Pseudomonadota bacterium | reverse complement strand
GGCCCATGCTTGCCATAACCGGTGCTACTTAAAAGAATCAACTCTGGCTTGATACGCGCTAATTCTTCAAACCCGAGGCCGAGCTTTTCAAGTACGCCATTACCGTTGTTGTCAATAACGACATCACTCCTGGCAATCAGCCGCCTGGCGAGATCTGTCGCCTGCGGGTTGGTCAGATCCAGCGACACACAGCGTTTTCCCGCATTCCAGTCAGTCAGCCAGGGGGACAGCTGTGATTGAATACCCAGCTCCGGTGATTTGGGTGGTACAAAAAGGCGGGACACATCAGGGTAGTCTCTGGACTCTACTTTTATTACGTCCGCCCCACAAAAAGCCATCAAGCGCCCGATCCAGGGCCCGGCCATGCCAGCGGTAAACTCCACGATGCGTAAGCCCGCAAGCGCATTCTGAGCGACCATTTTTTGCTCACCATATGCTGCCTGCTTTTTTTCATTACTCGAATTTGGCTTGCGCACCGTCTCTTTTTCCAGCAGTTTTTCTATCTCCTCATTATGCTGCCCGGCTGTCGGCGCCGGTTTTCGTATTCTCCAGGGCGTTAGCGAAAAACGATAAGGCGGGCCGGGATAGCGAAGACTGCTGTTATCAGCGTGCTCAACATCCACAAAAAACTCTCGCTCGTTAAGATGATGGTCCCCGGCAATGCCATGAGCCGTGCTCAGCGGTGTTACCGCAAGATGGCGACGCTGTCCTTCCCGATAAAATTCCTCCACGGTAAATTTTTGGGTAAGTTCAGCAATAAAGATATCCAATAGCTCGCGATAAGGTTGCCGGGCCGACGATGGTCCCTCAAACATCGGATCAAGCACTTCCTGATTACCACTGACTTCATTGACCCACTTTGCCAGCGTCTGCCAGTGTAGTGGCCGGTTGACCATGATATAGATACTGCCGTCCTTGCAGGGATAGGTACCGGAAGGTACCGAGGCGAACAAACCCGTGCCGAAGCGATTTGAGATTATGCCGTCTTCCAGCCATTTGCCGACGCCACAGATACTGGTCACCGCCAGCATGGTTTTCTGAATCGAAATATCGACATGCTGGCCTACACCAGTTTGCCGACTGTGATGCAGTGCGATCATGCTACTGACCGCGGCCATGGTTGAGGCCATCACGTAGGATTGTGATCCAGCGAGTTTCACCGGGGGGTCTTGCGGAAAACCTGTTACTACCATCGCACCTCCCAGTGCACTGGCAACAATGTCCGTCGTCGCGTAGTCACGGTGTGGGCCTGTTTGGCCAAAGCCTGTAATCGAGGTAATAACCAGGCCGGGGTTGTCAATTTGCAGCGTGTTTACTGAGAGATTCAGTTCAGCCAATTTCCCCGGGGGCAGCGTTTCTATCACCAGGTCGCAGCATCGAACAAGTTGGCGAATTTTCTGCTGCCCTTCACGACTATTGATATCGAGAGTAATGCTCTTCTTGTTGGTGTTGTTGTAGAGAAACTGGAGACTGGACTCGCTATCGGCATGTCCATGCAGAAAAGGCGGTATCGCCCTGGCGGCATCGGCTGCGCCGGCCTCAACCTTGATAACTTCAGCCCCCATATCCGCAAACAGTTTGCCGCAATAGCTGCCTTTTTCATCACAGATTTCGAGAACCCTGATACCACTGAGGGAGGAGTCAGCCGATGCGCTGGTCATTCCCGGTAGTCGGTCAGCTTTTTGCCGGTCCACCCCTTGAAGGCCCGGCGAAAATTACTGACGCTGTTATAACCAAGCAAAAAGCCGATTTCTTTGGGCGTCAGGGAGGTGTATTCGAGATATTGGATCGCGAGATTCTTTCGTGTCTCGTCCAGAATCTGCTGGTAAGTCAGGTTCTCCTGAACCAGGCGACGACGCAGGGTTCTTGAGCCCATATTCAGGCGCCTGGACATCTCCTCCAGCGTCGGGAACTCACCGGGATTATTGACCAGGGCATTGCGAATCTTGCTCGACAGAAGGTCGGCATCCGCCATCTGGTCAATCAACACCTTACATTGCTGTTCACACAGCTTGCACACTTCTGCGTTGGCCAGGCTTATCCTGTGGTCCTGACTGTTGATATCCCACAAAATTAAATTACGCGGCTGATCAAAATACATGGGGCAGTCGAAGCGTTTTTTGTATTCCTCCAGGTTATCCGGCTGCGGGTATTTCAAGCGCATCTCGAGAACCGGAAAGGGCCTGTTGGTGAGACTGGCGGCGAGCCCGCAGGTGCGGCTGACAAATTCTTCCACGGCGAAGCAGGTCAGCTCCCCGAGTGGGAAAATCTCCTTGAGCTCCGTACACCAGCGATCATTGTTAATCTCGGTAACGGGCAACATGATATGCTCCACCAGCGCGTCATATTTGGAGAACAACTCCCTGGAGTGCGCCAGGTTTGAGGCGCTCAGTACAGCATAGCCCAGTACGCCCAGGTTGCTGACTTTAAACTCATCCCCAAGGGCCAGACCTATATGTGGGTCCCCTGTCAGGGTGATAATATTGCTGATGATACTGCGATACTGGTTGGCGCTGGGGGTGAAGTTATCACTACTGATTTGCGCCTCATCCAGCCCGGTACCGTCCAGAACCTGCGCACTGGTGAAACCCCGGCTCTCCAT
>JADFVW010000171.1 GCA_015222725.1 Pseudomonadota bacterium | reverse complement strand
CTGTTCTGTCAGGGCATAGGCCCCTTCCGCTGGGTAGCACTCAGCGGCGACCCGGAAGACATTTACAAGACAGATGCCAAAGTGAAGGAACTCATTCCCGACGATGCCCATTTGCACAACTGGCTGGACATGGCTAGGGAGCGCATCCAGTTTCAGGGCCTGCCGGCGCGTATTTGCTGGGTGGGCCTGGGGCAGCGTGCAAAACTCGGCCTGGCCTTTAATGAAATGGTGCGCAGCGGCGAGCTGAAAGCCCCGGTAGTCATCGGTCGCGATCATCTGGATTCCGGCTCTGTGGCCTCGCCCAACCGGGAAACAGAAAGTATGCGCGATGGTTCTGACGCCGTATCCGACTGGCCACTGCTCAACGCCCTGCTCAACACAGCGGGCGGTGCTACCTGGGTCAGCCTGCACCACGGCGGCGGCGTAGGCATGGGGTTCAGCCAGCACTCCGGTGTGGTTATTGTCTGTGATGGCACCGATGATGCAGCTGCGCGTATTGCCAGAGTGCTGCATAACGACCCGGCAACCGGTGTTATGCGCCATGCGGATGCAGGCTACGACATCGCCATTAACTGTGCGAAAGAGAAGGGGTTGGATTTACCCATGCTCGACACTGGCGCAGGAGAAAAGTCATGAACGCTGCCAAACTTGAAATCGTTGCGGGCACTCTGAACCTCGCCCAGCTCAGGCAACTAAACGATAAGGTCATGACGATTACGCTGGACCCGCAATGCGATGCTGCCATCGAGGCCTCTGCCGCCATCGTTGCAGACGTCATAAAAGAAGGTCGAACCGTCTACGGCATCAACACCGGCTTTGGCCTGCTGGCGAACACAAAAATAAAAGTTGAGGAACTGGAGATCCTGCAGCGCAGTATCGTCCTCTCCCATGCAGCTGGCATCGGCAAGTTTATGGAGCCCGCCACGGTGCGACTGATGATGGTGCTGAAGATCAACTCCCTGGCCAGGGGCTTTTCCGGTATTCGACGGATGGTGATCGACGCCCTGATCCAACTGGCCAATGCACAGGTGTATCCTGCCATCCCAAAAAAAGGCTCCGTGGGCGCCTCGGGCGACCTGGCGCCGCTGGCCCACATGGCCGCCGTACTGCTGGGAGAAGGCGAGGCTTTTTACGAAGGGAAACGCATTTCTGCGGCCGAAGGCCTGAAAATAGCAGGCATGGAAGCCATAGAGCTGGCACCCAAAGAGGGATTGGCCCTGCTGAACGGCACCCAGGCCTCGACAGCTTTTGCCCTTCAGGGTTTATTTTCCGCCGAGAATGCCCTGAAAGCGGCAACCATTATTGGCGCTATGGCGGTGGAGGCCGCACAGGGCTCCCGGGCACCGTTCGATGACCGGATCCATCAGGCCAGGGGTCATGCCGCCCAGATTGACATGGCGACGGCCTATCGCAATTTGCTGGGCGAGGACTCGGATATCAGCCAGTCCCACGAAGATTGCGAAAAGGTACAGGACCCCTACTCCCTGCGCTGTCAGCCCCAGGTCATGGGCGCCTGCCTGCAACATATTCGCTTTGCCGCCGATGTACTGCTCACCGAGGCCAATGGCGTCTCCGACAACCCGCTTATCTTCACTGAAAGCGGCGATATTATTTCTGGCGGCAACTTCCACGCAGAGCCGGTCGCCATAGTGGCCGACATGCTCGCTATCTGCCTGTCGGAAATCGGCGCGCTGTCGGAGCGCCGCATTGCCCTGTTGATAGACTCCAACCTCAGCGGCCTGCCACCCTTCCTGGTGGACAATGGCGGGGTCAACTCCGGGTTTATGATTGCCCAGGTAACCGCAGCAGCGCTGGCCAGTGAGAACAAAACCCTGGCCCACCCCGCCTCAATAGACTCCCTGCCCACCTCGGCCAACCAGGAAGACCACGTCTCCATGGCCACTTTTGCGGCCAGAAGACTGGCCGACATTTTCGAAAATGTAGCCGGTATATTAGCCGTGGAGTGGCTGGCAACCTCACAGGGTATGGATTTCCGCCGCCCCCTGCGCAGTACGGAAGTGCTGGAAGCGGCAAAGCAAGTGCTGCGCGATCGCGTATCCTTTTACGATAAAGATCGCTATTTTGCCCCCGACATCGAAAATGCCACTGCCCTTATCAATGAGGGCGCGCTGTCCAGGTTGCTACCCGAGAAACTGCTGGGTTTCTAGTGAAGCCTTACCGCGGGCTAAATTGATGCTTTGAGTTCCACGACTCCGGCCGGTGGGCACGCTATGCTACATAGCTGAACTTTGCACAGGTAATATGCCATGGATGGTAATGGGCTCTCCCTGGGCGTGATGCTGGGCGCAGCAGTCTGCGTATCTGCCGCAGTATTGGTATTACCGGGCTGCGGCGAGACCAAAGTGGGCAGCTCGCACGAGGCTGCTGGCGCAGTGGCCACAGGTATAGTAATCAGAATCCCCGACGTTGACCAACTACATGTTCCGCTCACCGCAGACGGCTTCGACGCAAGCGACTTTATGGTCCTGGGAGGCTGCGACCTACAGGCAACACTGGGAAAGTACCAGAGCAGCCTGGGAAGAAGAGCCAGTGACTCCCAGCGCTTGCTGCTGGATCTGGAATACCTGCTCCTCGCGCCACAATGTATTGAGCACAAGCACACCCAGGGACAGACTGAACTCGCTACGCTGATGGTGGAAACCCAACATTTAAAGCGGAAACAATTGCCCACGGCAATTTTCAACGCCACCCTGGCCAGCGCCGAGTTTCAGCAGCTCTGGCACAAACCGGCCACTGCTGAAGAATACCCGGCACAGCAACAACTGGCATTACGGGCAATGCAAGCAGTGAACAGGCTCGCTGGCCTATGGCTTTCGGGGGACTACCGGGCAAGTAATATAGAATTTGAAATTTATCTCAGCGAAATTGCCCTCGGTGCCATCATGCTGCCTGACGGGCACGACCGGGAAGCGCACGGTAGTATTGTTGAATTGGAACGACAACTGGATGCCGTGCTCACGCCTAAATACCTTGCCTGGCGGAAAAGACGGAATCATTATTTCGCGGGACTTGAAACACTAAGAAAGATAGACTGAGGCACAAATAAATTCAGTCACTTCGCACGGTGCATGAGTATCAACATAGACCAAACATTTTCGGGCAGAAAGGTTTTTTCACGGCTGCTGATAATTTCATTTATCACTCTGGCATCCGCCTGTGCCACCGTCGACTTCGAGGCTGAAAAAACACCTTCCTACGCCCTGCCCGGCACACAGGATACTTTCCTCGGTCAAGCGGCCACCCAGAGGGAAACCAGGCCGAAAAACCAATCCGGGTTTGCCCTTATTCCCGACAGTATTAATGCGCTCGCAATCAGGTTGCTACTCGCGGCTAAGGCCGAACGAAGCCTGGACGTTCAGTACTATATGATCAAGAACGACATAATCGGGCGGTTATTTTTCGCTACGCTGGTGCAAGCGGCAGACCGGGGCGTCAGGGTTCGTCTATTGATCGACGATATCACTACCGGTGGCATGGACAAGGGGCTTACCGCCGTGGCCGACCACCCCAATATCGAGCTACGTCTATTTAACCCCTTCGCCAGTAGAGGCCTGCGCGCCTTCGATGCATGGGATTTACAGCGCTTGAACCGGCGCATGCACAACAAATCTTTCACTGCGGATGGGCAGTTCACTATCATTGGCGGGCGTAATATTTCCGCCGAGTATTTTGCCTATAACAATGATTATAATTTTGCTGATCTGGATACATTGGCAGTTGGCCCCATCGTATCGGATACGGCTGCCATGTTTGACAGCTATTGGAACCACCGGAAAGCCATCCCTTTTAAACAGCTTTCCAAGCAAAAACCAGATGATGGCGCGCGCTTGAAGAAACTACGTGCGGCTCTGCTGGAAAACCTTGAGGCCATCAAGAAAACGCCTTATGCCAGTGCAGTATCAGCATCTTTCGAAGAGTATCTGGAGCGCAAGGTGGACTATACCTGGGCCCCCTACCAACTGGTCTATGATTCTCCCGACAAGGTAATTGCCAGCAAGGCAGAAGCTGCAGACAAAATTACTGACTCCCTGCTACACACTGTACTGGGGGCGGAGAAATCCCTGCTGGTAATTTCCCCGTACTTTGTGCCCCTGAAGTCTGGCATTGCGGGGATATCGGAGCTACAGGACAGCGGCGTTCAAATAGACATTCTTACCAATTCGCTGGCCTCCGGCGATCATATACTGGTGCACAGCGGCTACGCCCCCTCCCGGAAACCTTTACTGGAACACGGCGTGCGATTTTTTGAAATTCGCGAGGACCTTGCAATTAGCGGAACGAGCCGGGCCAAGACAGATAAAGCCAATAGCAGCCTGCATACCAAAGCGTTTATCGTGGATAAGCGCTACCTCTTTATGGGCTCATTCAATTGGGACCCCAGGTCAGCTTATCTAAACACTGAACTCGGTGTTATTATCGACTCCGAGTACTTGGCCGCGAAATCATCCAAAGCAATATACAAGGCAATACCGCGGGATACTTACGAAGTTTATTTGAACCAGAACAAACAGTTACGCTGGCGAACACATGATGAGAACGGTGTGGAAATAGTGTTTGATAAAGAACCTCACACCAGCTATTGGAAACGCCTGCGGGCCAATCTTGGTAGACTGTTACCCATTAAAAGCCAGCTATAATTAAACACACAGGCCATGGAGATTTTTATGCAACACCTAAGAACACACAGCTCTCTCATACTACTAAGCGTGTTTGCGCTATTTATGTTGAGCGCTTGCAGTAGCGGGCCGCCAAAGCCAGACGTTGATTACAACCAATCCTACGATTTCTCCAATGTACGCACTGTCGGATTTTATAAAAACTCCGGCGACGTTTCCGGAGACAACCCCCTGCAGCTCAGCGACATGCAGCGCAACCGAATCGACGATGCAATAAAAGTAGCCGTAGAGAATAAGGGGTTCACCTTCCTGGCAGATGCCAGCAAGGCAGACCTGCTTCTCACCTGGCACCTGACCACCCAGAACAAAACTGATGTGCGAACCTATCAGTCTGCAAGCATGGGTTACGGCGGATATGGGGGATACGGGCGTTATGGCGGGTATAACCGCTACAGCGCATATAACTGCTGGAGTTGCTCTCCTACTCACACTGATGTCTCGGTATCAAATTACACAGAAGGTACTTTCATTGTCGATATGATAGACCCGGAGCTGAGGCAATCTGTGTGGCGTGCGGTGACGCAATCCAAGCTGAAGGGCCAGCAGGAACACGAGCAGGCCAGGCTGGATGAGGCCGCAGCCCTTATGTTTGAGAGCTTTCCGCCGTATTAGGCCTTATGCAGTAACAACGGCGGTTGAATCTAAACTGGGCAAGCTTGCAATCCACCATTCCGCCGCTATACTGCCCGCCTTGCGACGAGCACGCAGACTAACCGCCCGTAGCTCAGCTGGATAGAGCGCTGCCCTCCGGAGGGCTGGGAATGAGAAAAGATATATTTTTCAACTGGATAAGAAATATTAAAAGAGTATTAGTCTAACAAAGCGCCTGTAGCTCAGCCGGATAGAGTAGTGGCTTCCGAAGCCATTGGTCGCAGGTTCGAATCCTGCCAGGCGCGCCAT
>JADFVW010000170.1 GCA_015222725.1 Pseudomonadota bacterium | reverse complement strand
ACTATGAATCCACTGCTGGAGGTCCAGAATATCGAATGCCGCTACCGTAATCACACGGTGGTCCGCGGCCTGTCGATGCACGTCAACCGCGGTAGCCTGGTTTGCCTGCTGGGCCCCAGCGGCTGCGGCAAGACCACGGCATTACGCGCCATTGCCGGTTTCGAGCCCATTGTTAAAGGTGAGATCCGCATGGATGGCGCTACGCTGTCACGGCCGGGTTATGCCGTCGCCCCCGAAAATCGCCGTTTGGGAATGGTATTTCAAGACTACGCCCTGTTTCCCCATATGGACGTCCGCGACAACGTCGGTTTCGCATTACGCAAGAGTCCTTCTACGGAACGACGCAACACGGTTGACCGCATGCTCAAGATGGTTGGCCTGGAGGGCTTTAAGGCGCGCTATCCGCACGAATTGTCCGGTGGCCAGCAGCAGCGTGTTGCATTGGCCCGCGCATTGGCCGCACAGCCTGAGGCCATCTTGCTGGACGAACCCTTTTCCAACCTGGATGTGGATACCCGCGAGCGCCTCAGCCTGGAGGTGCGCGACATCCTTAAACATGAGGGCATTACCGGTATTCTCGTCACCCATCATCAGGACGAGGCCTTCGCCCTTGGCGACTTCATCGGTGTCATGAACCAAGGCCAAATTTTGCAGTGGGACACGGCCTTCAATCTCTACCACGAACCCAATAATCGCTTCGTCGCCGATTTCATTGGGCAAGGCACTTTCCTCCATGGCACCATGGTCTCACCCGACACCGTGGATACCGAATTGGGCCGATGCTGTGGGGATCGAGCCTACAATTGGCCCAAAGACACGGCTGTGGAGGTATTGATTCGCCCGGACGATATCGTGCCGGACCTCGAAGGCCCACTGAAAGGACGCATTGTACAAAAGGCTTTCAAGGGTGCTGAAGTGCTGTACACCTTGGAACTACCTTCAGGGAATCAGGTGTTATCGCTGTTTCCCAGCCATCATGATTACGGCATAGGGGATCACGTCGGTATTCGTGCGGATATGCATCACGTGGTTGCTTTTCCAACAGACTAAGGACTGCTAGCTGGCCGACTGCCTCACCCCTGTCCTTGCTTAGCAAATTTCCAGCAATAAAAAACGCGCCCCCTACAATAGGAGACGCGTTTTCAAGACTGCCTAATAAATCAGCTATTAAAGGCTGATAACCACAAATTACATACCCGTTTTTATAAACCTGTTTTTATAAACCCGAGAGGTAATCCGCAATGGCCTCGATTTCTTTGTCAGTCATGCCCTTGGCCACCATCGCCATCATGCTTGCCGGGTCATTAGCCCGTGTACCGGCCTTGAAATCCTGCATCTGTTTAATAGTATAAGCCTTTGACTGGCCACTAATAATCGGGAATAACGCATTATTACCCTGGCCCCTCCCTTTCTCGCCGTGGCAGCGGACGCAGGCAGCATAATTACCCAGTTTTTTGTTGCCATTTTGATAAATATCGGCGCCTGCCTTGGCCGCTTTACTGCCAGAAGGTTCGCCTTTCACGGGTTTCAGAGAAGCAAAATAGGCGGAAATATCACTCAAATCCTCACGAGTTTCCACCATGCCGGCCATGGCACCCATAGTGTCATCTTCACGATTACCCAACTGATAATCCAGTACCTGTTTAAAGGTATAACCGGCAAATTGGCCCGCCAGGTGCGGGAATGTCTCGGGATCAATACTGACACCATCTTCACCATGACAGCCGAAACACGCTTCAGCCTTTTCTTTGCCGGCCTTTGCGTCTCCACCCTCTGCAGTCATGCCACCAGCGATGGTCGTTTCTGCACTAGCTCCCCCCGCAAACGCCATCATGATGACCAGCGCTGCATATACACTCATTGTTTTTATCATTGACCGATTCCTTTAATGTTCGAATTACATTCGAGTTCTAGCTAACACTACCGTGGCAAAAAGCCCTTTTACTTATCTGGCCCCTTCTTTTACACCACGCCCTCCAAAATTCAGGCAAATAAGTATATCAATCCGTTTCTTGGCGTCAATTCCAGACTGCAAATATCAATCATGCGGAACCCACTGATCAAAAAATCCGTCAATACTTATGTTTTGCTGATTCCCACTGACTTAGTATAGGCAAGATGCGTAAAACAAAGCTTTCGAGTACTTAGCATAATGGAGTATGATCAGCGCTCAACTGTTTGATCTCACAACAATTACTGATGCCTTGCACCTTACAGACACATACCCGATTAAAAATGGAAGCTATCTGCACACCAAAACATTAAACCGATTAAACAAAAGAAAAAGCGCTATTTATCGCACCTGGAAAGCTCATGACAAAAAAACAAATATTATTATCCTGGCTTTTATTATGCCTGTTGGTCACAACCGCTACGGTTTTGGCCGAAACCCGTTACGTGGTCGACAACCTGATCATCACCATGCGCTCCGGGCAAAGCACCCAACATCAAATCCTGCGCACCTGGCCCAGCAGCACCAAACTGGAAATCCTGGAGACCGCTGAAAAATACAGCCTCGCACGTGGACCGGATGGCACCGAAGGCTGGGTGTTGAATCAATACATCTCGCCAAAACCCACCGCAAAAGTGCGGCTCATTGCGGCAAAAGACAAACTGGCAAAACTGGAAATAGAAAATAACCGCCTCATGGCCGAACTAAAAACGGTTAGTGATAAAGAGGCTGAGGTCAGCAAACAACAGAAAAATCTATCCCGCGAAAACAAGAAACAGGACGAGGAACTCAACCGCCTGCGCCGGGTAGCGGCCAAACCCCTGAAGCTGGAAAATGAAAACCAACGTCTAAAAAAGGAACTCCTGGAGCTGGAAAGCCAACACGAGCTGTTACGGCAGGAGAATCAGATGCTGGGCGACAGTTCAGACCGGGAATGGTTTCTCAACGGCGCCGGGGTGATTATCCTCGGCATCATCCTCGGCCTCATCATCCCGCGCCTGCGTGTGCGCAAGAAATCAAACTGGAGTTCGCTTTAGAAGCAGTTCCTAGTGGCTAGAAACTAGTTACTAGGAACCAAGCTGAGTGACATCCCGCACCGCGCCCTTCGAGGCGGAGGTGGTGAGCGCCGCATAGGCGCGCAATGCCGCCGACACCTGGCGTTCGCGATTGACCGGCTTCCAGGCCTGCGCTCCTTTGGCCTCCATGGCCGTGCGACGGGCAGCCAGCTCCTGGTCGGAAATCGCCACGCGAATGCTGCGATTGGGGATATCGATCTCGATGATATCACCCTCTTCCACCAGACCAATGGCGCCACCCTCGGCGGCCTCGGGTGAGGCGTGACCAATGGACAGGCCCGAGGTGCCGCCGGAAAAACGACCGTCGGTGAGCAGGGCACAGGCCTTGCCTAGGCCTTTGGATTTGATATAACTGGTGGGGTAGAGCATCTCCTGCATACCCGGCCCACCACGCGGCCCTTCGTAGCGGATAATCACTACATCGCCCGCTTTGATCTGATCCCCCAGGATACCCGCCACTGCCGTGTCCTGGCTCTCGAAGATACGCGCCGGGCCGGAGAATTTGAAGATGGATTCATCCACACCGGCGGTCTTCACCACGCAACCGTCCTCGGCGATATTGCCGTACAACACCGCCAGACCGCCTTCGGTGCTGAAGGCGTGTTCGATGCTGTGGATGCAGCCGTTTTCACGGTCAACATCCAGGTCCGGCCAGCGCTTGTCCTGACTGAAGGCGGTTTGAGTGGGCACATTACCAGGCCCGGCGAGGAAGAAATTCTTCACCTTTTCGTCTGTGGTTTGCATCACGTCCCAGTGTTCCAGCGCCTTTTTCATACTGTCGGCGTGGATCACGTGCAGGTCGCTGTGGAGCAACCCGGCGCGATCCAGTTCACCGAGAATGCCCATCACACCGCCAGCGCGATGCACATCCTCCATGTGGTATTTCTGCGTCGAGGGCGCCACCTTGCACAGATGCGGCACCTTGCGTGACAGGCGATCAATGTCGTCCATGGT
>JADFVW010000169.1 GCA_015222725.1 Pseudomonadota bacterium | reverse complement strand
GGTAAGCAGGCCCCGCGCTTATGGGATAGGGCAACAGCCTAAAACCAGCATATCCAAGAGCTAGCAAAGCGAGAGCAGCACTGACTCTCTCTGCTTTTAGTTTCTGCAACAGCAGACCTGCTAAAGGCGCCGACATTACTGCAAGGGAGATTGCAAACAGTGGAATAAAGCGCCGACTGGTCAAAGACATGAGCAATGTCAAACCGCACAGCGCCAATCCCGGCCAGGGCACTCCAGTTACCCTTCTTACTACTGGCAGTGCGTATGCCAGCGCTATCACGGGTACTGACCACATTGCCCATAGAAACAGGGGAGACCGTATCCCACCCGGTGAAAATGGGGGCAGCCATTCACCCAACTGGCGGTAGGGCGAACTGGCATCCAGAGCATAGGTAAGTGGCAGTAGAAAGCTGTTAATACCATCCGGATTTATCAGGCAGGCCAAAGTACAGACTACAAGAATCCGTATGGGCTTTGCCAGGGCGGCCACCCTGAGGTCATCCCAGGGAAATACCAGAATTGCCAACGCCATCAGGCCAAATATGAAGCCACCGTGAACGTTCACCCAAACCACAAACAACAGTGCCAGCTTCCAGGTCGCTGTAGTTCGGTTCAAGAGCAGGTAGAGTAAAACGCTGAACCCGAGCAAACTATAGAGGTGCGGGCGAATATCGATAAAGGGGGCTGCAATGGCGATCGCTATGACGGCACAAATAAAACTTGCAGCAGGCTGATGGTTATCACGGACCAGTGAGAGCTGTAAAATTACATAGGTGAGTATGACAACCAACCACTTCCAGTAAACCAGGGACTCCAGGCCCAGAGCCACCACCCAACCATAATACAAAATATCTGCCAGCCACTCATGATTCACCCAGGGAGAACCCAGAAAAGTAAACGACCAACTATCGGCCAGCCAGAGGCTACCATTTTGTAATATTTCACGCCCCGCAGCCACATGCCACCACAGATCGGAGCCCTGCATTTCTGTAAAGCCAAACGAAAGGTACATGACCACGCCGGCCAGCAACCACAACATTTTACTTGCTTGTATCAATCTCGTTTCCGGTGACACTAAAGGTTAATCCGGCTTTCAGCTTCGGCACTGGCCCTGCTTCGGGATGGGTGGTAGCCCTTAACAAAGTATAAGGCGCGAGATTTTGATTCATTATAGGTTCTTGCCAGATACTCACCGATGATGCCCAGGCAGATTAATTGCACCCCCCCAAGGAATAAAACAACCAGGATAAGAGAGGGATAACCAGCTACCGGGTTACCAAAAATTATAGTTCGCAGCAGAAAGTAAATGCCGTAAAGAAACGCGGCGGAGGATGTGAGTATGCCCAGATAAGTTGACATTTTGAGGGGCACATCGGAGAAGGATGTAATGCCTTCCAGGGCAAAGTTCCACAAGCGCCAGTAGTTCCATTTGGTTTCACCTGCGGCTCTCGCCTGGCGCAAATAGGGAACTTCTTTCTGTGGAAAGCCAACCCAGGCGTACAGGCCCTTCATGTACCGATGGGTTTCACGCAGGCTCATCAGGGCGTCCAGTGCACGGCGGCTAAGCAACCGAAAATCACCTGAGTCACGCGGAATCTCTACATCGCTCAAGCGATTCATCACCCGGTAAAACCATTTTGCTGTAGACTTTTTTAGCCAGGACTCCCCTTCCCTATCGGTTCTACGCCCGTAGACGATATCGTAACCATTTCGCCACTCACGGAGAAACTCACTAATTAACTCGGGTGGGTCCTGTAAGTCTGCATCAATGATAACCACCACATCACCATTGGCATGATCCAGCCCTGCCGTCAAAGCCACTTCCTTACCAAAATTTCGACTGAGCTCAATGACTGCAACAGCTTCGTCATTTCCCCGCAAGCGAGCCAGCACCGCAGCGGTATCATCGGTGCTGCCATCGTCGATGTAGATTATTTCATAAGCCATACCGGTGGCACACAATACCTCACTTGTACGCCGGTGAAACTCCCCCAGGACAGGAGATTCATTGTAGGCTGGCACTACCACTGACAGAAGTTCTGGCACGCTAATATCCGCTTTTAATAATCACTGTTAACCCCGAAACACCCAGAGTGATGACAGGCAAAAATTCCATAAGATGACTACCCCCATAGCAATGGCCTGTATCAAGAGGTAGTTTAACTGCAGCACCGAAACCCCGATGTACATAATTAACCCGTTGATAAAAAAACCGCAGCCAGTCATTACCAGATAACGCTTCAGCGCCGTAGTATGCGGGCTGGAGACCGCAAAAGTCCAACTATAGTGCATGAGGTAATTTGCAACGATCACTATGATATAGGCGGCACTGCTGGATAACACGGCATCCAGGGCGAGTAACTCTACCCCCGCATAGAGAAGACCATAATAAAGCGCAGCGGTTGTCGCACCGACAATGCCAAAGCGAAAGAGGTGCTGTAGCTGGCTCATCGCTACAGCCCTATTTTGTCAGTATGTAATATTGAGTCCACAACAGCCCCGACAGGCGTGAGCCCCGTAATTTTTTTTCACACCACTGTAGCAATACAAGGCCTTTGTTACCAAAGAACTCTGCTATCAGTGGCAGATAAAACCCCGATTTATACTCCTCCTGAATCTGTAGCCCAGCCGCTTCAATTTGCACTTTCAGCGTTTTCTCGGTCAACAGGTTGATATGACCGGTTTCAATGATTGGCTCTCGATAAACCAGCCTCACCAGGTGGATAATGCCTGGCAAAAAGGCAATTTTGGCACACAACTCCAGAGGGCTATAACGCTGCGGTGTGGACAAAATAAGTGTTCCACCCGGGGCGAGTATTTTGCGTAAGCCACACAGCGCCGCATCTGAATCCACAATATGCTCGATGACTTCCGTACACAGAATCAAATTAAAGCTATCCGTGCGTAAGGCAGTAGCAGTGATGTCGTCTTTGACGCAAGTGAGCCCAGGTATCGATTCGGTCAGTATCCTGGCCTGACTGAGGTATGCCTCTTCTATGTCAGCGGCCACGACCTCGCTACTAACACCCGCCAGCACAGGCAGATAGCCACCCGCCCCCGGGCCTACTTCCAGCACCCTGGGCAGGGGGCCTGCAACCGCTTGAACATGGTCGACAATCCAGTCACGCCGACTGCAGTGCAACCAGCGCCGGGTCGGGTTACGCGACGTATAGAGCGTTTCCTGAAGGTCTACAAGTTCCCAATCTGTATGCGTGCTCACTGCACTACCCTGTATATTTTCATATCACCGACAAACATCTGGAAAGTACCATACAACCACTTATGCAAAACCAGTTCTGGCATAAAATTCTGCACATTTATGGCCTGTTCAAGTTTGAGGTTTGGATGGTTCCCCGCAAGAGTTTCACGATAAAAAGCTGCGTATTCTGGTGTGGTTTTAATGAGCCTCTCGGGAATACTTGTCACCGGGCCATTCAGTTCATTTGCAAAGGCCGTGTCATACCAGTTTTCGCTGAGAATAAGATAGCTTGCCTGCTTTAAATTTTTCGCCCCGTCATAAGCGTATTCCGGCTTAAAAAACTGCGACTGACGCATCGCTTTGGGCGGCGGGTTCACGTAGTAGCTCACAAAAACTCGATCGAGGGGATGCTCTACATACCATTGGCGCAGTTCTATCCGCGGATCGCGTTGAAAATCCAATTCGAAATCCAGTGCCAGCAGTGCCGGCCAGACAAAGAAGAGGGCCAGAAACCACGGCCGCCTGGACCAGGCCGTCATCCACAGACCGTAAGAGGATATTAATGCCGCCGCGGGAATCAAGGCCAGATAATGCCGATAATATGTAACGGGAGCAATAAACATCATATACAAGGCGAACACCGCAACGGGCGCAAGACACAACCATACTCTACCGGCGCTACCCTCCCGAACAATAGTTCTTATACCAGCGGGGATAAACAAGCAGGCGGGAATGCCCAGGCCCACAAGCAATACCGCTGGTACGTTTACCAGGTTACGCAACCATTTATTCCACCCGACTGCCGCATACCCTGTACCGAAATTACTTTCCATTTCTCCCGTTGTGAAGCTCGAGATGATTCCCACCTGTGACAAGAGCCAGGCAATAATTGGCATGAGTAGAAAAACAGGGATTAAAATCCTGCGAATCCCCCGCCAGGGAACCAGCAGGTAGTAAAATCCCAGTACGGGGAACCAGCTCGCTATCGGAAATGCGGCGTTGGTCACCAGGGCAAACAGAATGACTGTTGCAAAAATCAGCACCACCACACGGGTAGAGCTCAGGCCCTCGCCCAGGTAGGTCCAGAATTTCCAGGACAGGGCCGCGCAATAAGAAAAAATTGCAAATACCCAATATTTACACCAGATAGCGGCGAGCATAAATACCGGGCTCGCTATTGCTGCTGCCTTGCTCCCACGCCTGAGAGCAAAAATCAGCACCGCGAAAAACAGGTATATAAAAAAGATAGAGGGCGCATCCACAGTTCCCGTATGCGATTCGCTCATGTGAAAGCCCGACAGGGCCAGCAGGCCGCTGGCCGTCCATGCCACTTCCGGGCGCGCGGGTATCAACATCAAAGCGATTACTCCGATGAGCACAACTGTCAGCGCACCGGTGACCGCGGAATAACTTCTAGCTACAGCGATATGTTGCCGGGAATGGCAATAGGCTTTAACAGGGGCGTATTCGCCAACGGTTTCAGGCGGAACCAGGTACCCCGACAGCTCCGCTATCGCGACAGTTTGACGACCAATAAAGGTAGAATATTCAAACCCATCCAGAGCAGCCCGACAAGAGCCGGCCTCATCAAAATTAACCAGGGTAAAACTGCCCGGGTAATCCCAG
>JADFVW010000168.1 GCA_015222725.1 Pseudomonadota bacterium | reverse complement strand
AGCCGGGTCTCCCGTGGCCAGGGGCTCGATAATGTCCGGCAGGTAAAAGGTCAGCCGCGTTGTCTCACATTCAAACGTTACCGGGGCGCTGAGCATATACTCAAAGCGAGCCGGATCTACGGGTGCTGGGCGTTCAATCTCGATTTTGACCGGGGCGATAAATTCACCCAGGGCGAGGCGACACATGCGCAAAATCATGCCTATACCAAAATCCCTGGAGGCGTAGGCAAACCCTTCGACATCGACAGCCCGGTCAATTATCAGGTGCACGAGTTCACCCTCCTCCTCGAGGCGTAGAACAGCACCCGTGCTCATTAACTGTCCAAAACGAACCGTTCTTTTCAGACCGTCGTAAACCGTATCGCTGGCCAGCCACGCCAGGCCGAGACCGTGCAGAACCTGTGGCTGTAATTGCTCCGCCGCCAACAGTCCGAAGGCTTCATCTCCTGTAAGCTCAACGCAACGCCGCATTAATGTCTGCATGGCATCGATGGGAATACGACGATCAGGGTTGATGACACCCGCGGGGTCTATACCCGCATCTTCGATAACTTCCATTGCGTCGATACCCCTGAGGCGCAGGGCTTGCGCGATGGGTAAAATAAAAGTCGCCAGAATGGAGTGCTCTATCGGGGAGGTCATCTTTAGCGTATTGCCCTAACCATAAAACCAATAGGCTACAGCAATTGCGGCACTGATGCCGGCAAAATCCGCCGAGAGCCCACAGAGTAATGCATGCCGTGTATGACGGATGCCCACGGCACCAAAATAAACGGCCAGTACATAAAAGGTGGTTTCGGTAGAGCCCTGCATGGTGGCAGCAAGCCGCCCCTGGAAGGAGTCGACACCAAAAGTACTCATCGTATCTATCATCATCGCCCTCGCCCCCGAGCCGGAGAGAGGCTTCATGAAAGCCGTAGGCATCGTATCTACCCAGCGCGTATCCCAGCCAAAAAAACTCACGCCTGCCCGCAGACCGTCCATGACAACGTCCAGTGCACCACTGGCCCTGAACACCCCGATGGCGACCAACATAGCCAACAGATAGGGAATAATATTGATGGCGGTTTCAAAACCCTGTTTGGCTCCCTCTATGAACGTTTCATAAACATTGACCTTCTTCTTGTGGGCGACACTGAGAAAAAGCAGAATCAGCCCAATAATGGAGAGATTGCTGATCAGGCTGGATTGCCTCTGCAGCTCTGTCGCGGTCAGGGTAGACAGCCAGCCAACAAAAGCCAGCATCAGTACAAAACCACCTAGCAGGCAGGCCATTATCAGGGTGTCCCATAGTTTTATACGTTGCACCCATGCGGTAACGAGTAGCCCCACTACGGTTGAACAGCTTGTGGCGATTAATATAGGAATAAAAATCGATGCGGGATCAGCGGCCCCCATTTGTGCTCGGTATAATAAAATAGTTACCGGAAACAGGGTGACCGAGGAGGTGTTCAGTACCAGAAACAATATCTGTGCATTGCTGGCGACATCCGGTGTGGTGTTCAGGGTTTGCAGGTCTTTCATCGCCTTAATGCCCAGGGGCGTGGCGGCATTATCCAGTCCGAGGATATTGGCGGAGAGATTAAGCGTCATGGATGAAATGGCGGGATGCCCCCTGGGCACCTCGGGCATCAGGCGGGTGAACAGGGGCGATAACAGGCTGGCGAGCTTATTAATCAGCCCACTGGCCTCCCCCACCGAGACAATTCCCAGCCAGAATGCCATCAGGCCAATAAGGCCTATCGCCAGCTCAACTGACAGGCCTGCCATCTCGAACAGTGCTGTCACCATGCGCTGAAATACCTGGTAATCGCCATTGCCCAGCCACTGGAATAAACCGCTGGCAAATGCGATGACAAAGAATCCCAACCAAATTCGGTGCAACATCAGCTATTGACGCCCCTTACTTCTTATTAAATCGACAGCTTTACCGACGATCGTTATAGTGTCCCAGCGAGTAGCATAAGACATTCCCCTCCAAGGAGAAACAAAATGAAAACAAAGGCCGCTATTGCCTTCGGTGCGGGCAAGCCGCTGGAAATTGCCGAGGTGGACCTTCAGGGGCCACAGGCCGGTGAAGTTCTGGTGGAGATTATGGCCACGGGCGTCTGCCATACCGATGCATTTACTTTGTCCGGAGATGATCCCGAGGGCGCTTTCCCCGCCATTCTCGGCCACGAGGGAGCGGGCATTGTCAGGGAGGTGGGTGCCGGTGTGCGTTCGCTCAAGCCCGGCGACCACGTCATTCCGCTGTATACGCCGGAGTGCCGCGAATGCGACTTCTGCCTTCACCCCAAAACCAACCTGTGCCAGTCCATTCGCGAAACACAGGGCCAGGGCCTTATGCCCGACGGCAGCAGCCGGTTTTCCCTGGATGGCGAACCCATATTGCACTACATGGGTTGCTCTACATTCTCGAATTTTACCGTACTGCCCGAAATAGCCCTGGCAAAGGTACGTGAGGATGCCCCCTTCGAAAAAATCTGCTATATCGGCTGCGGCGTCACCACCGGTGTCGGCGCAGTGGCGTTCACCGCCAAGGTCGAGCCCGGTGCAAATGTGGTGGTATTCGGGCTGGGTGGTATAGGACTCAATGTAATCCAGGGCGCCCGCATGGTGGGCGCCGACAAAATTATCGGTGTAGACCTGAACCCGAAGCGCGAGGCCCTGGGAAAAGCCTTCGGCATGACCCACTTCATCAACCCTAATGAGGTAAGTGATGTGGTCTCCGCCATACAGGATTTAACCAGCGGCGGTGCCGACTATAGCTTTGAATGTATCGGCAATGTCAATGTTATGCGGCAGGCACTGGAGTGCTGTCACAAGGGCTGGGGGGAATCCTACATCATTGGTGTGGCGGGCGCTGGCCAGGAAATTTCAACACGTCCGTTTCAGCTCGTTACCGGTCGCTCCTGGCACGGCGTGGCCTTCGGTGGCGCCCGCGGCAGAACCGACGTACCAAAAATCGTCGACTGGTATATGGACGGAAAAATAAATATCGACGATTTAATTACTCACACTATGCCTCTGGAGGATATCAATAAAGCCTTCGACTTGATGCACTCGGGAGAGAGCATCCGCTCCGTCGTAATTTATTAATCCGAATGGAATGTAAATATGGCTCTGGAAAAAATTAGCGAAGTCCGCTGCTGGGACGGCCTGCAGCAGCGCTTCAAGCACAGCTCTACGGCACTGCGTTGTGATATGAATTTCTCTGTTTATCTACCGCCACAGGCGGCGCAGGAGAACGTGCCTGTGCTTTACTGGCTTTCAGGTCTCACCTGTACCGATGAGAATTTCGTGCAAAAAGCGGGGGCTCAACGCTATGCCGCCGAACACGGTGTGGCCATAGTCACACCGGATACCAGTCCGCGGGGTGACGCTGTCCCCGACGACCCCAACCAGGACTGGGACTTTGGACTGGGTGCCGGTTTTTACGTCAACGCCACCCAGGCGCCCTGGAATACCCATTATCACATGTACGATTATATCACCGAGGAACTGCCAAAGCTGATAGCGGATAATTTTCCGGTACAGCCACAGCGCTGCTCAATTTTTGGCCATTCCATGGGAGGGCACGGAGCCCTGAGCATCGCCCTGCGCAATCCGGGTCGGTACCAATCGGTGTCGGCCTTTTCACCCATTGTCGCACCCACCCGGTGCCCCTGGGGAAGGAAAGCTCTGGGCAACTACCTGGGAGACGAATTGCAGAGCTGGAAAAACTATGACAGCTGCGAATTAATTGCCAGTGGTGCCAGCCAGATACCCATGCTGGTCGACCAGGGTGAGGCCGACAATTTTCTGGAGGAGCAATTAAAGACCGAGCTACTGGAACAGGTCTGTGCGGATACCGGCTATGAGGCCACCATTCGCCGACAGCCGGGATATGACCACAGTTACTTCTTTATCGCCAGTTTCGTCGGCAGCCATATTGGTTTTCACGCCCGGGCCCTGAAACAGGTCACGGATTAAAAAGCCTGCCGGGCTGGCAGAGAGACTAGGCGCGCGCCTTTTTCTTCCCCGCGGGATATAAAATATTGCCCCAGCTTCGGCTTTCAAAGGGTTGCCACTCGCCGTGTTCCTGGGCAAGACGTTCGGCCACAAGAAACCACACTGTGGGGTTCACAGTCATACCACAGTGACTGCCCCGCACTCTTATATTCTGGGTCTGGTCATGGCCATTGTACTGCACTGTGGTCAACCAGTTCACAACACCGTCCCCATGGGAGTACACCGCTGTCGTGGGCACAGGAGGCGCGACACAAAGCTGGTCCTGGTCCAGGGGCAGTTCATCCATCGGATTCAAAGCGGCAAATAGCTTGCCAGGGTAGGAGGCAGACAGCCGTCCCTCGCCGAAGGGGCTACCCAGGGAAATCACCTGGCGTACACACTCTGGCATTTTTCTGGCCAATTCCCGGGCATATAACCCACCCAGGCTATGTCCCACCAGGGAAATTGGGCCGCCGTAGCGCTCATACAACTCCCGTACGCGCTGCTCCATGCCCTGAAGGACGCCGTCACGTGGCCCCAGGTTTCTGCCCAGGCCCCAACCGTGCACCTCGTAGTTACGCTTGCCCAGAAATCGCCGGAAAGCGGCACTGTAACCATCGTCACCCATAAAGCCGGGCAACACCATAACGGGATGGCCATCGCCTGTGGGCGCAAAAGCCAGTGCCCTGCGACTGAGGCGCAGGGACACGATATCCACTACTGCGCGATGAATCTCTGTGAGGGCTAACCAGGGACTGGGAGGTGGAATATGAGCTTCGGATAGCATCCCTGTCATTTTTTCACCCATGCGCCGCTGGCATCCTGATAAAAATTCCCCTTTTCTGTGGCCTGTAATGCCCGCTGGTAAAAACGGTTGGCCACTTGCTCGGTCTTCAAATTATTACTTTTTGCGGATTGCGTAAATTTGGCCCGACGCTTGTTATTGACCGCCTTGACCACCGTCTTTACCTCATCCTGCGGCGGGGTCACAACATACCCGACGTAACCGTCATTGCGCTCACCCACCAGGCCACTGCTCTTGGCCTCCTGCAAAGACAATGCAAAGGCAATATTGGAGCCCAGCAACATCAGGCAGAATCCCATTAAGATATGCTTCATTTTTTGCCTCCTAGAACAGTTCACTATCTTCATCGAATAATTCATCCAGGTCCTTGTCTACCCTGACTCGAATTTCGTGTTCGATTTTGATATTTAAATTAATTTCAATCGGCTTGTCCGGGGCCGCCACTTGTACTGTGGGCGTACAGGCACCGAGCATTGCAATCATTAGCAGGCTTAACAGTACAGTTTTCAGCATCTCTTCTCGATCTCTTCAGGTAAACCGTGTTCAGACTAACATTAGAATGCGCTCGCGTACAAAGGTTCAATACGCCCTAGCGAGCACTGCCCCCTACCTTTTTGCTCACCTTGTCAGCAATCACCCGCCCCGACTGCAAGCTCCTTAATAAGGTCGGTATATTATCAGTAACATTGAGGTTTAAATGTATAGGCCGGCCCTGCTGTAATTCCGGGTTACTGCCGCGTAGTACCATGGCCAACACCAGATCCCCATTTTCCAGATAGTCCGCCTCAATCTGGAAAATTGAATAGTGGTAATTTCTCAGCGCCTCTATCACCTGCACCATGGCGGGGTTGGTACCTGCGACAATTTCTGTCTGGTAGCTGAATACCCCCCCTGGGGCTTTGGCGGCTAACATACCGCGCTTCATGGTAAACCCCGCCTCGTTAACGTCCAGGGGTAACAGGCCACTGATAGTGCCAGTACCGCGTACGGCATCGTAGCCGGCCAGCTGCAATAGCTTGTCCAGTTGCATCCCATCGACACCGATAAATATTGGATTGTGGCCTCTGCCCGCCCTGTACGTCGCCTCCTCAATCCAGACACGACCGTCGAATAATTGCGCCTCCGCCGATTCAATTTTCAATTCCCGACGCGCTACGTCCACCCGAAACCGGGTTTTAATCGCCTCAATCGGCACACCCACATCCAGTAACGCCAAGGAAATGGTCGCGGGCCTTGTCGTGACTAGTTGGTCCAATGACTGAATCTCTGCAGCAAAATCAACATCGAGGCCCAGGAAGCCGATATCGCTATAAACACCCGCAACACCCAACACCTTGTGTTTAATTTCTCCCTGGATTTCAATGCCCTGCTCTGCGTTTTTCCAGTAAAGCCCGAGGTCCATAGTCAGGCTGCCATCGAAGATATCCCATTCGAAAGGCCAGTAAGAAAACTGCTGTGACAGGCGACTGCCATCGGTGCCAAACGTCATGTCTTTAGCCAGTATTCGCGCACTACCGCGCTCGGCATCCAGTTGGTAATCAGCCGCAATATTGAACAGCGGTAACTGGCCATTGCCGCGCACATCGCCTGCAAAAGTTATTCTCTGCCCGTTTAATTCCACTGTCGAATCGAGACTCAGGGCCGGCAGCCAGGTGTCGGGTCGCTGCAAACTGATCGCATCTGCGTGTACCCGGGCACTGGCGTTCAGCAGCCCATCTACATTGCGGGACAACTCCACTACCTGCAGTTGCAACAGCGTTGCCACGTTCAATTCCGGCATTTGAACCTGGGGCAAGCCAAGCTGGAGCTCATCGACTCTCAGGCTTAACTCCCCTTCAGCCAGCCGGTATTGCAGATGTCCTGCACTGTTAGCAATTAATATCGGTTCAACCACCTGGATATCACCCTGAGTCAGCAAATCTGCGCTCAGCCATTGGCCAGATTCCAGCTCTGCCGACAGCTTCTCAGCGTCCAGGATCAATTTTCCCGACAACTGTAAGCTTGGGTTTTGCAGAGCGATGGCTTGATCACCAGGCACTGATATGTGCGCTGCATTTAGAGCCAGGCTCAGCATTGCCTCACAGTTCAGTGTTATCAAATACTGGCATTGGATAGCTGACAGCTCGCCCTCGGCTTCTACGGATTGAAGTTTTTCAGTCAGCTGCCAGTTAACCACCCGCCCGGCTAGTGAAACAGCGACCTCTTTATCAATCCCGGGCTGCACGGTGACGATCAACGGCTGGGGCAAGCTCAATTGCACAGAAACTTCTGTGTCTGCATTGACCAGCCCCACCTCCAGTGCTGTCTGTGGGAGCAGCTGCAGCTCCCAGTTTTGCACTTCCAAAGCCTGTAAATCGTCGTCCAGTTCGCCTGATAATTGATACAACACATCGCCAGAAACTGCGCTAAGCGGCTCTGGTAAATCCACCAGTCCCGCTAGCATTAGCAAGCTCGAATCAAGCCATAGCTGGCCCGCCCCTTCGATGTGATGTCGACTGTCCCGCCGGGTGATAGTGGCCGATAAGTCGATAGCGGGCCCGCTGGAATGTTCCAGCTTCACGCTCAGAAACCGATCATTGCCCGACAGGCGATTGAGTTGAAGATGCAGCTGCTTGTCCCTGTCTGCAGCCTCCAGGAAAAATTCGCCCTCCTCCCATCTCGCCTGAAGACTCACTGGCGGGTGTAGTGCCGGTGAAGAAAACCCTCGCACCTCAAGCTCCTTAAGGTCGACAGAGTGCAGCGGCCCCGCCAGAACCTGATCGAGAATATCGGACAACAGCAGGGGTGTATTGCTGTCTTGCTGGCCTTCACCATCGGCCGGAAAGGTCAATACAGCGCGCTTCACCGCAAGTGAGTGTGGCTGGACATCGATGATGCTGTACGCGAGATGTACACCCTGAAGTATCTGTGTAGCGCTGTCGTGCCCAACACCCAGCACCAGCATGTCAACATCCACCCCATCCCAACCCAGCTCCAGACCCTCCAATTGCAGCAGGCGTATATCGGCCTGCGCCAAAGCATTGTTAAAAGCCGCGGTGAGTAACTGGATACGTACCTGATACAAACCCGCCGCGATGGCAAAGAAGAGTATCAGTCCGATTAAAAAACGCTTGGGCATATTCCCGACAGTTAAACACAGCCATCTTTAGATGCAACTTTCTGCCCGTCTTTGTGGTCTTAGACTGCACAGTGATATTATTTGCTTAAAATAGCAGGGAGCGACAGCATGCGCAGCGAAGCCGAAGAACGTCTATCAAGTACCGTTAAACGCCGCAAGCCGCATTGGGCGCTGTTCGCCGTGGCTGCGGTCGTGGTCATTTTCGTGTACGTCTACACTCAAAAAGACTCACCGGGCCCGGTACAAACGGCGGATACGGCACCGCTCAAACTTGACCCGCCCCCAGCCGCAGTGGTCTTGCCGCCCGCACCCGACATTCCTGTTCATGTGGCCGAGCCTGAGTCCCTGCCAGAGGAGGCGACAAAGCCGGAGGCACTTACACTGGAACAAAGTGACCAGGCATTGCGGCTAGCGCTCGCCGATGCGGGAACATCAAACCTTCTCATGACAACTCTGGCGGCAGATAACCTCGTGCAGCGCTGCGCAGGTGTCGTCGATGGCCTCAGCCAGGGACACGTACCCTACAAGGCATTGCCTATCAAGCGCCCTGCGGGGAAGTTCAGTATTGTCAGCATTGATAAGCAAAGCTACATGGACCCCACCAGCTACCAACGCTACGATGCCTACGCGGCCGCAATTGCCGACCTGAATACCGATACGCTCGTCTCTGCCTTCAATATTTTCAGGCCTCTGCTGGAGCAGGCCTACGCCGGACTGGGCTACCCGGCCGATGAATTTGACAATGCCTTGATACGCTCACTGGATCGCATTCTGGTGACGCCGGAGCTACACGAACCACTTGCCGTAAAGCGCAAGGAATCAGTGTATCTGTATGTCGATTCCAGATTTGAATCCCTGTCAGGCGTGCAAAAACTTCTGCTTCGTATGGGTCCTGACAATATCGTGCGAATCAAGTCCCAGGCCATGGCTCTGCGTCAGGCATTACTTCGCGCCGAGCCAGGTTAAGCGCTCTCCCAGCACCCCCTCTCACAGTGGCGCAGCTGTGGTATAGGTATTCGTACCCCGCGCTCATATCACTTGTACTATAGTCGTGAGATAGCTGACGTGACCTGTATCAAGGAAAGAATCTGCACCTTGTGCCATAAATAGCAGGCGTGTATTTTACATGATGCCCGGCTCTCTGCTTGGTCGGCGTCTGGGGGGACACTACAGTGAAGCAACAAGCGCTCAGACACTCATATCAGATATTGCTACCCCTGGCAGTTCTGTGCCTGTTGTCGTTTTCCGCCTGGCCAGCCCCGGCCAATTACGCTATGCAAATGGGTAAGGCCGCCACCTCGCTCCTACTAGATATCGCGGCAGCCGGAGATCGCCTGGTAGCCGTAGGCGAACGCGGCCATATTCTGTATTCCGATGACAATGGCAATTCCTGGGTGCAGGCGATAGTGCCCACATCTGCGATGTTGACACGGGTATTTTTCATTAATGCCAAACTGGGCTGGGCAGTTGGGCACGACGGCAATGTGCTTGCCAGCCATGACGGCGGGATAAACTGGGAACTGCAACGTGACGGCGTCTCTGCCCAGGCGCAATTGAGTCTGGAGGAAGCCGTATTCGCGCCGCCATTGATGGATGTGTGGTTTGCCGATGAGCAACGCGGATGGGCGGCCGGGGCGTATGGCACTCTGCTCCACACGTCCAACGGTGGCCGCAATTGGCTGGACTGGTCGCCTAAGGTCGACAACCCAGATCAACTCCACTTCAACGGAGTGATTGGCACTGCGGATGGCACACTGTTTCTGGCTTCAGAGTGGGGTACTATTTTTCGTTCCTCCACAGCCGGGGAGAGTTGGAAGGCTACAGACAGCGGTTATGAAGGTAGTTTTTTCGGGCTTGTAACCAACCCGGCTAGCCGCAGCCTGTTTGCCTACGGGCTGCGCGGCACTGTTTATCGCTCCACAGATAACGGCTTGAACTGGGCCGAAGTGCAATCAAAAGTACAAGGCAGCCTATTTGGTGCCTGCGCTACGCGGGAAGGTCGCCTGACTTTCGTAGGTTCGAACGGCACCGTAACCCGCAGCGAAGATAACGGTGAAAGTTTTACAGTTCTGGTGCAGGCCTCCTCTCTGGGTGTTTACGGCATTGCTCCTACGACAGACGGGCACTATCTTCTCAGCGGCGAAGGGGGGTCAAGGCGACTTATCGAAAACACCTCGACTGCGCGGGTAAGCCCGTGAGCACAGGGCAAAAAGATAACACTATCAAGTATCCGGCCCTGGAGACCGCCCGCTTGCCGGAGCGGCTGATTTTCTGCACGAACCGCCCTGGCCTGCTGCTGTTTTTTGCTCTGTTAACCTTGTTTCTCGGCTACCAGGCCTACCATTTGAAACCCGATGCCAGCTTCCAGAAGTTGATACCCCAGGGCCACCCTTTCGTTCAGAAAATGAATGAGCATATCAAGGATTTGATGGCCAGCGGAACCAGCCTCAAAGTCTCTGTGTCGGTGCGCGAAGGCGATATTTTTAATGACGAATACCTGTCCACCCTGGGGCAGATAGTGGATGAAATCTTCTATATTCCCGGCGTCAACAAAAACGGCCTGCTCAGCCTCTGGAGCCCCAATGTGCGCTGGGTCATGGTTACCGAGGAGGGCTTTGAAGCGGGCTCGGTTATTCCGCAGGACTACGATGGTTCCGAGACAAGTTTGCAGCAATTGCGCCTTAACCTGACTCGTTCCGGCATCGTCGGGCGCATGGTGGCAAACGACTTTAAGTCGACAATTATCGAGGTTCCGATCTACGACGTAGCCCCCACGACAGGCCAGCGCCTGAATTATCTGGAGTTTTCACGCAATTTGGAAAAGCTTGTTCGCCAAGGATACGAGAATGACAATATTCACGTTCATATTATCGGCTTCCCCAAAATTATAGGAGATTTACTGGAGGGAATAGGCGCTATTGTTCTGTTCGCCATTATAACCCTGCTTATCACTTTCATCCTGTTGGGCCTGTATACCCGAGACCTCCGTGCCACCCTGGCGCCATTGGCCTGCTCCGTGATTGCGGTTATCTGGCAACTGGGCCTGCTAAATTTACTGGGGTTTGGACTCAACGCCTACTCCATACTCGTGCCATTTCTAATTCTGGCGGTTGGCGTAAGTCACGGGGTGCAGGTGGTTAACGCGATTGCCTTGCAAATGCAAAGTATAAGTGACCCCCTGCTCGCCGCCAGGCTGGCGTTCAGGTTGCTCTATGTTGCGGGCATGACCGCGTTACTCAGTGATGGTATCGGTTTTATGACTTTGCTGGTTATCGACATTGAAGTGATTCAGGAACTGGGGATCGCCGCCAGTGTCGGCGTGGCCGCCATCATTTTTACCAACCTGGTATTGCTACCGGTAATCATGTCCTACATCGGTATAAGGGAAAAGGGTTTAAGACATATGGCGGTTGACCCAGCTCACCACCACAAGCTCTGGTACCTAATATCTGCCTGTGCCACCCGTAAGGTCGCTATAGTTTCCGTACTTATTGCCCTGCTTGGTTTCGCTGTTGGAATTGTCGGCGGGCAAAAAATGGAAATTGGGGACCTGGATGCCGGAGCCCCTGAACTGCGGGCAGATTCCCGCTACAACCTGGACAATGCCTATATCACAGCAAACTACGCCGTTAGCACAGACATTCTGGTGGCAATGGTCGAAACGCCGGTCGAGGCCTGCGCCCTTTACGAGAACGTGGTTCTCATCGATAAATTCAGCTGGTACATGCAAAATGTGAAGGGCGTGCAGTCGGTTATTTCGCTGGCAGATGTTATTCGCCGTACCTCCATGGGCCTCAACGAAGGCAACCCGCGCTGGCAAACCGTGTCCCGTAATCAGCGGGCACTGGATGGTGCTGCCGCCAATGTGCCCAGGGCTTTGATGAACCTCAATTGCAGCCTGGCCATCGTTGCTATTTTCCTGGATGACCACAAGGCAGAAACCCTGGAGCGGGTGGTGGCAGCAGCTGACACATTTGCCCGGGATAACGATAACGACCATATAAGATTTCAACTGGCTGCGGGAAACGCGGGCATTGAGGCTGCTACCAATGAAGAAATTGCAGTGGCGCAAAAACAGATTCTCGCACTGGTTTACGTGGTGGTGGCTGCCCTGATATTTCTCAGCTTTCGCAGTGGCGTGGCAGTGATCTGTATCATCATACCCCTGGCACTCACATCTGCACTGAGCCAGGCGTTGATGGCCGAACTGGGGATAGGGATTAAAGTTGCCACGCTGCCCGTAGTGGCCCTGGGAGTCGGGGTGGGCGTTGACTATGGCATTTATATTTACACGCGCCTCACCTATTACCTGAAGCAGGGCCTGGATATGCGAGAGGCCTACTACCGGGCACTTTCAACGACAGGGCGTGCAGTTGCGTTTACCGGTTTCGCCCTCGCTGTAGGTGTTATTACCTGGATAATGTCGCCCATCAAGTTTCAGGCCGACATGGGTATGCTGCTAACCTTCATGTTTTTATTGAATATGGTGGGCGCGCTTTGGCTGTTGCCTGGCCTCGCGTATCTGTTGATTAAACCGAAAGATATTTCCAGCGATCTGACCGACGGCCAGCAAGGAGCGCGTACCCCATGAAAAAAATCTTACAGAGAAAGCGTCTAAGTCGGATGCTGGGAGGAACTGCCCTGACAGGGCTTTGGCTGGCCTGCGCACAAGTTCATGCACTGGAATTTGAATTTGATGAGTTCCTACTCAATGTGGACACCACCCTGGGTGCCGCGACCCAGTGGCGCACCGAGTCCAGAGACAAGGCATTGGCAGATGGCACGGCAGCGGGCAACTTCAACGACGGCAACAACAACTTTGACCCCGGCCTGATCTCCGCCCGGGGCAATATCATCCTCGAGGTGGGGGGCGAATATAAGGACTTGTCATTTTTTATTCGCGGCGATGCGGTTTACGACTACGTCTACCACAATAACGATACCGACATAAGCGACAACGGCTACCTGAGCTACAACAACGGTTTTTTCGGCGGGGGCACGGTGCAACAGGGAGAGTTTCCCCGGGACACTATCGCCGAGCACGGCCGCCGTACCCGGCTACTGGATGCATTTGTCAGTTATTCCTTCGGCCTGGGTGATCAGTCGGGAGCCGTCCGCTTTGGTCGCCAGATTATCAGCTGGGGAGAATCGACTCTGTTCTCCGGCATCAATGCCTTACAAAACCCCATTGATGCTGTCGCTGCGTTGTCTCCCGGAGCGGAGGTAAAGGAAATCCTTCTGCCCACCTCGGCCATCAATCTCAAGTGGGACTTCAGCAATAACTTTGGGGTGGAAACCTACTATAAGCTCGACTGGGAGAAATCCACGCTGCCGGGTGTCGGTAGTTATTTCAGCAGCAGTGACACAACAGGCCCTGGCGCAGAGCGAATCCTGCTTGGCCCATTGGGGTCCGGTGAGGTACTACACCGCCTGGCTCCTGAAGACGATGGCCAGTGGGGTCTGGCCGCCCGCTATATAAGCGACTATGGTACAAACTTTGAGCTGTATTACACTCGATCTCATGCCAACATTCCCGGAGCCGAGGTCAATCTGGACCTGGCGACGTTTACCGGGACCACACGGGAAATTTATACCGGGGATATTGACGTTTGGGCGGGCAGCTTCAGTACCACGCTTGGAGAAGCCCAGGTTTACATGGATGGAGCCTACTCCGATAATATGCCCTTCATCGACTTGAGCTCTGTGTTGGGGGCCGATGGTATCCTGAAACGCAGTGATGTTATTCGCGGTCATTACTGGCAACTGTCAGCCGGGTTCACCGACATCTATACGGCCTTGCCCTGGCTTGCGGATCAAATCATCCTGCTGGGCGAGGTAAACTACCAGGGCAACAACCTGGGTGGCAGCAGCCTGGTCCCCCCACCGTTGGGTTTCAATGATCCCGGCACTAATATGGCTGTCACGGAAACGGCCTGGGGCTACTCTATGCTGGCGCAACTGCAGTATTTCTCGGTACTTTCCGGCATGGACATCACCGTACCCATAAGCTTTAAACACGATGTCGACGGTTATGGCAATGCAATTGCGCTCAATAATGGTCTGAAAGAAGGCCAGAAAGTCGCCGCTATTGGAGTAGATGCCTTCTATCTGACAAACTGGCAGTTCTCTGCCAAATACGCCTGGTATTTTGGTAACGACAAACCCGAAGACAGGGTATTAAGCGACCGTGACAATATTGCACTCATTGTCAAATATACGTTTTAGATATAAGTGGGAGAACAACACTATGCATAAATCAAGACTACCCATTATCAGCGGATTGGCTTCGATTTTGCTTACAATCAGCCTCGCCAATGCAAAGGTTTCCGAGGAGGAAGCGGCACGCCTGGGCGTAGACCTGACGCCCCTGGGCGGCGAACTTGCCGCTAACAAAGATGGCAGTATTCCCAAATGGAGCGGCAAGTGGAAAGGTGTACCACCGGGCCTTGTGTATGATGGCCCGGGCAGCAAACCACCGGACCCCTACGGTGACGAACAACCACTATTCTCGATCACACCTGAGAACTACAATCAATACAAAGACCGTCTTTCCGAGGGACAGGTCGCCATGTTTGATCGGTATCCAACTTTTAAAATGGAAGTTTACCCCTCCCACCGAGACTTTAGCTATCCCGACAAGGCAATAATAAAAGCCAGGTGGAATGCCACCCATACAGAGCTAAGCAATGGGGTTGAATCAGTTCAGAACTACACCGGGGGCCTCGCATTCCCCTTTCCTGCCGGCCCCGAGGAAGTGATGTGGAATACCCGCACCAATACCTGCCACGCTTCGGTAAGTGGCAAGTACGATGGTTATGGTGTATTTTCCAATGGCGAACGCGCTCACGACGCCGTTGATTTCAAGCAGTCTTTTCCCTTTAATAACCCGGACAATCCGGTACCTACGACTGAGGATGCAGTAGGCGACAGAGTGGTGTACACACTGACAACCCGGCTCGCTCCACCGCGAAAAAAGGGCCAGATAACCGCGGTTCAGGACCCTCTGGATTACAAGGCAAACAATCGCAATGCCTGGCAGTATGATCCGGGTACCCGGCGCGTGCGCAAAGCCCCCGCCATTGGCTATGACAACCCCGATGGTCCCGGCGGACTACAAACCATCGATGACCATAAGGGCTTCAACGGCGCGTTTGACCGCTTTACCTACAAATTGCTGGGGAAGAAAGAAACCTATATCCCCTACCACAACTACAAATTCAATAATCCGGCCTATGGCAATCTTGATGATCACCTGACAAAGTTTCACCTCAACCCGAAGTATGTCCGCTTTGAATTGCATCGTGTATGGATCGTCGAGGCCAACCTGGCTCCCGGCAAGCGCCACGCCTACAAAAAACGCCGCTGGTATATCGACGAAGACAGCTGGAATCCGGTGATGTCAGAAAACTTCGACAGCCGCGAGAACCTCTGGCGAGTAGGCTTTTTCCTCTCCGATTACCAATATGACGTGCAGTGCTACATCAAGCACACCCAGGTGTTTCACGACTTACCTTCCGGGCATTACGTGAGTAACTTCATCACCCTTGAGCGTAAAGAATTTGACTACACAGTTCCCTTTATGAAGCAGGATAAATACACACCTGCCTATTTGCGTAAAGCCGCCAAACGGTAGCAAAATCGAATCGGGATATGGCTGTAGCTTGTGGATGTGCACGGGGCAGCGCACTAGTTAAGCCCCAATGTCGCCGTGAAACTCAGGCATTGGTTGAGAGCCATCCACTGTTCGACCGAGATTACACCCGTCATCCCCACCCAGTGGGGCATCGCCAGATTTAATGTGAAGTGGAACCCGATAGTCATGCCATTAATCCCTACCATTGTGTCCCGTGAACTGGCCTATAACTAGTCTATAGCTACGAGCCTCACTTATTTTTGGACGAACCTCTCCCCTACTGCATAGCAGCACACTATCGAGAGAGGTGTTTTACTTGCGTTGTTGAGCGTTTTCTAAAACTACAATTTAGAAAACTCGTTATTCAGGTTGTACTGGCGAGAGGTAACATAGGATTCCATGTTCTCCACTCGTCTCAGGGCCGCATCAAGGCGCTCCCTGGCGCGTTTTAGTCGCACCGAACCACTGTCGCTGTAGCGAAAAACCTTCTTGGGGCGATAATCGTGACGGCGCTCGTCGTATTCCATTTCCACATCCTTGTTTGTGTAGCGATCATGCTCTTCCACGCGGTCACCAGACTCAGTGCGACGCGAGGAACGAGGCGCCATCAGAAACCACGCCCCAATATAAACCCATATCGCCAACATACCGGTAAACAGGCAGGCACCTATGAACACCAGCCGAATCACCCAGTGAGCAACATCCCAGTGATCCGCCAGGCCAGCACACACTCCGGCCACCTTGCCTTCGCGGGTATTGCGGTACAGATTCATACTCCAACCAGAACGCTTCCTGGACTGAACTCTGCGGTAGTTACCCGCGCACTCCCCGGCATAATTCTTCCTGCGCTTGCGATGTCTTCTACTCATCGTCTACTCCTCGTCCCGCTCACGGCGGCTCATTTTCTGTTTCCACTGGGGGTGGTCGGCATCCAGTATGGATTCCAGAGTCCCGATGCGGTCAGTGAGTTTGTCTACGGTCTCGAGCATGTGTTCAATCGATTCGCGATCTTCTTCGCTGAGGCTGCGAGAGGATTTGTTTACACTGCGGTAGTGCATGGAAATCCAGATCGGCGCCACAACAACCATGAACAAAATGGTCGGGACAAACATAAATTGAAAAAATTCCATTAACTCGTTCCTTGGGCAGCTATACCATGTATCGATATGCTGCCATTAATGAAGCCAATAACCAACCCGATTACTCAGTTTCAGCTTGAGCCTGGGGTTTGGTGCCGCCGCTCATCTCGGCCTTCAATCGCGCCAATTCAGCGTTGATTCGATCGTCCTCTTCCAGCGCATTGATTTCAGCGGCCAGATCGGGGTGAACCTCACGGCCCATGTCCATAACCTCTAACTGACCCTCCAGGTTGTCCATACGGCGCTCAAACTGGTCGAAGCGTTGGAAAGCGTTATCCAGTGCTTCCCGGTGTATCTGGCGCTTAACCTTGATGCGCGATTCCACTGTTTTGGTGCGCATCAGCATAGCCTTCTGCTTGGACTTGGCATCGGTCAATTTTTGTTGCAACTGAGCCACTTCATTATTGAGCTGGGCTATGTGGTCATCGGTGGCAGTCAGTTCTGCCTCTACAACGGCCAGCTCTTCTTCAATGGCACGCTTTTCTTGTAGGGCGGCCCGAGCCAGGTCTTCCCTGCCCTTGTCAATGGCCAGCTTTGCTTTGTCTTCCCAGCTCTGGGCCTCAGCCCGCACCTGGTCCAGATGCCTGGCTGCGGTTTTGCGGTCAGCTAGCACCCGGGCGGATGAGCTTCGCACTTCTACCAGAGTGTCTTCCATCTCCTGAATAATCAGGCGGATCATCTTTTCGGGATCCTCCGCCTGGTCCAGCAGGGCGCTGATATTGGAATTGATGATGTCGGTCATGCGGGAAAATATACCCATGGTGGTTCTCCTTTTACTTCACTGACTAGAATTGTTCGCTGTGAGTACTGGCTGGAAGTCCAATCCAGTACATAAATTCGATGACGGCGGTAATCTGGATAAGACTCCAGAACCCCGCGGCTAAGCCGAAAAAAACACTGGAGGTACAACACAAAATAACCAGTGCGGAATAAATCAAAAATCGTTCGTCTAATGTTTTCATTGTTCGGCTTCCCTACGTTTCAGCACCTTGATGTGACTGTCATTTCTTTCACCTACGCTATTACTAATACAGATAACGTGCCAACTTCTGTATGCCTATGATTTATATAGTATTTATGTCCATCTCAGCTGCTAATGGACAACTCCCTCTATTATCAATAGGTATTTTTAGCCTTTCATAAGGTTATTTATACCTTTAAGTGGTATATTTAGCCCATGTATCGACAACAAGAAAGTATGGTTGGCAATTCTGCAGCTCTCGCCCTGGCTCTGGACCGAGTTTCACAACTCGCCCCTATTAACCGCCCAGTTATTATTATGGGGGACCGCGGTACGGGCAAAGAGTTAATCGCCGAGCGCTTGCACTTTCTCTCGCCGCGATGGGACGCACCCTTTCTTAAAGTAAACTGCGCGGCAATTGCCGAACAACTACTGGAATCAGAATTATTTGGCCATGAGCCCGGTGCATTCACAGGAGCAAGCCGCACGCATCATGGACGTTTTGAGCGGGCAGACAGCGGCACACTTTTCCTGGATGAATTGGCAACCATGTCAACCGGTTTGCAGGAAAAGCTGTTGCGGTTAATTGAATACGGTGAGTTTGAGAGGCTGGGGGGCCAAAAAACACTGCACGTCGATGTCCGGGTTATCACCGCGACCAACGGCGACCTGCGGCAGCTTGCACGAGAGCATAAGTTTCGCGAAGACCTGCTGGACAGACTGAGTTTTGATGTCATCCACCTCCCCGCTCTCTCCCAGCGGCGGGAGGACATCCCCGAACTGGCCCAGCACTTCGCCGTGCAAATGTGCACAGAAATAGGCTGGGAGTTTTTCCCGGGATTCACAGCAGAGGCTCTTGCATCACTGGATAACCACGGCTGGCCTGGAAATGTGAGGGAACTCAAAAATGTGGTAGAACGTTCGCTCTACCGCTGGACTGACCCAACTTCCGCAGTAGGAGATGTTGTTCTCGACCCATTCCAGTCACCCTACTCCACGGAGTCATCCGTAGAGCCTTCTACAGAACCACCGCCAGGAGGTGATGCCAACGCCATTGGGTCCGACACCGGGAAGCCAACTGAACCGGGCTTCAGTGATCGCATTGAGGCCCTGGAAAAGCAATTACTGGAGGAAGCGCTGGCCCAAAACGGGCATAATCAACGGCGCACCGCAGACGCGCTGGGACTGAGTTACGATCAGTTGCGGGGCATGGTTCGCAAGTATGAACTGACCCGCAGAAAGCGCCGCAGTTGAGTTTTTGATTTCGGAAACAGTATATGTCCACCAGCTATGCCTACCCTTCTGCACTACCCAGGGTCATTGACGCTCTGGGGAGTGGGGATTTCGCACCCGCCCTGCTTGAGTTTATTCGTGCAGCGGCTAACTTCGACAGCGCGGTCATCATGGCCTACCCTGATACCGGCGCCTTGCACGTTATCCACAACGCATTACACGATGGGGATCAATCCGGCTTTGGCAGTGCTTATCGCAATCGCCTGTGGTTACTCTCTCCTTTGTACCTCAGCGCAAAAACTGGCATGCGAGGATTTTTCCATATTCTGGATATCGCACCTGACAATTTCCGAAACAGCGAGTATTACAAGCTGTACTACCAGTCTAACGGGGTCAAGGACCAGGCCGTTTTTTTGCTGGAAAGTGGCAACGGCTCACCCATTGCCGTATCTCTGGAACGAACCCAGGCACTGCGAGCGTTCAGCAAAAGAGACAAATCCAGGCTTGGGGAAATAGCTGGAACAGTCGCGGCACTTGTAGAGCAACAGTGGCCTACTGGGGTTAACACCCGAAACGGCGGCCCAAGCGAACCCCGGGAATCCAATCTCCATCTGCACGTGGAAAACCTGCTCCAGCAATTTGGCAGCAGCTACCTGACACCCAGAGAACGCGACGTGGTGCAGCTGATACTAAAAGGATACCCCTCCAAAACCGCAGCTCAGCAGTTGGGCATCAGTACACAAACCGAACAGGTTCATCGCAAGAACATCTACCACAAGCTGGGACTTTCCTCCCATGGCGAGTTGTTTTCACTGTTTTTTGATGCACTGGTGCAGCCCGGGCCTGGCTCGGATGACCCTCTGGCTGGCCTGCTGGGGCATTCAACGACTACCTAAGTTCAGGTATAGCATCTAAAGCTGTCAAAACTTAGAATTCTTCTATACTTCATGCACACATATCATAAAAAGGATAATGTCATGTCACTCTCTCTCTCTGACCCTACCTTGCTGAAAAGCCAGGCCTACATTAACGGACAATGGGTAGACGCCGACAACGGCGACACATTTCCCGTCACCAACCCGGCCAACGGTGAGCTAATTGCCGAAGTGGCCAAACTCGGTGCCAGCGAGACAGCGCGCGCCATTGCGGCGGCCGATGAGGCCATGAAGGGCTGGAAGGCGCTTCCCGCCAAGAGTCGCTCAAATATTTTACGCAAATGGTACGACTTGATGATGGAGTACCAGGAAGACCTGGCTATCATTATGACGGCCGAACAGGGCAAACCCGTGGCCGAATCCCGGGGTGAAGTTGCCTACGGCGCCGCGTTTATGGAGTGGTTCGGGGAGGAGGCAAAACGCATCAATGGTGATGTTATACCCGGCCCCTCTTCGGACAGGCGCATAGTCTGCATCAAACAACCGGTTGGTGTTGTTGCCGCAATCACCCCGTGGAATTTTCCCAACGCCATGATCGCAAGAAAGGCGGCCCCGGCACTGGCGGCTGGCTGCAGCATTGTCATCAAACCGGCAAGTGAGACACCCCTGTCTGCTTTTGCCATGGCAGAGCTCGCTGAGCGCGCTGGCGTACCCGCCGGCGTTCTCAATGTGATCGCCGGGGCCTCATCCGCCATTGGCAGTGAGATAACGTCCAACCCCACTGTGCGCAAATTAACGTTTACCGGCTCCACCCCGGTGGGAAAAATGCTCGAAGCACAATGCGCTGATACCATGAAAAAAACCTCCATGGAACTGGGTGGGAACGCGCCTTTTATCGTCTTTGACGATGCCGACCTGGACTCTGCTGTAGCCGGCGCCATCATTTCCAAGTACCGCAACGCCGGGCAAACCTGCGTGTGCTCCAACCGCTTATTTGTACAAGAGGGTATTTACGACGCCTTCGTAGAGAAGTTTGTAAAAGCCGCGGCGGAAATGAAGGTGGGCGATGGCTTTGAAAGCGACGTGATGGTGGGCCCCCTGGTTAATAGAAAGGCTGTTCAAGATGTCGACAAGCTTGTACAGGCGTCCATAGATGCCGGCGCCGAAGTGGCCCTTGGCGGTAACCCCCACGATCTGGGTGGATGTTTTTACCAGCCCACGGTACTCACCGGTGTCACCTCCGACATGGCGGTATTTCGTAATGAAATCTTCGGCCCCGTGGCACCGGTGGTGAAATTTTCTACCGAAGAGGAAGTAATCTCCATGGCAAACGATACTGAGTTTGGCCTGGCATCCTACTTCTATACCAGGGATATCGGTCGGGTGTGGCGCGTTGCCGAAGCTCTGGAATACGGCATCGTCGGTATAAACGAGGGCATTATCTCCAACGAAATGGCGCCCTTTGGTGGTGTCAAGGAATCCGGTTCGGGTCGCGAGGGCTCCAAGTACGGCATAGATGATTACGTGGAAATCAAATACATGCTGATGGGCGGCCTTGACCGCTGAGCACAAGTAAACTTTAAAGGACAAAAAATGACAGATGTGAATTTTGAAAACTGGTGGCAGCCCTTTACCAACAACCGCGCCTTCGCAGAATACCCCCGTATGTTCACCCGTGCAGAGGGCTGCTTTCTCTACACAGATGACGACCGCTCTGTACTGGATATAACTGCGGGCCTGTGGTGCTGTAACATCGGCCACGCGCGCAAGGCGGTCGCCGATGCTGTACACGCCCAGCTGATGCAGATTGATTTTGCCCCGCCCTTTCAGTTTGGTACGCCACCGGCATTCCAGTTTGCCGAACGGCTTATGAAACACACACCCGAAGGCATTAATCGGATTTTCTTCACCAACTCCGGATCCGAAGCTGTGGATACAGCCCTGAAAATTGCCCACCTGTACCAACAGACTCGGGGTAAAGGCAGCAAGACCCGGTTTATCTCTAGGGAACAGGGCTACCACGGTGTAAACGTAGGCGGCACTTCTATGCAGGGCCTGCCCAATAACCGTCACGGTTTCCCCGTACTGGAGCAGGTAGACTGGCTGCCCGGTATGCTGGACATAAAAAGGAACGCCTTCAGCCGGGGCAGCCCGGAGCACGGCACCCAGGAGATGGCTGACGCTTTCGAAGCCATTATTACAATGCGCGGCGCCCATACAATTTGCGCTGTAATTATCGAGCCTATCTCTGGCGCAGGTGGCGTGGTTGTCCCGCCAAAAGGCTACCTGAAGCGCATACGTGAACTCTGTGACGAACACGATATTCTGTTGATATTCGATGAAGTAATCACCGGCTTTGGCCGTACCGGCTCTGCTTTCGCCTCGGTAGAGTTTGACGTGATTCCCGACATGATGACCGTTGCAAAAGGTATCAATGGCGGCACCGTTCCCATGGGCGGCGTCTTTGTACGGGATGAGATCCAACAAAGTATCTTCGACAACACGCCCACCACTGTGCCCGAGTTTTTCCACGGCAACACTTACGCCGGCACACCGGTTGCAGCAGCAGCAGGCCTGGCTTCCCTGGATATCTACGAAGACGAAGGCCTGTTTACCTGTGGCAGTGGTGAAAAAGGTCAGTACTGGGAAGATGCCCTG
This sequence comes from Pseudomonadota bacterium, assembly GCA_015222725.1. GTDB lineage: Bacteria > Pseudomonadota > Gammaproteobacteria > Pseudomonadales > Halieaceae > JBALVT01. The sequence goes on along the minus strand of JADFVW010000168.1, from coordinate 7,879 downwards.
CACGGCCTGCGCGACCTTCCGCAGCTTATTGATATACGCAGTTACGGCATGCTCGGTGCGGTAAGTTTTGATTCGGGAGATCTACCCGCCAAGTCGCTGGGGCCAAAAATTCACCAGCGTTGTTACGAGAACGGCTTGATGTGCCGCCCTGTGGGCGACCACATGGTGATGTCACCGCCGCTATCTATCACCCACGAAGAAATTGATTTATTTATCGAAATCTTCAGGAAGAGTGTGCTGGAAGTATTGGCCTTCTAATTAACTCTTAATGTGCGCCTACACCTCACTCGAAATGCGTCTCCGCGGAGATTTTGGCTTGAATTGATGTCTGCCTGGCAAATAAAGACCGGGCCTGTGACGTCTGGAAATTTTGCTTTCAAGATAGTGCCCTGCGCGATATTAACAAGCACGAGCAAAGCAGACGGCCGTACCGCCCGCAGTTGTTGTGGCCGTTAACTGCCTCTTGCCAACCATTGAGTGATAGAATAGTATCACTTCTATGAAAACTGAATTAGTCACCACACTAAAGCGCCAAGCAACCAAGATTCTATCCGAACTGCACAAATCTAAGGAGCCCGTACTAATAACCGAGCATGGGAAGCCCTCGGCCTATTTGGTCGATTTTGAAGATTTTGAATTGTTGCAGCGCCGAATGAAAATTCTCGAAGGTATAGCCCGCGGTGAGACGGCCGCCCTAGAAGGCCGAACTTTAAGCAACTCCAAGGCAAAGGAAAGCCTGAGCAAATGGCTCAGCTGATTTGGACTGAATCCGCCCTTTCTGATCTCAACGATATAGCTGAGTATATTGCGCTTGAAAATCCTACCGCCGCGAAAGCGCTAGTTCGTCGTGTTTTCTCTAACATACAGCGTTTGGAGGAGCATCCTTCTTCGGGAAAATATCCTGCGCAGTTAGAAGGCAAGCGCTATCGAGAGCTAGTGCCTGGACCTTGTCGTATTTTTTACCGTTATACTCAGTCTAAGGTCGTAATTCTGTACGCCATGCGCAGCGAAAGGCAGCTTAGAAACTTCCTTATCCAGGAGGCCGAGGATGGAAGCAGTTAACAAGTAAAGGCTACCGACGGTTTCACCGCCGTAGCTTTGTGCGTTATAAGTTATTCAATGCAGTCTCAGAGGTAAGGAGTTATTGTGAAGTTCAGTGAGTATGTTGTTCTACAGCTAAAGGTCGCGTTTTCCTCATCGTTGGCAATTGGCCTGGTACTGGGCATATTGGCCCTGGCCATCGGAAAAGCCGAAGGGACTATTACTCTGGATATAGACCTCTCTCCATCTGACAGCTTATGGTTCTTGCTGGGAGTTCCTTCGGCCGTCACCTTGCTGTTTCTGGTAATTACTCCAGTATCATTTTTTCTACATAGCGCAATATCCCGGACCAGGAAGGAAGAATCAGGCCGCGACGTATAACAAGACGCCCAAGCACAGACGCAACGTCACTACTGTGCGGCGGAAACACCAATATTTGTGGGACGTGTGAAGTAAATAAACATAAACTGTTCTATACAAATCGAGATAAAGAATTATGAAGAAACTTACAAGATTAACAGCCATTGCAATTTGTTTTACTTGTTTTTCAAGCTTGGGCTCTGCCGATTCTGGCGTGCAGGATCTATCACCGGAACTTCGCTCCTTGTTGAGTAAAGAAATGCTTTCCTTGCAGGAGGGGATGCAATCTATTCTTCCCGCTTATGTGTCGGGAGATTTAGATGAGGTGGCAAAAATTGCTAGAAAAATAAAGAACAGCTATATTCTTAAGCAGCAAATAACAGATACACAAAAACGCGAGCTAAAGAGCAAGTTGCCAGCGTCTTTTTTACAAAGTGACCAAAAATTCCATGAGTATGCTGGCATGCTGGAACATGTTTCCAAGGAAAAGCATATGGAATTAGTTGGTTTTTATTACGCCAAGCTTTCCGAGTCCTGTGTCAGTTGCCACAGTCAACATGCAAGCCATAGATTCAAGGCGTTTAATAAAGAGCAGCCTCAAGACAATGGTCATCACTAATATTTTAGTCATTGGCAGACGGGGCCTGTGCAGCCTCCCCAAAATGACCCTGCTCCAGAATGGGCGTAATCCAGTACCTGATACGCGGTGCGTCACAAACCGGACGCAAAGCAGAGAGTAATAAGGGCTGCTGTTTCTTGCTGTGTATGACTTCAAAGCGGTATAGCTCCCGATAACCCCCGACCTGCTCACGAAGGTTGAACCGGCTGTGTTCTTTACTGAATCCAGCTATTTTCTCCAAATTGAAGCCGGTAATCCCTTCCATTTCAATCAAAGTGTCAACCACATCATCCTTGACATCGACAGGCACCACCAGGGTCAGTATCTGACATTCAGGCATTTGCTTTTTTCTCCATGCGATAATAGAAAAACGGCAACAGATACAAGGTGGTAACGGTAGAACTAAGCAACCCGCCTATCACCACAATTGCCAGGGGCTTCTGTATTTCGGCGCCAGGGCCGGTTGCAAAAACAAGCGGCAATAAACCAAACATCGCTGTGGTGGCGGTCATTAGAACAGGCCGCAGGCGCCGCACAGAACCATTGATTATACGGTAGCTTAAATCCGCGACACTCAATCGGGTCTGCTCAAAATAACTGACCATAACCACGCCATTGAGTACGGCCACACCAAGCAACGCAATCAAGCCTACCGATGCGGGAACGGAGAGGTACTCGCCACTGACAAACAAGGCAATGATGCCGCCCATGATGGCGAAGGGCACATTAGCCAGAATAAGGCCCGCTTTCGCCATCGACTGAAAGGTCGTAAAAAGAATAATCATAATCAGGAGGAGCGCCACGGGAATGACCATCAACAGCTTATTAGTTGCCCTCTTCTGATTTTCAAACTCGCCGCCGAACACCACACTATAACCTGTCGGCATATCTATACTTTCCCTGATTACTGTGTCCAGCTCTTCTACAAAGCCCACAATATCACGGCCATTTACATTTGTTGTTACCACAGCGAAGCGCTTGCCCTTTTCCCGCTCTATCAGTAATGGGCCCTCTTTAAATGAAACATGCGCAATGTCCTGCACTGCAGCGAGGCTGCTATCAGGCATGATGACCAGATGTTTCTGCAGCTCATTGATAGTAGACAAGTATTGACTTCCCTCGGGACTATTTGCCACAACGATGGGTGTGCGTTTTTTCCCCTGTATGAGCTCTGACACCACAACACCTTCGAGCTGTGATTTTATATACCGGGAAAAACTTGCCACCGACATACCATAGCGTTGAGAAATCTCCGGGTGTAATTCTATGTTGAGAAACTTCCCCCCCTCCATGACTGCCGCCTGTACATCGACACTGCCCTCGATTTGTCGCGTCAGCTCGCCGATATCGTTGACCAGCGCAGACAAAACGTGAATATCACGACCAAAAACCTTAATAGAAATATCGCCACTACTACCAGTGAGCATCTCTGACACCCGCATCTGTATAGGCTGGGTAAAGCCAAAATTAATACCCGGGTAATTCAACAGGACACTTCGAATTTCATCTATCAGTTCCGCCTTGGAATCAAACCGCCACTGGGAGGGCGGATGCAGTTCCATGAAAATATCTGTTTCGTTTAGCCCCATTGGGTCCAGCCCAAGTTCATCAGAACCGGTACGCGCTACTATTTGCTTGATTTCTGGCACCTGCGCCAGCAATGCCTCCTCCACCTGCTCATCCAGTGCGATAGACGCGGCCAGGGAAATGCTGGGTGCTTTTTCGAGCTGCACTATAATATCGCCTTCGTCCAACACCGGCATAAAGGTTTTACCTATGAATGCAAACAGCAACATACTCACAAGCAGAAGCACGGAAAAAACTGCAATCAGGTAACCAGGGCTTTTGATGGTTTTCCGCAGGCTTCTCTCATAATAAACCTGCATCAGTACAACGAGGCGCGGCATTTTTGCGGCATCCTGGTTGATCAGCAACGAGGCAATAATTGGCACCACCGTAAGCGACAGTATCAGGGCCGAGAACATCGCGAATACGATGGTTAATGCAACGGGTGTAAATAATTTCCCCTCCAGACCAGTTAAAGTCAGCAGGGGTGAGAATACGATAAGCACAATAATCGTCCCAGACACCACGGGAGTGGCAACTTCCTTGCAGGCACGATAAATCAGGTGCAGCCGGGGTAGGCCCCTGCTGACGGATAATTGAGTCACGATATTTTCTACTACAACCACTGAGGAATCAACAATCATACCAATGGCAATAACCAGCCCGCCAAGGCTCATCAGGTTTGCGGACAGACCGAACAGCGACATCAGGAAAAATGTAGCCAGGGCCGCCAGAGGCAGCGACAAAGACACGGCAATGGCTGCGCGCAAGTTACCCAGGAAAACGGCGAGCAAGACAATGACTATAATGACAGCCTGTACCAAAGCATTGGAAATTGTGCTGATAGCAGTATCAATCAGTGTCGCCCTGTCGTAGAACACGTTAATACTGGTGCCTTCTGGCAAACCAGGCTGCAATTCTGTCAACTTCTTCTTTACGGCCCCAACTACTTCTGCGGTATTGCTGTCTTTCAGTGCAATCACCAGGGCTTGGGCTGCCTCTTTGCCATTTCGGGTTACTGCACCGTAGCGTGCGAGATGCCCGATAGATACGTCGGCAATATCCCTGAGACGATAGATTTTATTGCCATCCACCTTCACAACCAACTCAGCCAATTCCTGAAGGTTGTCAATTCGCCCCTCCGTACGCACAATCAAGGTGTCGCTACCCTGTATTAGCCGCCCTGCCCCGACATTCAGGTTATTCGAGTTAATGACCGCCTCCAGCTCGGAAAAGCTGATATTCATACTTGCCATAAGCGAAGCGTTGACCGAAATCTGATAGCTCTTGGCCTCGCCGCCCAGCACACTGACATCGGCAACCCCCGGGACGGTGCGCAGCAGGGGCCTGATCTCCCAATCCAGTAGCTGACGCTTCTCTATCAGCGACATGGAAGGGTGCTCCAGGGTAAACATAAACATTTCACTGAGCGGTGTACTCATGGGCGCTACACCGCCACTCACATTATCGGGCAAACTGTCCCATACACTTTGCATTCGCTCGTTAACCTGTTGCCTCGCCCAATAGATATCCGTGCCATCTTCGAAATCCAGGGTAATGGCGGTGATGGCGTACTTGGTTGTCGATCGAAGCATGGCCTGGCGAGGAATGCCCAGCAGCTCTGTTTCAATAGGCTGGGTAACCTGCAGCTCAATCTCCTCTGCTGTCATTCCGGGTACCTTCAGGATAATCTTCACCTGGGTGGGCGAGATATCAGGAAATGCATCAACAGGTATTTCCAGCCAGGCTTTCACTCCCAGCACCATGACTGTCAGTGTAAGAATACCGACAAATAAACGCTGCGTGAGCGAGAATCGAATAAGGGACTGCAGCATTTACTCGCCTCCCAGACCAATAAGAATGCCCTGTACAGCACTGACCGATGAAATAAGCACATCAGCACCCGCCAGAGAATCATTGCAGGAAACGATATAATCCATGTTTCTGGATGCAATCAGCTCTACCTCTACAGCCCGCAATAGACCACCGTCACGCACCAGTACTGATGTCGCGCTCCCCCACTGAAATACCGCTGTCATCGGCACTTTATAGGCCTGTGTTTTATACAGTGGAGTAACCAGCAAATTTTGCCCAAGCATCAAGTTACATTTCGAAGTCAGCGGTTCGGACCAGGCAGAGACAAAAAAGTTACTGATAATAGCGCCAATACTAGAGACCTTCAGCTCGCAAGATGCCATTTTCAGGTAGGCAAGGTTTTTACGGCTACTCGCTGGTACCGCAGCCTCAAGACGAATAGCCGACATGGGCACCATCACCGCTATGTCATCACCGGAGCTTAAACCATTGTATTCCAGTGAGTAATTGACGACCCCGGAGACAGGTGCCCCAATGACAAGACTGTCATCCGCCTCATCTATGGAAAGAACCAGGTCATTGAAGTGGCGCATATGTTCATATTCCAATTGGGCCGCATAATATTTCTCGCTAACTTCTGCCCACTGACTCTCCTTGATCGCTTTTTTCTCAAAAAGTTTTTTATTGCTGACAAAGCGTCTCTCAGCACTGAGAAGCAACTTCCTGGCTACCTCCATTTCAGTCAGGAAATGGTGCATTTCCGGGCCGCGTAGTTCTGCCAGGGGTTGGCCTTTCTCAACCAGCGCCCCCACTTCAACGAGATATCGAATCTGCTGTATGCGACGCGGCGCTGCAAGGGTATAAGCTTCACCTTTTTTAAACGTTACTTCAGCCGCTATTTTTTGCCCCGGATACGAGCTGACTGTGTCGACTCTCTGGTACGCCAGCGACAAATCACCTAGAGACGCGATGTCTATTTCTCCAGCTGCGGCACCCTTAGCCAAGACCAGCGCCAGCATTACTATCAGTAAATGATTTAATTTTTTTGTCATAGTGAGATTCCGGCAGCCTGCCGCAGCATGGCATTATTTTGTTGTATTAGTGCTTTGTTAACAGCGATCGCAGCCTGGGCGTCGATGGCATCTATCATCTGGCGCAAAATAATTTCTTCGCCCAATTCATTGAAAGCCCTTAGTTCATTGGATTGTCGAGTAATGCCCTGACTTAATTCTCCAGACAGCTTTAGCAGGGTCTCTTTTTTGACAAGCAGCCCCGCCTCACTTTCAAGCACATTCCAGCGCTGATGCAGAGCGAGTCGCGCTTCGTCCCGGGCAATATCGTAGCTTCGACTCCCCAATACCCATTCACTGTTATGGGTTTGTGTCGCAATATCGATAAACGAGAGCGGAATTTCAATACCGATTCCATACTGATTCTCCTGGAAAACTTCGGAGTCAATATTTTTTGCTGAAAGTGACACGTTCCAAGGTGTTGACTGATTGCTGGCCGCCAGTAACACCAGTTGCTTCTGCAACCAGGCCAGTTCCAGTAAACGCAATTGCGGGTGCTGTTCCAGGATAAAATCACCGGAAGTATAGGAAGGCTCAGCAATATCTGCGGGCATACTTCCCAACCCCGTAATTGCTCTGTATTGCCGCAGCCAACGTTGAGACTCCTGCTCCGCATCCAACTGTTCTATCTGGGCTAGTACCAGCTCTTTCTGTATGAGCAGCAAGGAATACTCAGATGCCGCACTCGCCGCGAAAAGTTGCTGATATTGCTCTTCGAGTTGATTGAGAAGCTGGTTCTTTTCGCCTACAGAAGCCTCTTTGACCTCAGAGACTCTAAAGGACCACAATGCCTCGCGAATCAAACCTGAGAGGTATAGGGCTTTGCCCTGTTGGCTGACCGCATCATACTCACTGGACAATTGTTTTAACTGCTTGTCGGCCCGCCTATGCCCCCCGGATTTTATCGGCAGGTTCAGTCTGAGCTCTGTTTCATCATTACCATATCTCTCATCACTGCCCAGATAGCTAAGTCCAACGCTGGGTAGCGCCGCCAGCCAGGATGAAGATTGGTAGCCCTGGGCCATATTATCCAATTTGTCTGGCGTTGCTCGCTCCAATGCCACAGCAAGTACATCATTGAGGGACAGTTCCGAGATAGACTGCGCCCATCCTGAGTTCAGGGGGAACAGGACAAATGTCAAAATAGCCCACCATGGGGTCAGTTTATTCATACCGTTGGGGTTTACCTGATTAGAATGAGATAATGCGGCCTATAATAGTGGTATCAGCGGCAGGCACATCGGGCAAATGTGCGTAATACGCCTATGGTACATATGCCGCATACAGGCTAACTTATTGATTTAACGAGACTAAATGAAAGATAGAATAATTATTACAATTCTGGCTATTGTTATGTCACTGAACTTTATTGACGTGATAACAGATATTGGGCTGGGCGTGCCCATGT
>JADFVW010000167.1 GCA_015222725.1 Pseudomonadota bacterium | reverse complement strand
CATAAGGTGTAGACTGCGGCCTATAACAAACTAAAAATAATACGGAGATTCCTCATGGCCGGAGGCACGCAATCACACTGGTCTTCTCGTTTTGCATTTCTGATGGCGTCGGTGGGCTTTGCCGTTGGACTGGGCAATATCTGGCGTTTCCCCTATGTCACGGGTGAGAACGGCGGTGCGGCCTTCGTTCTCATTTACCTGGCTTGTGCATTTGGTATCGGTATTCCTATTCTTATGGCGGAGTTACTGATAGGCCGACGCGGGCAGGCCAGCCCGCCAAATGCCATGGCCAATGTCGCCGCTGAAAATGGCAAGAGCAGAAAGTGGGGAATAGTTGGCGGCATGGGATTACTGGCCGCTTACACCATTGAAATAGTCTACGCCGTTATTGTGGGCTGGGTGTTATGGTATTTATTCACGGCTATAACAACCGGTTTTGTCGGTATGGATGGTGCAGCTGCCAACGCTGAATTTGCCAGCATTCTGGATAATAACCTGGGGATGATTTTTTGGACCTTGATCGGCCTGGCCATCACCGGCATGATTATTTACGCGGGCGTTCAAAATGGTATAGAACGCGCGGTGGTGGTAATGATGCCCCTGATGTTTGTGTTGCTGTTCGGTCTGGCGGGCTATAACTATTTTGCCGGTGGCTTTGATCAGGCGGTGGCCTGGCTGTTCACCCCGGATTTCAGCAAAATTGGTCCCGAAACTGTACTTGTGGCCATTGGCCAGGCCTTTTTCTCAATCGGCGTGGCCATGGGCGGCATGATGATCTATGGCTCCTACCTGCCCAAGTCCATCTCAATTACCCAGTCTGTTTTTATTATTGTCATTGCCGATACCTTTGTCGCCATTCTCGCGGGGCTGGTTATTTTTCCGGCGGTTTTTGCCAACGGCCTGGATCCTGCCGCCGGTCCTGGGCTTATTTTTCAGACACTTCCGGTAGCCTTTGCCCAGATGCCCGGCGGTTATGGTTTTAGTATTCTGTTTTTCTTAATGCTGTCATTTGCCGGCATTACTTCCATGGTGGGCCTGATTGAGTGTGTCAATGGCTGGCTGGAGGACAGCTATAACATGCCGCGGCATAAAAGCGCCTTAATCGTTATTGGCTCCATCGCCGTGTTAAGCGTGCTCAGTATCCTGTCCTATAACGTGCTGGGCGACTGGACTATCGCGGGCAAGAATTTCAATGATTCCCTGGACTACTTTTCCAACCAGATTCTGCTGCCGCTGGGCGGCCTGTTGATTGCAGTATTTGCCGGCTGGGTAGTGAATAAAGAGGCTACACGGGATGAACTGACTTCCCTGAATGCCTGGGGTTTCCAGCTCTGGCATTTCCTGATCCGGTTCGTGGTGCCCCCGGCATTGTTGTATATATTTATCAAGGGAGTTACCGCCTAGATGCTGTCGGCACTGAATGATTTTCTCTGGGGTCAGCTCTTGATCGTCCTGTTAATTGCCGCCGGCGTCTTTTTCACGGTCGGCTCACGCTTTGTACAATTTCGCTACTTCGGCAGAATGTTTAGCGTGCTGCGCGGCGCCATGCACCACGAAAAAGGCCATATCAGTTCATTTCAGGCTTTGGTGGTCAGCGTTGCCGGGCGGGTTGGCAGCGGTAACATCGCCGGTGTTGCAGTGGCCATTACCCTGGGCGGGCCGGGCGCTATATTCTGGATGTGGGTGATCGGGCTGATGGGTATGGCAACCAGCTTCTTCGAGTGTTCACTGGCACAGCTGTATAAGCGCGCAGAACCCTCGGGAAACTTTCGCGGCGGTCCCGCCTACTATCTCAGTCATGGTATTGGCCAGAAGGGTATGGCCGCTATTTACTCGGTATTGTTGCTGGTGACCTTTGGTTTTGGCTTCAATGCGGTGCAGGCCTATGTGGTGGCCACGTCGGTACATTCTTCCTTCGGTGTTCCCACCTGGGTTACCGGCCTGGTCATGGTCGTGTTGCTGGGGGCTACAATTTTTGGTGGAATTAAGCGCATCGCCAATGTGGCAGAGTTTATTGTTCCTGTTATGGCGGTAAGCTATTTTGCCTGTGCCATATTGGTAATAGGCATGAACATCACCGAAGTGCCCGCTGTTTTGGCACATATTGTGCGCAGCGCCTTCGGTCTGGACTCAGCTATTGGCGGCGGCATGGGTATTGCCGTTCTGCAGGGCGTGAAACGCGGTTTGTTTTCCAATGAAGCCGGCCTGGGTAGTGCCCCCAATGTCGCCGCGGTAGCCTATGTGCCGCACCCGGTGAACCAGGGCATCGTGCAGGCCTTCAGTGTTTTTATTGACACCATCGTGATGTGTACTTGTACCGCGACCATTATCCTCCTTTCTGATGTTTATCAGCCGGGCGCAGAAAATGTTTCCGGTGTCACACTCACGCAAGATGCACTGGCCAGTCATGTGGGAGCCTGGGGCGGTGGCTTTGTCAGTATTGCCCTGCTGTTGTTCGCCTTCAGTTCCATCATGTATAACTATTACCTCGGTGAAAACAGCCTCAACTACTTCAGCGAAGAGAACAAGAAACTATTCAACGTATTTCGAGTGATGGTGTTGGCTTTGATCTTCTGGGGTTCCATGCAGGACCTGGGGACGGTTTTTGCCTTTGCCGACGTTACCATGGGGCTACTGGCCATCGTAAACCTGGTGGGGCTGGTGCTAATGTACAAAATTGGCATGCGGCTGCTGCGAGACTACGATGAACAGCTGAAGTCCGGGGTGCAGCCGCGTTTAAAGTTAGAGGACTACAGTGATCTGGATATCGATAAGGCGGCCTGGCGAGACTAGTTCACTACAGTATTCTAGAGCACCGGGGACATCAGGCGGGCGACGCCCATTGCCAGGGAAAACCAGAAGGGCTTTTCCTTAAAGTCTTCCATGACGACTTGTGTCGAGTGTTGCATATCCGCATCGAGCATATCTGATACTTGGCTGGCAAAATCCAAATCGTCGACCAGCAGGGTGATTTCAAAATTAAGCCGGAACGATCGGTTGTCGAAGTTCGCTGTGCCCACGCCCGAGGTATGGTCGTCCATCAGCAGAACTTTCTGGTGCATAAAGCCACCCTTGTAGCGATACACTTTTACGCCTGCAGGAAGAAGTTCTTTGGTGTAAGACCAGTTTGCCATTGCCACGACAGGCCCGTCTGGTTCATCGGGAATAATGACTCTCACATCCACGCCGCGTAGGGCGGCCAATTGCAGCGCGGCTATAATACTGCGGTCCGGAACAAAATAGGGGCTGGCAATCCAGATGCGCTTTCTGGCATCGACGATAAGCTGGTGATACATCAGCCCGGTTTCTTCGAACTGACTGGCGGGGTCCGAGGGAAAAACCAGAACCTTGCTGCTGCCAATATCGAGGCTCACAGATTCCCAGTCAATGCCAAGGGGTTGGCGAGTTGCCCAGAGCCAATCAGCGGCAAACACGATTTCTGTTGCCAGTACGGCGGGCCCCTCAATGCGGGTGTGGGTGTCGCGCCAATGACCAATTTTTTTGTCCAGGCCCAGGTATTCATCGCCTACATTGTGACCGCCGATCCAGGCTACCAGGCCATCGACCACTACAATTTTTCGATGGTTGCGAAAATTCAGCTGAAAACGGTTGCTGCGCACTTTGATTTTCTTTGTTTTCTGCGCCTTCTCTTTGTCCTCAGTACTCTCTATGGGCTGTGTGGCCTGGGTGGTATTGAATGCGGCCACTTGTATTCCCACCGCTTCCATCTCGCGACAAAGCGCCGTGCGGTGAAAGCCTCGGCTGCCAATTTCATCGTATAGAATCTTGACCCGCACACTGTTACGGGCCTTATCTATCAAAATTTTTCCCAGCCGTTGCCCCAGTTGATCGTCGCGAATAATATAAAACTGAAACAGGATATATTTCTCAGCAGACCTTAACCCCGACTCAATACTGTCGAAGGTCTGCTCACCGTTGATAAGAAGTTTGACGCAGTTACCACCAGTGGCGGGCATTCTGGCCAGGGCGTATAGACTGGTGTAGAACGCACTATCACCAGAGCCGGGAATAATGTGCTGGGCTACCGTGTCACTGGTTTTTTCAACCAGGGCGATAGACTCGCGCTCTATTTCCTCGCGCTGGTCGAGATAGCCATCAAATTTGTTGCGGCCGAAAACCAGGTAGCAGGGAACCGCGATATAGGGGAAGGTCAGCAGGGATATGACCCAGGCAATAGCACCCTGGGCTGTTCGCACCTTGGTAACAGACTCCAGCGCGAAGGCGATGCCCAGTATATGGAGCAACACCATGGTCACCGCAACTAATTCGGTAAGCAGTTTTATATCCATCCTGAAGTTAGTCTAGCAGGAAGCGCCTGGCATAGACATCGGTGCCAATGGGGTGCGCGGCGAAGAGGATTTATTCGAGCAATGTTGACCTGAGCTGTTCTACGTCAGCGGGTGACAGTTGCAGGCCATCTGACACATAGCGGTCAAAGTCGCTCCATTGCCGGTCTATCTCGTCAAAAGCAGCTGTCAGCCAGGATTCTTCCACGCCCATCATAATGGTCAGTTTATCTGCTGCTTCATCGCCCTTGAACAGGCGCAGCAGGCGCAAGTCATTTTTTCTGCCCGCCAGGGCATAGCGTTTGCTCTGCATGTAATCGGCCATCACGGTAATCTGGGGTACACCGAGAATTCGCAACAATATGGCAGCAGCAAAACCGGTTCTGTCTTTGCCAGCACTGCAGTGCCAGGCCACGGGTTTACCCCCTTCGTTCAGCACAAGCTGAATAAACTCCCTGAATTGGGGGGTGAACGTGCTGGCAAACTGCCGATTGGCATCCAGCATTGCGGCATCGGGGTCGAAACCCTCAAAGTTACCACTTTCAATTCGCTCCATAATTTCACCGACCATCGCTTTATTGCCGTCGTCCAGAGTCGGAATTTCCACTACTCGAAATACAGCGGGCTCAGGTAAGACACTGGGCTCGTCTTCTTTTTCTATAGAGGACCTGAAGTCTACCAGTGTCGATAATTTGAGGTTTGCCAGGGCCCTCAAGTCAGACCTGCTGGCTTTGTCGAAGGAGCCCGAGCGGTACAGTGTTCCCCATTTTACGCTGTGATTGTCCGTGGTTTTATAGCCCCCCAGATCCCGAAAGTTTGCAATGCCCTCAAACTGCAGGAGGCGGTGAGTGGCCCGTTGCTCAGGTGGTAAGTTGACCGGTGCTATGACCGGGGCCGATGGAATAAACTGGATAATGGCAAGAACCAGCACCAGTGCCGGCAGCAGCCATTGCAGAGCTTTCTTTTTGTTCATTGTGCGATCTCCTGTAAGTGGAGGAGATATACTAAGCGGTGAGGTTTTCCGGGCCCCAATAGGCTTTCATCGAAACCACTTTACCGCTGTCATTGAATTCAAAGACATCGATCACATCGATGGTCATGCCGGGCATGGTCACCTGGAAGGGAAAGGCGACGGCATTACCGGCACAGCGTGGCGTGCCGGAGGGAACCAGCTTGGCGCCGGAGGCAATCGCACCTTCATAAAATGCACAGACGGCGTCTATGCCCACGTGGACATCTGTTCCCACGGGATCTTCAACGATGGCATCAGTTGCATAAAGATCTTTAATGATGGCCATGTCGGTATCTTTGAAGGCTTTAATATACAGGTCCACTGCTGCAATTTTGTCTTTGGTTTCCATGCTCTACCTCTGATAGTCAGGTTTTTAGTTAATAGCCACAAAGTCTGGCGTAGCGATTTTTGTGGAAGCCGGTGTCGCCATAAATTTGCATGGTGACACGGGCGCGCTTTAAAAAGAAGCCAATCTCCAACTCGTCAGTGACGCCTATTCCACCGTGCATTTGTACGGCCTCGTTGCTTATCAGTTTGACCAGTTCGTTCAGTTTCGCCTTGGCGAGACTGGCGATAAGCGGCAACTGTTCCGGCGAGTCGTCCACGGTGGACAGGGCCTGCAGTATGACAGATCGACACAGTTCTATCTCTGACTGCATATGGGCGGCGCGGTGCTGAAGCGCCTGGAAGCTGCCGATATGCACATCGAACTGAACGCGCTCCTTGAGGTATCCCACGGTTCTGTCGAAGGCTTCCAGCGCACAGCCCATCATCTCCGCGGCTATGGCGATTCTCGCCCTGTCCAGTACCGCCTCCAGTACAGGCCACGCTGCATCAATCTCTCCAATCGCATCCTCGGCAGAGACAATGACATTGTCGAAGCTGATGTTGGCACAGTTTCGACTATCTGCCATGGTCGTGCGTTGACAAGATATGCCAGGTGCCCGGGCGTCCACCAGAAACAGTGTGAGACCCTGCTCGGATTCACTCTGCTCGCCACTGGTGCGTGCGACAACAATGAGTTTATCTGCACTGTGGCCATCCAGAACGAAGGTTTTCCGACCGTTAATAATATAGTTCGCGCCCTCGGCGGTCGCCCGTGTCGCTATGGTGGTGGGACGGTGATGGTGTGATTCTTCCAGTGCCAGTGCCAGTGTTAATTGCCCGGTCGTGATTTCAGGCAGCAAGGTTTCCTTTTGTCGAGAGCTCCCACCTAACAAAATTGTCGAGGCTCCCACCACCACAGAGCTGAACATAGGCGATGCGGTAAGTGTGCGGCCCGACTCTTCCAATACCAGTCCCAGCCCCATAAAACCAAAGTCCAACCCGCCATACGCCTCGGGTAGGATAATGCCGGCCCAACCCAGTTCCGCCATGGTTTTCCACAGCTCGGTTGAGTACCCGGTGGCGTCACCTTTATCCCTGAGCGTGCGCAGTGCTTCTACCGGGGCGTTGGCAGTAAAAAAATCTTTTGCAGTATCTTGCAGCAGTCTCTGCTCTTCATTTAACACCAGAGCCATTGTTTTCTCCTGAATACGTACTCTATTTCGGGGCTAGCCATTGGGGCCATTTGTTGGCGCTAGGATTGGGGTAGTCCCAATACATTCTTGGCAATGACATTCAATTGTATTTCGGAGGTTCCCCCCGCAATGGTCATTGCCTTGGACATGGCCCACAGGCGCAATGTATCTATTTCTTCCTCGGAGAATCCCTCTCCCTCCCATCCCAGTCCTTGGCTGCCCATGATGGCGAGCAGTAATTCACTTTTTACTTTTTCAGCCTCGGTGCCTACATACTTCATCACCATTGCCGCCGCGCTATGTACCTTCTCCTGGCGCTCTTCAAAGGTTCGGAAGTGGGTCAGCCCGATGGCGTGCATATTCATATCGTAGTCGACCAGCTCACCGCGCAGCTGTGGATCGGCAATTTGGCCGTTCTCAAATTCCAGGTATTCCCTGGCGGCGGCATTCGGCGCAATTGCCGCTCTGGGTGTTTCGCTACCCATCTCGGCCATCAGCTTGCGCTCGTGAACCAACAGTGCTTTGGCAATAGACCAGCCGGTATTGAGCTTGCCAATAAGATTATTCTTGGGAACCTTTACGTTGTCGAAAAATGTCTGGCAGAATTCCGATTCACCGCTGATCAGGCTAATCGGTGTGACACTGATGCCGGGAGTTTCCATGTCAATCAGTAAAAAACTGATACCCAGCTGCTTTTTGACGGAGGGGTCGGTGCGTACCAGACAAAATATCCAGTCGGCCTTATCAGCTTTGGTCGTCCATATTTTACTGCCGTTGACCAAATAATGATCGCCCATGTCTTCCGCTTTCATTTGTACGCTGGCCAGATCGGAGCCGGAGCCCGGTTCGGAGTAGCCCTGGCACCACCAGATATCACCATTAACAATGGCGCGCACATGCTGTTGTTTTTGTTCCTCGGTGCCGTACTCAAGCAGCGCGGGCCCTAACATCCAGATACCAATACTGAGGATAGGGGCTCTGGCTTTGATGCGTTTCATCTCTTGCTTGATGATTTTTCCTTCGAGGTCACTGTGACCGCCCCCGCCGTAGGCCCTGGGCCACTCCGGGACAACCCAGCCGTGGTCGCGCATCCGTTCAAACCACAATTTGGCATCTTCGCTGGGGAATGAGCTGCGGCGGCCTCCCCAATATTGCTGGTCGGGGGTTGTGGGCTGTCGCTGGGACGGCGGGCAATTCTCTTCCAGCCAGGCCCGCGTCTCCTCGCGAAATTGATCCAGATTTTCCAAGCTAAGCTCCTGCTTCATGGTGGCGTGATTCCACATCACCGCCGCGATCTGTGTATCATACTGGCGCGCTATGATCGATTAAAGGTACATAGCTTAATCTCTGGGCAGTTCAGCACAATGGCCTAATAAGTCAGTCTGCAGGGTGAAATTGGACGGTTTGTCGTCAGCTTAATGGAAAGGTGGATAAGTAATGAACAGGTTTGATGAAAAAGTGGCATTGGTTACCGGAGCGGGCAGCGGCATTGGCAGGGCGAGTGCCATCAGGCTTGCCGCAGAGGGCGCCGCCGTTTTTTGTGTTGACCTGAATCTTGAGGCGATACGGGCGACAGTCGATGAGATTGAATCTCAGGGTGGCAAAGCCGCGTCCTACAAGTGTGATATTGCACGCGAAGCAGCCGTTAATGCGTGTATATCAGCCTGTGTTGAGCAATACGGGTCTCTCTATGCCCTGGTCAACATGGCCGGCATTCTACGTTTCGATGACACAGAGCAGTTGGAATTATCGGCCTGGCAGAAAGTCATTGATGTGAATTTAACCGGCACCATGCTGCTGTGTAGAGCGGCATTGCCTCATTTGATCAAAACCGGGGGCAGTATTATCAATGCAGCCTCCACGGCTGCCTTGTCAGGCCTGCCCTGTGGTGTGGCTTATTCGGCATCAAAAGGTGGGGTGTTGGCCATGACGCGCAGTATTGCCGTGGAGTATGCCAAGCGTGGTGTGCGGGCTAACTGCGTCTGTCCCGGTGATATTAAAACGGGCATGACCGACGGCGTCGGATTCCCGGATAGTATGGATTTCGACCTGATATCCCGAATAATGTCCATTTCAGGTGCAAAGGGCCCGGAAACACTGGCTGGGGTGATCGCCATGCTGGCCTCGGAGGACGGCATTCATATCACCGGTGAAGACATCCGTGTTGACGGCGGGACCTTGTCCTAGGGGCAGTCCCGGGAAGGCTCAGGACTTATAGCGGCGCATAAACTCACGGATACGCCTGGCGTTGGCTCCCAGGTCACTTTGGCCCACCCGCGAGGCGGAGCGCAGGTCAATTACGGTGCCATTCTCTGCGCCGCGCATCAGGCGTATTACGATGTCGTCCTTAAAGGCCATTATCGAGGTCGTAGCCACGGCTTCGATGATGCCGGCTGCAGAATCGCTGAGGGTGATTTCCCAGCCCATTGATTCCGCTGTGGTTGTGGCATGCTTGAATGCCTGCATGAAGTCCAGCGTGCTGTGACGGGTTTGTACGCCAGGGTAGGCAGCAATTTGCAGTTGTATGGTCTCCTGGTTTATGTCCAGGGAGTTCGCTGATTTGTCGCGAATGACAAGAGCCTGAGTGAATACCGGCGGATTCATCACATCTGTAGTGATATCGTGGATGACGGGGTAGTCGCCCCGGGTCATTAACGCGCTTATGAAAAGGATACTGCCTGGCAGCACTGCCAGGCATCGCAGCAACAAGTCACGGCGCCAGGGAGAAAATCCCGGCAATGCTGTGCAGATTAGCAATATCGCCAGCAATAGAGCTGCCCCCAGACAGCACACGGCGTATAACAGCAGGCCCTGCTGCCACAATCCGCCGCGTACAGATAAAATGCTCAGTACCAGCCCCAGCAAAAATGTCAGCGCCAGGTAGCCGCCCCAATTCACCAGTTTGGAAGAATTCGCCTGCTCACTCATGGTCATCCCCGCTTGATTGTATTGCCCCTAGTTTACATTGCCTGACCGAAGTTCACATTCTACCCGGGTAAAAGGGTGTTTCATTGTTAAGTGGCAGCCCATCTGCTTAACTGCCTGCTCAATGGGTATTGCAATAGAAAGCAAGGTGAAGGCATGGGTAGAGTAGAGGGCAAGGTCGCTATTGTGACCGGTGCGGCAAGCGGTATGGGTAAAGCGGATGCGCAATTATTAGCGCAGCAGGGTGCCAAGGTGGTGCTGGCGGATTTGAATGATGCCGATGGTGAGGCCGCAGCGGCTGAGATTGGCGAAAATGCCCTGTATCTTCACCTGGATGTTACCAATGAGGAAAACTGGATATCGGTTGTGGCGCAGACTATAGAGGCCTTTGGCAAACTGGATATTCTGGTCAATAATGCGGGCATGATGAGCCTGGGTACGGTAGTGGACACAGATCTTGAGGACTACCGCAAAACCAATGCG
This sequence comes from Pseudomonadota bacterium, assembly GCA_015222725.1. Lineage (GTDB taxonomy): Bacteria > Pseudomonadota > Gammaproteobacteria > Pseudomonadales > Halieaceae > JBALVT01. The sequence goes on along the minus strand of JADFVW010000167.1, from coordinate 22,316 downwards.
GTAAACAGTGAAGGTGTCTTTCTCGGTTGCAAGCATGCGATACCGGCGATGGCCGAAAGCGGCGGTGGCTCAATTATTAATATGTCTTCCGTTGCAGCGTTGCATGGCATGTCCTTCTTTGCCGCCTACAGTGCCAGCAAGGGTGCAGTGAAAGCCCTGACCAAAAGTGTGGCGATGTATTGTAAAGAACAGGGAAACGGTATTCGCTGTAACTCGATCCATCCCGATGGTGTGAAAACACCCATGGTGGCAAAGGTGGCGACGGGTAAGGACACTGCCACCGAAGAAGAGATAGAGGAGGTGGGAAAACTGGGGAATATGTGTGAGCCCGGTGATATTGCCAACCTGGTACTGTATCTTGCCTCGGACGAATCAAGTTTTGTGACCGGCGCGGAGATGGTTATCGACAATGCATCAACCATCACGCCGCCCCTCACGCTGTAGGGATAGAATAAAATTTCGGCGGAGCGCGAAATTGGTCAAATTTATTTACCCCATCTGGAAGCCGTCTACACTGAGTGGCGATGACTTTCGCGAGCAGTTGCTGGGAGAGTTAATTCCACAATTGCGCACCCTGAATCAGGTAGAGAGCCTGCGCATCGCGGTGGTCGATAGTGCAGTTGCTCCGGCTACAGCCAGACGCATGGAGAATTGTCAGCCCTTGCCCGATGGAGTGATCTCACTCTATATGTCCGGGCTCGATCGGGATACCTGGGACGAAAAGTCGTGCGCTGATACGCTGATTCAAAATAGTGTAGAGCGTGCCAGCTGTTATCAGGTGAGTGAGACTGAAGTCCTGAAGCACGATGTCACATCGGGGGAGCGCATTCAGGGCTTTTGCCAGATTGTCTTTCTACAGCGGCCCTCACGCTTGAGCGAAGCGGCATGGCTTGAGCTGTGGCAGGGGAGCCACACCCAGGTGGCGATTGACACCCAGGCGACCTTTGGCTACCGACAGAATGTGATCACCCGGCGCTATACGGATGCCGCGCCTGAGTTGCATGCGATGATAGAAGAAAATTTCCCGGACCAGGCGATGGCCTCAGATCAGGCCTTTTATGGTGCGCGTGACGATGAAGACCTGCAGCTTAAACTGGCGGCGATGCTGGAAAGCTGTGCGCGATTTATCGACTTCGACAAAATCGATGTGATTCCCATGTCCGAGTATTTTTTCCAGGCCTGATCAGGCTTGTGCGGCCTGCTTTTCGATCGGGACTTCCGGCAGGGGGATGTCGCTGGCTTCAATCATGGGCTCTCCCCTGGGACTCAATTGCGCGGCTGCAATTTCACCGCGCAGCTCTATGTCCTTTGAGCTTAGCTCAAATAGCGTATTGACGGCCTCATCACGATGTTTAAATCGCGTAACAAGTCGCGCATCGCCGCCGTCAAGCCAGAGCTTTTTCTTGCCCCAGTAGTGGCCCAGTTGATTGCGAATAACAAATACGTCGTTCATGTCAAAGTGTCTTTTGCCTGATTAATTTTGGCGGCGAGATAATCGCTACCGCCGCGATCGGGGTGATTTTTTTGCATCATGGAGCGATGGGCGGTAATGACTTCTTCCTCGGTCGCCCCCTCTTCGAGGCCCAGTACGGCCAGGGCCTCTGCGGGACTCATATTGGGACCGCTGGCGGGGGTGGCTGTTTTGCCATCGGGGCCGGATTTGCTGCGCAGGGATGCCAGCATGGGGAAAAGCCTTACCAGAGTGGGGAGTAACTGTCTGGCGGCGACCAGCAAGCCGGTGATAGCGGCACCCACCCAGTGCATTCGGCCGGTAAGGGTAAGGCCAATCACAACCAGGACGGCGATGCCGAGGCCCAGCTTGATATATTCGGCCCTGCGTTGCTCGGGGGCTGAGCCCTGCGCGCGCCTGTACAGTATGTACACCACGAAGCCAATTGCCAGAATTAGTATCAGTCTGGGCATGAGCTACTCTTCAGTTGTCTGCCAGGTCTAATTTGTGCGGCCCAGAATCCCGGTTTCGGCAAGCTCTTCCAGATCGTGGCGTCTCTCGGCCAACTCGCGAATGGCTTCGCTCAGTTCTGCTTCGTTGATTTCCTGTCGCTGTCCTGGCTCATTTTTTACAAGCTCCCAGAGCTTGCGGCTGCACAATTCCTGTGCATTAAATTTGTTCATAGTCATAGTTTCTTATTGCTCTTTCTGTGCCACATTGCGGTCAATCTATTCCAGTGTGATCGCTATAGTGACTCCGTGTTGCCAATTTTGGTAATTTTTCGCGTAGCCTGCCAGCTTACACTGTTGGGGGCTCGAAGGGGAAGGGGGCTCCGCCGATAAATTTTGGTCCCTCTAATGCAGGACCCGTGCTGTCGTCCCATCGGGGTATATGGAAACTTGCGCTGTACTTGATTTTAGGTGGCTGTTCAAAGGGCGTGCGCAATTCCTCCATGGTTATCATTTGAACATTCAGCTCGCGGGCATTGAATTGCGCCAGCCCATAGCCGTTGGCCGTGGTATCGACATACTTTAAGCCCGGATTGGCTGTATTGGGACCCATCCAGCCGGCAAGTGTGTCCAGGCCCGTCTTGGAGTACGTCATGGAGGCCAGTACGCCCTCTAGCATCGTCATATTCCATACGGGCACCACCTCGCGACCCGCATAGATCTCGCCCTGATTATCGCCCTCGGTCTCGCTATAAACCATGGACTGGAAGTCGGGATTTGCCTCCCGGGCGGCGTTGTCGAGATTGGTAAATATTGGGGAGGAACTGATGCCAGCACAGGGGAAGTCTACGATTACAGGCGAATCTGTCTTCGCGCTATACAGGCTGCCGGCGCCGTGCATGTGGTGATCGCCGGAGAATGACACAAGGCCGTTTATGCTCCTGCTGGCGAATTGGTCCATCAGGTAATTGAGCTCAGAGGGGAAACCAGCCCAGGCATCCAGATTGAACACGCTGTCCTCCATGCCGGCAAACGGAATGGAAGACATATCGAGTTGCATGGGGATAAGTGGCAGGGCGTTGCCCCACAATTTCCAGTTTGCTGTTGATCCTTCCATGGTGTCCAGGAACCAGCTGCGCTGTGTTTCGCCCAGGCAGGATCCGGGTGCTCGCGTTTTAGCGAGGTTGGGAGTTTTGCCATCGCCATAGGGAAGAAATTCAGGTGGATTGCCATTGTCGTATTCACGTCCGCCATCGGCGATATCAACCAGTTTGGCAGTGTTCATGGGCAAACCCAGGGTTTCGGCAAAATGCTTTGGCAGGCAGGGGGCGGTGCGGTAACTACGGGTATCGGTCAGCACCAGGTCCAGGTTCTTACCCCAGCTCAATTTGCGGTAGATACACAGGCTAGCAATAGCCGCCAGATTGTCGGATTTTTCCTCGCCGCGGAACGTGGTCGCGGTAAACCCGTGGGCGGGCTGGTCTTGCAGCTCATTTAACAGTGCTGGAATGTATTCTGACCATGCCTGGTTGGCATGTTGCTTGCGCATCGCCTGGGGAACCGGCTGGTCCCCGTAGGTGTTGTAACTCTGGAAATTGTCGTCGCAGAACTCGTGGTCATCCCAAATACAAATAAAAGGCCACCGGGCACGGGCCTCCTGCAACCACGGGTCACTGAGGTAGGTTTTGTAGAGGTGCCGGTAGTCGGCCAGAGAGACGGCATAGCGATTCTCGTCGGTTTTCTCGCCATCGGGGAAGGGTGGGACATACCGCGATTGACTGCTACCGTCCAGGCGCTTGTGCCAGCTTCTCTCATAGACGAAATCCCCCAGATGGAGAATGAACTGAATTTTATCCTCGCTGGCCGCCGCCTCGTCATCCGCAATCATTCTCGCCCAGGAGCCATAGAAGCTCTGCTCGTAGCTCTGGCAGCTGGCAAATGCCATGGACACGTTCTTCTCCTGGTTATCGGCAGGGGCGGTGCGGGTTCTACCCAGGCGCGAGGAGTAGCCGCCCGGCCCCAGGAAGCGGAAATAGTACTCGGTATCCGGGAACAGGCCACGCAGGTAAGTGCGCACCGTGTAGTCACTGTCGGGGCCGGTGTTCAGCACAGCGTCCAGAATAATATTGGAAAAGTCGCTACTGGTACTTACCTGTACCAGTAGCTGTACATCGGACACCGCCGTCTCGGGTTGTGCCCGGGTCCACAGCACCACAGCATCGGGTTTCGGATCGGCGGAGGCCACACCCTGGGGAAAGCTTATCGGCGGCGCGTCAGCAGGGAGAGCTGCCCCAGCCGTCAGTCGATTTGAAACGGTAAGAAAAAAAGTACCGCTGGAGATGAGCCCCAGCATTGATCTGCGGGTGATAGCCATGAATTTCTACGCTTGGAAGGTTCAATTTGTGCAATACAGTACACTAGTTTTAAGGCAGTCAGCTATAATCCCCCTATAAACTTTTAGGGGGCATCATGACTACAGCGAACACACATTTTGTTAATGGGCATACGCTCAAACCCCCATTCCCGGAGCAGATGGAACAAGCGCTATTCGGCATGGGCTGCTTTTGGGGAGTAGAGCGCAAATTCTGGCAGCAGCAGGGGGTTTACTCCACAGCCGTGGGTTATGCAGCGGGTCTAACTCAGGAGCCGAGTTACGAGGAGGTGTGCAGCGGGCAGAGCGGGCACAGCGAAGTGGTATTGATCACCTTTGACCCGGCGGTAATATCCTATGAGGATTTGCTGCGACTGTTCTGGGAAGGGCATGACCCCACCCAGGGCATGCGCCAGGGAAACGACATGGGCAGCCAGTATCGCTCGGGTATTTATACCTTTAGCGAGGATCAACACGCTGCAGCTGAAGCCTCCAAAGCTCGCTTCCAGAGCGAGTTGAGCAAAACTGCGTATGGAAAAATCACCACGGAGATTCTCCCGGCGCCGAAATTTTTCTATGCGGAAGATTATCATCAACAGTACCTGGCAAAGAATCCGGCCGGCTACTGTGGCCTGGGTGGAACCGGGGTTACATGCCCGCTGTAAGCTCGCGGCCCCGGGCATGAATTCTTGAACTTCGAGCTGTCCCGCCTGTGATGGCCAGATTGCGCAGTGCATGCCAGTCGCCCCAGATCATGTTATTGGCCATGGCCTTTATCATGCCCCTGACATTTTCGCTCTGGACCGCTCTGCTGAATAACTTTGCCGTGGAGCAGGTTGGTTTTACCGGGCGTGAGATCGGCATTCTCCACAGTTTGCGGGAGATCCCCGGGTTTCTCGCTTTCACCGCTATCTTTGTTTTACTGCTACTGCGCGAACAGGTTTTCGCGCTCCTTTCCCTGCTGCTGATGTCACTGGCGATAACAGCGACCGGTTATTTTCCGTCCGTTGTCGGTTTGTATGCAACAACAATAATAATGTCCATGGGCTTTCATTATTTTGAAACGGTTAATCAGTCCCTGACGCTGCAGTTTCTTCCCCACGGTGAGACTGCACATTTTATGGGCAGGGCGCTGGCGGTGAAATCGGTGGCCTCGCTTCTGGCCTATGGTTCGATCTGGCTACTTATGGGCCAGCTGAATATTAGCTACTCCGCTATGTATGTCATAGCCGGTAGTCTGGGGCTGGTGCTGACGGTGCTGATCTGGGTGGTTTTTCCGCAGTTTGAACAACATACGGTGCAGCACAAGAAAATTATTTTGCGCAAACGCTATGGCCTGTATTACGCGTTGAAGTTTATGAGTGGCGCCAGGCGGCAAATATTTATGGTCTTCGCCGCGTTTATGATGGTGGAAAAATTCGGCTATAGCGTGCAACAGATCAGCAGCCTGTTCTTACTCAATTATCTGTTTAACCTGGCCTTTGCACCCCGTATCGGACGCTGGATCGGCGCGGTGGGAGAGCGCAGTGCGTTACTGCTGGAATATACCGGGCTTATTGTTGTGTTCAGCTGCTACGCCTTTGTGGAAACCGCCTGGATCGCCGCGGCCCTGTATGTCATCGATCACCTTTTCTTTTCCCTGGCGATAGCCATTGATACCTATTTCCAGAAAATAGCAGATCCGGCGGATATTGCCTCCAACGCCAGTGTCAGTTTTACCATTAATCATGTTGCGGCGGTGGTTATTCCGGCGCTGCTTGGTTTTGTGTGGCTGGAATCACCCTCCGCCGTGTTCCTGACCGGTGTTGTCTTTGCAGTGATTTCATTGGGTCTGGCATTTGTGGTTCCCCGGCAGCCGACACCGGGCAGAGAAATGCAGCGTATTTTGTAGTGGCCGATTCACAGCAAAAAAGAGCGTTACAACGAAAGATACTGCATGTCGATGCAGATTCGTTCTACGCCTCGGTTGAAATGCGCGAGCGCCCGGAACTGCGGGGAAAAGCTATCGCGGTGGGTGGCAATGCGGACCGGCGCGGCGTGATAGCAACCAGCAGTTATGAGGCGCGCAAATTTGGGGTGAGATCGGCGATGGCGTCCTCCAGGGCGCTGGTTCTCTGCCCGCAGTTGATTATTGTCGCCCCCCGTTTTGAACTCTATAAAAAGGTCTCCCGCCAGTTTCATCAAATTTTCAGGGACTACAGTGCCCTGATCGAACCGCTGTCTCTGGATGAAGCCTTTTTGGATGTCAGCGAATGCCCCCGTTGTTGCGGCAGTGCGACACGCATGGCCGAAGAAATACTGGCGCGTGTGAGGGATGAATTACAGCTGACCGTATCTGCAGGAGTGGCGCCCAACAAGTTTCTTGCCAAGGTGGCCAGCGATTGGAATAAGCCCAACGGTGTATTTACCATTCCCCCCAATGAGGTCGCGCAGTTTGTACGGAATTTGCCCGTGAGCAAGATCAATGGCGTGGGTAAGGTCACCGCTGAAAATCTGCAAAAAATGGGCGTTGTGACCTGCGCTGACCTGCAGGCGGTCCCCCTGGAGGATTTGCTGAAGCGTTTTGGCAAGTATGGCAAGCGCCTGTCGGAGGTGGCGCGGGGAATAGATAATCGTCCGGTACAACCCTCCCGCGTTCGAAAATCTATCAGCGTTGAACACACCTTTCCCGAGGATATCGCCGAATTACCGGCCATGCTTGAGGCGATGGATGGGCTGGTGGAGGAACTGGGTCAGCGCTTTGCGAAAATCGAGCAACATTATTTTCCGGTGAAAAGAGTGGTAAAGATTAAGTATCGAGACTTTACCCAGACAACGTTGGAGGAGGCGATTGGAACGAGTGGGGAAAACTGGTGCGACGCCGAACACTTCAGGCGGCTGATAGCGGCGGCCTGGCCCAGGGGTGCCAAGCCTGTACGCCTGCTGGGAGCGGGTTTGCGTTTGCAGCCCTCCACCAGGAAAGATAGCCCGCAGCTGCCGCTGGTATAGTGCCCGTCAGCTTAAAATAAACGGCCGATGACATTGGTCACTGCGTTTTCAACCCGCAGAATACGGCTGCCCAGCGACACGATTTCGCAGCCCGCCTGCTGCAGTTTTTCCACTTCAAAGGGGATAAAGCCACCCTCCGGCCCGATGACCATCAGCGTGTCTTCGCCGATGTCGTGTGGGCAAGCAGGGTAGTCTCCGGGGTGAGCGGCCAGGCCTCGTTTGTTTCCAATTAGCGCCGGGAGCTGGTCCTCCACAAAGGGCTTGAAGCGGTGGTGCAGGTAAAGGTCGGGTAATACGGTGTCCCGGGACTGTTCGAGTCCATCTATAAAATAAGCCCGTATCTTTTCTTCGTTCAGCGCGGGCGTGCTCCAGTAAGACTTTTCGACTCTGTAGCTGTTGATGAGGTGCAGCTCGGAGACTCCCAATTCAGCGACCGTACGCAGTATTCGTCGCAACATCTTTGGTCGGGGTAGGGCCAGAACCAGGCTGAGCGGCAGCTTGGGCGGAGGAGTCTGGTTTAGCTCAACAGAAATCAAAGCCTCAGCATCAGTGACTTTTAAAACCGTTCCCAAACCAAGCTCCCCGCCCAGTTCTCCCACGCGCAGTTGTCTTCCGACCTCAATGCCGAGTACACGAACCAGATGTTCGAAACGGCGGCCGCGTATTTTTATCTGCCCGGGGGCGACTATGTCAGAGTCTGTGAAAAGGAGGATATTCAATTAGGGTGATTCCATTATTCGTTACTCGGTGTTTCGAGGGCTATACTAAATCACCTGAAGTTTAATGTCTCGATGGCTGGACCCATTGAGCAAGGTCACAGAGGTGGAAAATGTCTGTTAGTGTAGAACAACGTAACAGGGTAACGGTGATATCACTGGCGCGCCCTGCAGTCAGAAACGCAGTGGATGCAAAAACCGCTGGGGCCCTGGCCGCGGCCTTTCGTGAATTTGATGCGGACCCTGAGAGCGATGTCGCGGTTTTCTATGGCGACCACGGTACTTTCTGCGCCGGTGCCGACCTCAAGTCTATCGCTGCGGGCGGTGAAAACATGGTGTCACCGACCTTTGAGGGTGACGGCCCCATGGGGCCCAGCCGGATGCTGCTGAGTAAGCCTGTTATTGCCGCGGTGGCGGGACATGCCGTTGCCGGTGGCCTGGAACTGGCCCTGTGGTGCGATATGCGGGTGGTGGAGCGTAGCGCCATTATGGGTGTGTTTTGTCGGCGCTGGGGTGTGCCACTTATTGACGGTGGCACTATTCGTTTGCCCCGGCTTATCGGGCACAGCCGGGCTATGGATCTTATTCTCACCGGACGCCCGGTCTCGGCAGAAGAAGCACTGCAAATAGGCCTGGCCAATCGGGTTGTGGCAGAGGGCGAATGCCTGTCTGCGGCCATTGAACTGGCGGAGCAAATTGCCCGATACCCGCAGATCTGTCTGCGATCGGACCGGCTCAGTGCTTGTGAACAGTGGAACCTTTCCCTGGAGGAGGCCCTGGAAAATGAATACCGGCGGGGCATGCAGGTTATTGCCTCGAAGGAAACATTGGACGGTGCTACCCGGTTTGCCTCGGGTCAAGGCCGCCATGGTAATTTCGACGACATTTAGAATAGGGGGGGGTCAGAAGTCTGCTGGACATTCGCCACTCAACCAGTCTCCGGTGGCGGGATGGGTAAATGCCAGCGCTGTGGCGTGCAGCAGTAATCGTGGAGACATCTTTAGCGCCTCATCGTGGGCGTACATATCGCAACCCAGAATGGGGTGGCCCAGTTCTCGCATATGAATGCGCAGTTGGTGGGAGCGACCGGTGACGGGTTTTAGTAAAAGCCGGGAGCGATCTGCTTCCCGCTGCAAAACCTCAAATCGTGTCAGGGCCTGTTTACCCCGCTGCGCGCAAATTTTCTGCCGCGGTCGCCGGCTCCAGTCCGGTGCAATTGGCAAGTCAATTTCCCCCTGATCCTCCTCGACAACGCCATATACAATCGCATAATAGGATTTTTCGACCCTGCGCTCCTGAAACTGCCTGCTGATATGCGAGTGGGTGGCTTTGTTCAGCGGAATAACCATGATGCCCGAGGTGTCCAGGTCCAGTCGGTGCACAATGCTCGCCGAGGGATAGTTCTGTTGCAGCCGCGTAATGAGGCAGTCCTTGTTCAGGGGGTGGCGCCCGGGAATGGTGAGCAGCAAATGCGGTTTGCGTACCAACAGCAGATTTTCATCCTCGTAGAGAATGGTAATTTCTTCCTGGCTGTGGGGAACGAGATAGGGTTGTTCAGTCATGGCATGGTACTTTAGGGCCTACAGCGCAAAAGTAAACCAGTGGAGACCTGCCCAACCGTGGTCGAGAAGAAATTATCAGCAATAATTCAGGATTTGTTGCCCGAGGCACGCATAGAGCACATGTCCCTGCCGGACTATCCCGAACTTGGCCTGTTCCTGCTAAATGAAGATTACCCCCAGAGCACACTCTCGCCGGAGGTGGTTACCCGCCTTATGGATAACCCCCTGTATTGGGTATTTTGTTGGGCCTCCGGCCAAGTACTGGCACAGTTTCTACAGGATGACCCATCCTGGGTGAAGGGTAAACGGGTGCTGGATTTCGGCTGCGGCTCCGGCGTAGTCGCCATCGCCGCCGCCCTGGGCGGAGCCAGCGAAGTCATCGCCTGCGACAATGACCCCCTCGCTCTGGCTGCGACAAAACGAAATGCAGAGCTCAACGGTGTGAAATTAACACTGGTAAGCGATTATTTTGAAGTCGAAGGTGCCATAGACCTGATTATCGTCGCCGATGTTCTGTATGACCGGGAAAATCTGGTGTGGTTACAGCGCTTTGTGGATAGGGCCGATCAGGTCTTGATTGCAGATTCTCGCGTGAAAGATTTCGATTATCCGCCCTACGTTCAGATAGATCGCCATAAGGCCAGTACCTTACCGGACCTCGATGAGTCGCCGGAGTTTCGGGATGTGAGGATATATCTGGCAGGTTCGTAGTTTTATCAAGTAGTGGTGGCGCCCTGATAGTCTATGGGGTGTTTAAAACACGACGTGAATCCATCCATGGAGTCTCGGCTGCGGCGTCCCTGCCGCAGACGGTTTTAAACACCCCATAGACTATCAGGGCTATGCTTCAACTATTGGAATTAAAACTACGTCCCCAGCACAGCTTTATACGCCTTCACTGTACTCGCTAGTCCCATCCGAATAGCATCCACCGTCAAAGCATGACCGATAGAAACTTCCAGCAATCCCGGTACATCAACGAAACGTGGCAGGTTGTTCAAGTCCAGGTCGTGTCCCGCATTCAGGCCCAGGCCCTCTTCGGCGGCGACTTCGGCGGCTTCGATAAACTGATGAAGTACGCCGTCCACATTTTCCTGCCGGCGCCAGGCTTCTGCATAAGATTCTGTATACAGCTCGATGCGATCGGCACCGGTCTGTGCGGCCAGTCGAATTTGCTCCAGGTCGGGGTCCATAAACAGGCTGGTTCGAATTCCCAGGGCTTTCAGCTCCTGCACCAGGGGGGCAACCCGCTCGCCATCTCGCATTAGGTCAAAGCCGTGATCTGAGGTGAGTTGGCCGTCGCCATCGGGCACCAGTGTGCACTGTGCCGGGCAGATGGCTTTTACCAGCGCCATGAAGCCCGGGTAGTCACTCACCCCGGCGCGCTCGCTTTTGCGCGGACCGGTCATGGGGTTGCCCTCGATATTGAACTCGATACGCGGCGATGATAGGTCGCCGCGTAGCATGGCGGCCAGCTCAAAGCAGTCGTCTACCCTGATATGGCGTTGGTCGGGGCGGGGGTGGACAGTGATGCCATCGGCCCCCGCGTCCAGGCACATCCGGGCGTGGTGCGGGATACTGGGATTAGTCGTGTCCCGGGAGTTTCGGATCAGCGCAATTTTGTTGAGATTGACGCTGAGTGCGATCACAGCAGGCTCTTGCGCTTGATCTCGCTTATGACGATGGTCTCGATAGGCACGTTGTCCATGCCCCCTGCCTTTTGTACCGGTGATGAAGCGATAAAGTCCACAACATCCAGTCCGCTGGTAACTTCACCAAATACGGTGTAGCCGGGATTTCCGGGTGTCCAATCCAGCCGCAGGTTGGTGCTCTGGTTGATAAAAAACTGGGCGGTGGCGGAGTCGGGGTGGTTGGTTCTCGCCATGGCGATCGTGCCGCGGGTGTTGTGCAGCTTGTTTTTGGATTCGTTGACGATGGGTTTCCCGGTTTCTTTCTTGCTCATGTCGGGCAAAAAGCCACCGCCCTGAATCATAAACTTTGGGATCACGCGGTGGAAAATGGTGCCGTTGTACTGGCCCGCATCGACATACTTGAGAAAGTTTTCAACCGTAAGTGGAGCCTTGGCAGGAAAAAGGCGTACGGTGATATCGCCGTAGTTGGTTTTGATGATGACCTGGGGGTTGGGTGCTTTGTTGTCCCCGGCCTGCGCCAGGCAGGGGAGCATAATAAAAAGGCAGAGCAATAATATTTTGTACATGATGGTTTCCTGTATTGGTGTATTCGAGCACTATGCCCAGCCAGAGTCTCTGCGGCGCTTGGGCCACAACCGGGGAACCACCAGGGCAATGATAACCCCAAGTAGCACCGCCAGTGCACCGTTCATAAAGCCCTCGCTATTCAGTCGATCCTTAAGCCGCTGATTTTCTGCGCGGTGCATGTCCAGTTCTGACTTAAGCGTCTCTGACTCCACGATTAATCGGCGATTATCCGTATCCAACTGCACGGCATTGCCCGAGATCTGCTTTAATTCTGTCAATTCCAGGCTCACTTCATCGAGTTGCCCATCGGTGCTCTGGATTTGCTTGAGTACGTCGACGCGCTCGATTTTCAGCGCTTTGGCTTCGCTGGCCAGGGATACATTTGTTGCTTCCAGATCGGCGGCCTTTTTGACGGCGGCATCCAGTTTGTTCTGCGCGGGAAGGTCTTTCATCAGGTACTGTGTGCGAATCCAGCCGGTGGTGCCCTTGGCAGTGGTAATTTCAGCGAATGTTCCATCACCTGAGGTGCGGGCAACGCTCAGGCGTGTACCCGAGGGGATGCCCCTGTGTGTAATGCGGTAATCAGACCCGGGCCCGCTGCGCAGGGGAATATATTGTTTGTCACTGACATAGCGAGTGTCCTGGGCAATGGCAGGGGTGGCAGCGAGTAGCAAAAGCGTAGAGAGTGTTATGATAAATCGCAAAATAAGGTCCTTTGTCGGCTTATGGTTCTAGTCTTTGGGTCAGCGGTGCAGTGTATTCATAGGCGCAGCTTGAAACAAGTTTAAGGCAGTACGACCTTATAGGGTTTAACCGTCACCCGGTTGAATACACCCGCATCTACGTAGGGGTCAGAGTCGGCCCATACGGTGGCCGCCTCCAGGCTGTCGAACTCAGCGATAATCAGGCTTCCAGTGAAGCCCGCCTCTCCAGGCTCTCCGGTATCCAGGGCGGGGTGGGGGCCGGCAGCAAGCAGTCGCCCCTGGTCTACCAGTTCCTGGATGCGGGATAAATGGGCTGGCCTGGCTTGTTGCCGCAGTGACAGGCTGTTTTCTATGTCCTCGCAAATGATGGCGTAGTACATGGGTTGGTCCTTATTTCTGGGGAAGTTGCTCGTCGCTCTGTTCGTCCTCATCTTCGCGCAGGTGAGGACTGATCAAGAGAGCGGTAAGTAGGGTCAATACAATGGTAAAGCCAATGGCTGAATAGAGCTTGTAGCTGACCCATGTCTCCTCGCTGTAATAATAGGCGACGTATAAGTTTAGCGCCCCGACCACGGCAAAATTTGTTGTCCAGATCAGGTTGAGTTTTGTCCAGACGACGCCGGGTAATTGCAACTGGCTGCCCAGGGTGCGCTGCATCAGGTTTTTGTCGCCGATAAACTGGGAGGCGCCGAAGGCGAGGGCCAGCACCCAGTTGAATATGGTGGGCTTCCATTGAATAAACATTTGATTGCGGAAAAACAGGGTGGCACCGCCAAATACCAGCACCGCCAGTAATAACCACAGTTGACGTTTTTCCAGGCGGCGGCTTATGGCGAAACTCACTGCAACCTGTGCACCGGTTGCAGCCATGAGAACAGCAGTTGCGGAGAAAATCCCGTCCAGGGTGTGTGTCCAGCTGCCCAGTTCGATGGTCTCACCCTTGAACTGGTAGACGATGAAAAACAGGGCGATAGGTAAAAATTCAGCCAGTTGCTTCATAAAACTGCTTGTCTCATAGGTTGTTCTGCGTCACGGGTTTAGCGTCTGATAGGTTTTCTCGGGCATCAGCTGATACTATAGGTGGCCCAACTAAAGGTACAATTGTGCTAATCGACTTTCACAGCCACACCACCGCATCCGATGGTGCCCTCAGCCCCGGCGAGTTAATTGACCGGGCTGTGGCGGGAAATATTCACCAGTTTGCCATTACCGACCACGATACCATGGCAGGCTATCGGGCTGCGGCGGAGTATTATACGCACATTCCCGGGCAGATGAGACTAATTTCCGGGGTGGAATTTTCCTGTCGCTGGTCTGGTACCACAATTCATATCGTGGGCCTGGCAGTGGATGACCAGCACCCCGCCATGGCCGCTGGATTGGCCCTTTTAGGGGATGCCCGGATAGCGCGGGGAAAGAAAATTGCCGAGCGCCTGGAGGCGAAGGGCTTTGCCGGCGCGCACAGTGGGGCTCTGGCAATCGCGGGAGAGAGCCAGCTGGGGCGGCCGCATTTTGCCCGGTGGCTTATTGACCAGGGCCATGTAGAAGACTTTAACCAGGCATTTGACAAGTATCTGGGGCAGGGAAAAATAGGCGATGTAAAAGCGTTCTGGCCGGAGTTAAGTGAGGTTACTGGCTGGATTGTCGAGTCGGGGGGCGTGGCCATTGTCGCCCATCCCTTGAAGTACAAGTTTACGCGGATGAAACTGCGTCGCCTGATCGTCGATTTCAAGCTGGCCGGAGGGCAGGCTGTGGAGATCCTGAACGGCCGTCAAACGGCGGACCAAACCAATCAGCTGAAGCGCCTGGCCCTGGAATTTGAATTGGAAGTTTCGGCGGGCAGCGATTTTCATAGAGATGCCCCCTATGGCGCGCAACTCGGTGTAGAATTACGCCACCTCGGAGACCTGCGCGGTGTGTGGGAGCGCTGGTAAATTGCCCGGCAGTAAGAGAGCGAACTATCGTGAGTCAGTTTTTTCAAATTCATCCGGAGAACCCTCAGGCCAGGTTGGTTCGAGAGGCGGTGGACATTATTCGAGCGGGCGGTGTGGTGGTCTACCCCACCGACTCCGCTTATGCGCTGGGCTGTCATATTGGCGACAAAAGTGCCCTGGATAGAATCCGGCGAATTCGGAAGCTGGATGCACGCCATAATTTTACCCTGGTTTGCCGGGACTTATCCGAAATTGCCAGCTATGCAAAAGTTGATAACGCGGCCTATCGTCTGCTCAAGCACAGCACGCCGGGCCCTTATACCTTCATTTTGCGGGCAACTTCCGAGGTGCCCAAGCGCTTGATGCACCCCAAGCGCAAAACGGTGGGGCTGCGCGTACCGGAAAACCCTATCGCTCTGGCACTGCTTGCGGACCTGGGTGAGCCCCTGATGAGTGTCACCTTGATTATGCCGGGGGAGGAATATCCCCTGATAGACCCCTACGATATTCGCCAGGTTCTGGAACACGACGTCGATCTGGTCATCGACGGTGGGTATTGCGGTATGGAGGCGACCACCGTGGTGGATCTCGCCGACGAGGTCCCCATGGTTTTACGTGCCGGCAAGGGCGATACCGCGCCATTTGAAAATTAGTCAGGTATACTGGGGGTCATACTTAAACGCCATCGGCCATCTCAGTGAACGAATCCGAGCCAGAACTAAATCCAGAGACTCAGCAGGCGGGCGCAGAGGGCGTTGCACCCCAGGAAGCGCCTCTGTCGGCTCAGGTCAGCTCGCCACAGCAAGGTGAAATGCCCTTCGCGGTAGTGATGGGGAAGGCGGTTACCGAGCTTCCCAAGGATTTGTATATTCCGCCCCAGGCACTGGAGGTTTTCCTGGAGGCCTTCGAGGGCCCGCTGGATCTGCTGCTGTACCTCATTCGCCGACAGAACCTCGATATTCTGGACGTCGATGTATCCCAGGTCACCGAACAATATATGCATTACGTCGATCTGATGGATGCCATGCAGTTCGAACTGGCCGGCGAATATTTGCTGATGGCCGCGGTGTTGGCAGAGATCAAGTCGCGCATGCTGCTGCCGCGTTCGTCCGAGGTAGAGGAAGATGAGGAAGACCCCAGGGCTCAGCTTATCCGTCGCTTGCAGGAGTACGAGCGCTTTAAGCAGGCCGCAGCCGAACTGGACGAAATGCCCAGAATTGGGCGCGACACCTGGGTTGGTAACGGCAACCCACCCGATCTGAACAGGGCCAGGCCGGAACCGGAAGTGGATATGCGCCAGTTGTTAATGTCCCTGAGCGAAGTGTTGCGCCGGGCGGATATGTTCGAGAGCCACCATGTACAACGGGAGGCTCTGTCCACCCGGGAGCGTATGTCACAGGTGCTGGAGTTACTGGCCGGTGAACAGTTTGTGCCTTTTGTGTCGCTGTTTTCCGCCTCCGAAGGGCGGCTCGGTGTGGTGGTGACCTTTCTCGCGATTATGGAGCTACTGAAGGAGTCGCTGGTGGAAATCGTACAGACCGAAAATTTCGGTCCCATTCATATCAAGGGCAGGTCGGAATAGCATGGCGGAAACCGGATTGGTGCAAATTGTTGAGGGTGCTCTCATGGCGGCGGGCAACCCCCTGACGGTGACGCAAATCGGCGAATTGTTCGACGAGCAGGAGAAGCCTGAAAGTACTGAGATTCGCGAGGCACTCAAGGAAGTCGCACTGCGCTGCGATGACCGTGGTTTCGAGCTGTTGGAAGTTGCCGGTGGTTTTCGCTTTCAGGTGCGCCAGACGCTCAGCCCCTGGGTAGCGCGGCTGTGGCAGGAGAGGCCCCAGAAATATTCCCGTGCCATGTTGGAGACCCTCGCCCTGATCGCCTACAGGCAGCCTATCACCCGCGGTGAAATTGAAGAGATTCGCGGCGTGGCGGTGAGCTCCAATATCATCAAGACCCTTCACGAGCGCGAGTGGGTGCGAGTGGTGGGGCACCGCGATGTGCCGGGCAGGCCGGCTATGTATGCCACAACAAAAATGTTTCTGGATTACTTTAACCTCAAGACGCTGGATCAATTGCCCGCCCTCGCCGAGGTTCGCGACTTTGAAACCTTGACGGCAGAGCTGGGCTTTACGGATCTGAAACCCGAACCCGAACCCGAACCCGAATCGGATGCCCTCACCGTGGTCGGTGGCACAGAGCACGTGGCCGCCGATGAGGAGAAGACCGAGCAGCCGCAGCAAAATACAGAGACGGGTATTTAGCCTCAACGCCTATGACTGATAAACCCGAAAATACCCACACCGAACCGCGTGCCCTGCCCGGTGAGAAACTACAGAAAGTTTTGGCCAGGGCGGGCCTCGGCTCTCGCCGGGAAATGGAGCGCTGGATACAGGCCAAACGTATTGTGGTTGATAACAAGGTCGCCAGCCTGGGTGACCGGGTGGACGGGCGGGCCAAAATCACTGTGGATGGAAAGCCACTGGCAACCCCCTCTGGCGAAGATACCCGCTGCATTCTTTACCACAAACCCACCGGGGAGGTTTGTACCCGCAAAGACCCCCAGGGCCGGAGCACAGTATTCGAGCGATTGCCCAAATTGAAAAGTGGTCGCTGGATATCCATAGGTCGACTGGATTACAACACCTCGGGCTTGTTGCTCTTCAGTACCGACGGTGAGCTGGCAAATTCGCTTATGCACCCCTCTTCCAATATCGAACGAGAGTATATGGTCAGGGTGATGGGCGAAGTGGACGACGGTATGCTGCAGCGGATGACGGAAGGCGTCATGCTGGAGGATGGCGTTGCCAAATTTTCCGATATTCAGCTGGGCAGCGGTGATGGTATCAATCGCTGGTTTTACGTGGTGCTGATGGAGGGTCGAAACCGTGAGGTGCGCCGCCTGTGGGAGTCTCAGGGCTTGACCGTGTCTCGGCTCAAGCGCGTGCGCTACGGCGATGTATTCATTCCATCCAAGGTCAAGCAGGGCCAATGGATTGAGCTGGACCGAAAGGAGATTAAAGGCCTCTATCGTATGGCGGGGCTACAGGTGAAGGATGTTAAACGCAATACCTTGCAGGAGCGCCAGGTGATGGAGCGGCAGTTTGGCAAGCGTCGCGGCAGGGCGACAGGAAAGAAGAGCAAGCGTTAGAGCGGTTGGGCATTATAGGCTTTGCCTGTTATACCAATGCTGTCCTTGCCCATTAGATATAAATAGGCAGGCATGATGTCTTTGGGGGAGGGGTTGGTGCTGGGCTTTTCTCCCGGATAGGCGGTGCGGCGCATGGCGGTATTGGTTGCTCCCGGGTTCAGGCTGTTCACACGCACTTTGGAAATATTCTCCAGCTCGTCTGCCAGTACCTGCATTAACCCCTCCGTGGCGAATTTTGATACGGCGTAGGCCCCCCAGAATGCGCGGCCTGTTCTGCCCACACCCGAAGATGTGAAAATGATAGACGCCGTGGGCGCCGCCTGTAACAGGGGTAGCAAGCTCTGGGTGAGCAGAAACTGTGCGTTGACATTAACCTGCATGACTTCGGTCCAGCTGGGATAGGTGGCACTCTCAATGGGCCGCCTTTCTCCCAGTATGCCGGCGTTGTGCAGTAGGCCGTCGAGTGCACCAAATTCTCTTTCCAGAGCATCACGCAGGCTCTCGCACTCCTGCTCGGTAATTGTTTTCAGGTCCAGCGGGAAGATGGCGGCTTGCGGGTAGCCCGCTGCCTCTATTTCATCGTAGACGGCTTCCAGTTTTTCCACCGTCCGTCCCAGCAGGACCAGGGTTGCTCCGTGCTTCGCGTAGGCCAGGGCCGCGGCGCGGCCTATGCCGTCTCCCGCGCCGGTAACCAGAATAATTTTGCCCGCAAGCAGGTCCGTTGGTGCCACATAATCAGAAGGAATATTTTGCATAGGCCTAACCGGTGTCCCCTAAAATCATGGTCGAGAGTTCTGTGCTGCAGTCTACCCGGGCATTGGCCCCCCAGTCCGAGGGGTCGTCGCCGGCTTCTATATAGCCATAGGCGGCGGCAATGGTGTACATGCCTGCCCTTCTGCCCGCTTCAATATCGCGCCTGTGGTCGCCAATATAAATAGCCTGGTGGGGCGTGCAGCCTATCTGGCGGCAACTGAGGTAGAGGGGCTCGGGGTGAGGTTTGGTTTCTTTTACATCGTCCGGGCACACCACGCAGGAGGGCGCCGGAGAGAGGTTCAGGCTTTGCATCAGGGGCGCCGTGTACGCCCTGGGCTTATTGGTGGATATACCCCAGGCGATGCCGCGTTGTTCCAGTCTGGTAATCAGGGACTCTATGCCCGGGTAGGGTCTGGCTACACTGCCCAGCACCTCACTATAGAGTTCCAGCAGGCGCAGGCGTTTGCTCTCAAACATGGGGTCTGTCTCGCGCATGCTCAGGGCGAGATGAACCAGGGCCCGGGCCCCGCTGGATACCGTGGAGCGAATAAGGTTTTCATCCATAGCGGTCAGTCCGTGCTCGGCGCGCAGGGCCTGCACCACAATGATGAATTCATCTGCCGTATCGACCAGGGTGCCATCCAGGTCAAACACAACCGCTTTCAGCTCGGAGGGAAGTTTGGTCATTGTTTTATTGGCTTCCAATGCGGTGTTGCCATTTTTGTATTTTTTGCATGAGCTGGGGCATGTCGATATTGTTGAGCGCCCGGTTTTCAAGGAGCAATTTCCCGTTTATCCAACTGTGAGTGACCTGGCTGCCGTTGCTCGCGTAGACCAGTTGTGAAATTGGGTTATACAGGGGCGCGGTCTCCGGGCCGCTCATGTCTACAGCGATCAGGTCGGCCAGCTTGCCGACCTCCAGGCTGCCCAGGCAATCGTCGATGCCCTGGGCTCGCGCACCGTTTATGGTCGACATTGATAGTGCCTGCTGGGCAGAAATCGCGCTGGCATCCTGGGTGTGCAATTTGCCTAGCAGGGCGGCTGCGCGAATCTCTCCGAACATGTTTAGATTGTTGTTGGCGGCGGCACCGTCCGTGCCCAGGGCGACATTGACGTCCTGCGCCAACAGTTTTGCCACGGGACAGCTGCCAGAGGCCAGTTTCATGTTGGAGGTGGGACAGTGGATCACGTGGGCGCCGGTAGCGGCCAGCAGAGCTATATCTTGATTCCCAAGGTCGGTCATATGTACGCACTGCGTTTTCGGCCCCAGCAAACCCAGCCGGTGCAGGGTGTCGATGGGCCGCTCGCCGTGTTGCTCGACAGCCTGCAGCACTTCTCCAGTGGTCTCATGCAGATGGATGTGCACGCCTATGTCCAGTTGTGCAGCCAGGGTGGCCACCTTGGACAGATTGTTCTGGGACACTGTGTAAGGTGCATGGGGCCCGAATGCCACAGAAATTAGCTCACTGTGCTTCAGCCTATCTCTCAGGGCCAGTCCCTTGCTGATGTATTCGTCCGCATCCCGTGCCCAGGCAGTGGGGAAATCAAAGACGGGAAAAGTAATCTGGCAACGCATGCCCATTGCCTGAGAAACTTCGGCGGTAATATCCGGGTATATATACATATCGGTGAAGCTTGTGGTGCCGGAGCGCAGCATTTCAACAATGGCGAGCTCCACGCCATCGCGCACAAACTCCTCACTCACATGTTTGGCCTCGGCTGGCCAGATATGTTGCTCCAGCCAGGGCATGAGTGGCAGGTCGTCCGCGTAACCGCGTAACAGGGACATGGCGGCATGGCCGTGGGCGTTAATCAGCCCGGGTAGCAGAACGTGTTCAGGCAGGGTATGGACTTTCTTTGCGTTGATATAGGTGGTTTCTTCGGTGGGGAGAACGGCGACTATTTTATTGCCCACCAGGGCGACACTGAACCCGGTCAGGACGTCGCCCTCGGGCACAACAGGGACGATCCAACCCGGGTGAATCAGGGTGTCCACAAATTCTGGAATTGAGCTCATGGCGCGCCGTATCCTGTGCCAGGTGGGTGTTTGTCACATTCGCGCCGAAGTATAACCTCAATTCCCCGTAATACTGTAAAAACATGGCGGGAAAGCCGCATTTTCCGTATAATCCGCGGTTTGTGTTTGGGCGAATTGAAAGGTGCTTGTTGAGGTGCATAACAGCCGGACAAGCGGCGAGTTCAAAGCTAAAATTTTTCGTTAAAGTAGGAATGGCACTGGCTTAAGCGTAGGGAAGGGGCGCGCTGGTGTTACCGGCAGGACCGTCAACAGCAGGGATGCTGTTGCCGAGCCTCCATGGATGGATTCACGGCGTGTCCAGTCGGTAACACCAGCGCGGCCCGAAGCGAAGCTTAAGTCAGTGTCATTCCGGTTTAGTAGAAGTTAAGGAAGCCGTACTACATGGGTGAAATAGCAAAAGAAATTGTTCCGGTAAACATCGAGGACGAGCTGAAACAGTCCTACCTCGATTACGCCATGAGCGTCATTGTGGGCAGGGCTCTGCCCGATGTTCGAGATGGCCTCAAGCCGGTTCACCGGCGTGTGTTGTTTGCGATGAATGAGCTGAACAACGACTGGAATAAAGCCTACAAAAAATCAGCCCGGGTGGTGGGCGACGTTATTGGTAAGTATCACCCCCACGGTGACTCCGCGGTATACGACACCATTGTGCGCATGGCGCAACCGTTCTCCATGCGCTATATGCTGGTTGACGGCCAGGGAAACTTTGGTTCTGTCGACGGCGATTCGGCGGCGGCCATGCGTTACACCGAAATTCGCATGCGCAAAATCTCTCACGATATGTTGGCAGATCTCGACAAGGAAACTGTCGATTTTGTCGATAACTATGACGGTACAGAAAGAATCCCCGCGGTTTTGCCCACCCGCATCCCGACGCTTCTGGTCAATGGTTCCTCCGGCATCGCCGTCGGTATGGCAACCAATATTCCGCCTCACAATATGACCGAGGTGATCTCCGCTTGTCTGGCCCTGCTAGATGAGCCGGAGCTGAGCATCGATGACCTGATGGAGCATATTCCCGGCCCCGACTTTCCCACCGGCGCTATCATCAATGGCCGTGCAGGCATCATCCAGGCCTATCGCACGGGCCGCGGTCGCATCTATGTGCGGGCCAAAGCAGAAGTCATCCACGACGAAAAGAGGGGTAAGGATATTATTCTTATCCACGAACTCCCCTACCAGCTGAACAAGGCGCGCCTGATCGAGCGAATAGCGGAGTTGGTGAAAGAGAAGAAAATAGAAGGCATTACCGAGCTTCGCGACGAATCTGACCGCGATGGCATGCGTGTGGTGATTGAGCTGCGTCGTGGCGAGATAGGCGATGTCGTTCTCAACAACCTGTACGCCCAGACCCAGCTGCAGTCGGTATTCGGTATCAATATGGTTGCGCTGGTTGACGGCCAGCCGAAGATATTGAATCTCAAGGAGATCATCGCTGCCTTTATTCGTCATCGCCGGGAAGTTGTCACACGCCGTACGGTGTATTTACTGCGCAAGGCACGTGAACGCGGGCATTTGTTGGAAGGCCTGGCCATTGCCCTGGCCAATATCGACCCCATTATCGCTATGATTAAAGCGTCGCCCAGTTCAGCGGAGGCCAAACAGAAACTGATCGCGGGCGATTGGCTGCCCGGTGAAGTTACCGGCATGCTAGAGCGCGCCGGTAGCGAGGCCTGCAGGCCCGATGACTTGGATGAACACTACGGTCTGCGCGACGGCAGGTATTATCTGTCTCCCGCCCAGGCCCAGGCAATCCTCGAGCTGCGCCTGCACCGCCTGACCGGCCTGGAGCACGAAAAGCTGATCAAGGAGTACCAGGAAAAGCTGGCCGAGAGTGCCGATTACATGGAGATTCTTTCCGACGCGGTTCGCCTGAAGCAGGTGATCCGGGAGGAAATGCTGGAAGTTGTAGAAAATTACGGCGACGAGCGCCGTACCGAAATAACCGCCTCACAGCACGACCTCACGGTTGAGGATT
>JADFVW010000166.1 GCA_015222725.1 Pseudomonadota bacterium | reverse complement strand
GGTCAGGCTGGCCTCGCGCCTTTGGTTACCACTGGGTAAGCACATCACCATTATTGGTGCTGAACTGGTGGGCCTGGAGTTAGCGGAGTTCTTGGCGGAGAGAGGCCGCAAAGTCACTGTGATAGACAGCTCCCCAGAAGCCGGCAAGGGTTTGTTCCTAGTGCGCAGAATGCGTCTGCTGGATGAGCTTCGTCATCTCAATGTCACCCTGATTAAAAAGGCGGGAGATATTTCCATTGGCGAGAACAATGTCAGCTACTTCAACACCCTGGGCCAGCAGCGCACAATCCATGCCGACCATGTGATCGTTGCCAAGGGCGCTACCGGGAATACCACATTGGCTGAGGAATTGAAGGCCGCCGGCTTTACCACTCATACCATCGGTGATTGTGATGGGGTTTCCTATATCGAGGGCGCGATGGAAGCGGCCGCGGAGCTGGCGGTGAAGTTGGCTTAACCGATTATTTAAATATAGGCCTGGACAAGCTCGGCAATGCCGGCGCGCACATTATGGCGACTGTAACCCAATTCCCCGTTGTCCGGCTCGTAATTGATTACTGCGTTGCGGCCCGCATATAACATAACATCGGGAAACAGTGGATGTTCGTCTGTCGAGACGTCCAGGTTTATGGGGTTACCGGCACAGTCGAAGTATATCTCCAGATATTCTTTCCAGCTGAGGTTCTCATCCCCAACGAGGTATGCCCTACCTCCCTGGCCCCGCTCCAGGGCACCTGCGATTGCTTCAGACATGGACTTGCTGGTGATGTGATTTACACCACCGCAGGGTGCAACAACCGGCATTCCCTCCAGCTGCCCCGTAGCGTATTGGACCAGCACCGACAGATGGGGCAGGTCGATACCCGGAACATGCCCCAGGATGAAGGGCGCGTTCAGGCTGCATACAGTGAATGATTCGCAGTCCAGCGCGCGTACAGCCTCATCTGCCAGATGCCGTGAACGCACATACACGCTGGTTTCGATAGCCTCGGGGACCACCTGGGGATAATAACTGCCAATGTAGACGGCGCGACTGATACCAGCTGCCTTTGCACGTTCAAAGAATCGCGGGATAGCTTGTATGTTCACCCTGTTGAAAAATGCTTCCTCGCTCTCCCCGGGCGGCAGTTGACGGATATCGGCACCTGCGGCGAATACCAGTTGATCGAAGCCCTGTAACGCCGCCACACCGATATCATCCTCGATATAATTGCCGACAAGGTGATCAAGCCCGTGCAGGCACGGCAGAGTGGGTGCCGAGCGAGACATAATCGTCACGCTGTGCCCCCCATCGCGCAGATACAGTGCCGCGTGCGCCCCGGTCAGACCGGTACCGCCAACAACCAGAATTTTTGCCATCAAGTATTCCCCACCCAAGTCCTCAAAGAGGCATATCAATGTCTTCGGCTATATCACGATGATAGTGCTGTAAAAAATGCTCGTTCTGACCAAGCTGCAGCCTCGCAGGCTCAACAAGTTCACACGAACTTGGTCGCCCAGTGTTTTAGCTTTCGCTCTCATTAAATGCCCTTACCAGGCGAGACCATGTTTCAGGGTCACCTTTCTCTGGCTCACCAAAGTAAATCAGTACTTCATCCAGCATATTGCCGTATTTATTCTTCAGTAAGCCCGGGATTTCTTCATAGTACCCGGTAACAGCGAACTCATCGATCATCTCGTCGGTGATTTCTTCCGCCATGGAGTCCCATTGACCTGTTCTGGATTTTTCCAGCAGTCTGCTAAAGGTAGCACCCCAGTCATTAGCTTCAAACATCGATTTGTAGTAACTGGTTGCACCGTAGAAACCAATCATGCCTCTTACGCGCTCACGCATCTCATCAATTTCTTTTTTATTGTCGCCCATCACCGCCATAACCGGTGAGGTGATTGTGAAGTCGCTTCGGTCGCGGCCGGCATTTCTCAGACCCTCCTCGATATTATCGATGACATTGGCACGCAGTGATTTAGCCGTATGAAAACCATGGCAATGGAAACCGTCGGCTACTTCACCTGCCATGCGGCAGTTCCACGGGTTGACTGCACCGACATAAATCGGTGGCGGGCCCGATTCTAATGGGCC
>JADFVW010000165.1 GCA_015222725.1 Pseudomonadota bacterium | reverse complement strand
GCAAGCCAGATAGATTTGTTGCCGACACTTCTGGGAATGATGGGCGTTGACGACGCTCATCCTGCGACAGGTCACGACCTGTTCCGTCCGGATATCGAGCAGATTCCGGGTCGGGCCATCATGCAGTACAACGGTGTCCAGGCGTACAGGCAGGGTGATCAGGTTGTCGTTATGGAGCAGGGTAAAAAACCGGCCCTGTACGACTACTCCCCTGAAACTGGGCTTCAATTGTCGGAGGATGGCGGCGACCAGCTTATCAAGCGGGCATTGGCGTATACGGTGTGGAGCGCAACGGCCTACCAGCAGCGGTTGTACCGTCTGCCGCCCCGGGCTGAATCTTAATACTTCGCTAAGTTTTATCCCTTAAAGTGGCGCTGAGTCGATTTGAGGATTTTCATTGGTGAACGCATTACGTACCGCACTGCAGGACCGGGCCCTGCAGTCTCCTTCAGATATTGTTCTTGTCGGCAGTGACGACAGTCTGTCTGCCGCGGATCTGTTGGCTGAAATAGACAGCCTGGTGAAGGTATTGAAGGCAACAGAAGCGCAGACCATCGCTCTGTATGCCGATAATTCCCTGCGCTGGGCTGTTGTCGACCTAGCCTGCCAGTTCGCGGGCCTGTGCCTGATTCCCATCCCCACGTTTTTTTCTGCGGCACAGGTAGATCACCTTTTATCCAGTGCCGGTGTGGATCTGCTGATATTTCAGGAGACGCTGGCGGAAACCCTGGATGCCAGGTATCGCACAAATTTATGGCCTCTGGCGTCGATAACAGGGTATTGCGCTGCGGTCCTGAGTCCCTTTCACACAGCTTCGCGCCCATTACATACCACTAAAATAACCTTTACCTCCGGTTCTACCGGTAAGCCCAAAGGCGTTTGCCTGTCATTCGAGCAATGCCTGACAGTGGCGCAGTCCCTGGCGCAGGCAACAGCTCTTCGCAAACCCCGGCACCTGTGCCTGCTACCACTGAGTACATTGCTTGAGAACATTGGCGGTATTTATATGCCTTTGTTATCCGGCGGCTGTAGTGTCCTGGTAGACCCCGATGAACTGGGCATGCTGGGCAGTTCGCAGCTTGACCCCCAGCGCTTGCTAGCGGCAATAGATCGCTATCAGCCCAACACCATGATCCTGGTGCCGCAGTTACTCAGCGTTCTCGATTCGGCGATGCAGTCCGGCTGGCGGCCACCCCAAAGTCTCGCTTTCGTGGCTGTCGGTGGTGCGCGAGTTGCCGCTGAAATGGTAGAGCGGGTGAGGGCGAACGGCCTGCCGGTCTATGAGGGCTACGGCCTGTCTGAGAGCGCCTCCGTCGTGAGCTTGAATACCGCCACACATAATCGTCCCGGGACAAGTGGGAAAGTATTGCCACATGTCCGCGTCGTGTCACAGCAGGGTGAACTGGAGGTGTCTGGCAACACATTTTTGGGTTACATGGGGCAGCCGGACAGTTGGGGAGTACAAACGATTCGGACAGGAGATGTAGGCAGTCTGGACAGCGATGGCTATGTCACCGTGAAAGGGCGCAGCAAAAATATCCTGATCAGCAGCTATGGCCGAAATATCAGTCCGGAGTGGGTGGAGAGTGAGCTTATGGCCAGTGGTGTCTTTCACCAGGTGTTAGTGCTCGGTGATGGACGGCCACACTGTGTCGCCCTGTTACTGCCGGGCGACCAGGAGCTGTGTGATGCAGACTTGTCCCTGGCTGTAGATGAGGCGAATACGCACCTGCCCGACTACGCGAGAGTAGAAAATTATCTGCGCCTGGATATACCGCTTTCGGCAGTGGATGGCCTGTTAACAGATAATGGACGGCCACGTCGCGACAAAATCGAGAAATATTATGCACAACAAATAGAACAACTATATTACGATCAACCGGAGATACTATCCCTATGAGCTTTTTTCAAATTCTGCAGGACGAAACAGCCCTGGAGCGGGCGCAGCTACTGGACAACCCGCTTGTGCATCGCGCGATAGCGGGCGATCTCTCAGAGCAGCAGTATGTCGCGTTTCTGTGTCAGGCCTATCACCATGTTAAACACACGGTTCCCCTGCTAATGGCTGCGGGTTCGCGGGTTCCGCAAGAGCACGAGTGGTTGCGCAACGCCCTGGCTGAATATGTAGAGGAAGAGCTGGGTCATCAGGAATGGATACTGAACGATATTGCAGCCTGTGGTTACGACAAAGAGAAGGCCCGCAGCTCAAGGCCAAATCGCGAGACCGAAATGATGGTGGCCTATGCATACTATGTCATTGACCGGGTAGACCCCATGGGGTTTTTTGGCATGGTTCATGTTCTGGAAGGTACTAGTGTAACCGTGGCCGATGAGGCCGCAAGTTGTATTGCTCGCTCTACTGGCCTGCCGAAAAAAGCCTTTAGCTACCTTACTTCTCACGGCGCACTGGATATCGAGCATGTAAAATTCTTTGAGAACCTGATGAATAAAATAGACAACCCGCAACACAGAGAGCTGATTCTTCACTGTGCGCGTAATTTTTATCATTTATACGGTGGTGTTTACAGCAGTGTGGCTGCAGAACAGGCCGTGTCACTGGCGGCCTAGGCCATAGGATTGTGGGAGTATTAGCATGGAAATGAAGGATAAAACTGTAGTACTGACCGGTGCGGCCGGTGGAATTGGGGCCGCCATTGCCCTACTTTTCGCACAGCAGGGCGCTCAGCTGATACTGGTGTCGAGGAATCCAGACAAGCTGGAGGCCCTGAATAACGAATTGCCAGGCGGCCGGCATATACGGGTAGTGGCAGATCTCAGCGCGCCCGAAGGTAGGCAGCACCTGCTGGAGGCATGCGGTGGTGGTGTTGATATTCTGGTCAATAATGCAGGAGTGAACCACTTTGGCTTGTTGCAGTCCCAAAGTGAATCGCAAATCAGGGAAATGTTTGAATTGAACGCTATCGTTCCGGTACTGCTGACGCGAGCATTATTGCCGCAAATGCGCAAAAGTGGCTTTACCATCGTCAACGTAGGGTCGGGTTTCGGCAGTATTGGTTTTGCCGGCTACTGTGGCTACAGCGCGAGCAAGTTTGCCCTGCGAGGTTTTACCGAGGCGCTGCGTAGGGAACTTGCCGGCAGCACGGTGAAGGTTTTATATCTCGCACCACGGGCCACCGAGACTTCAATGAACTCCCCGGCTGTAGTGGCGATGAATAAGGAGCTGGGAAACGCGATGGACAGTCCACACTGGGTTGCTGCAGAACTGCTGAAGTTGTTAAATAAGTCTACTGGGTCACGCTATCTGGGGTGGCCTGAACGTTTCTTTATCAAACTCAATGGGCTGTTTCCCTCCATCGTCGACAAGGCACTGGCCGGACAGCTCCCGGTTATTAGGCGGCAGGCTATGGCGCATGAGCGCGAGGGCAGTTAAGATTTAACCACTATGCGTATTTTGTTAGTTGAAGATGATCTCTCGCTGGCAGCGGGTTTAAAGGATGCCCTGAGCCGGGAGGGTTTTGTTGTGAATCATGTCGCCAACGGCCGTCTGGCGCTGGCCGCAGTGCGTGCAGAGGTGCCTGATATTCTGGTACTGGATCTGGGTTTACCTGATATGGACGGTTTGCAGGTCCTGGCCAAGGTACGGCAGCGCGATGAACATATCCCCGTGATGGTGTTAACAGCGCGCAGTGGCCTGGATGATAAAATTGCCGGCCTGGACAGTGGTGCCGATGATTATCTGGCTAAACCTTTCAGTGTGGAGGAGTTGGCGGCGCGTTTACGGGTGTTTGAGCGCAGGCTGTCGACGGCAGTAACCAGTATTGTCGCCATTGGTGAAGTTGAGCTGGACACAGCTGCCCATAGCGTACAGGTTCTCGGGGAGTTGGTGGAGCTTCCCAGACGCGAGTATATGCTGTTGAAAATACTGATGGAGAGTGCCGGTAAGGTGCTAACTCGTGAGTCTCTTGATGCCCGCTTGTACAGCTGGGGTGAAGAGGTTGCGAGTAATGCGCTTGAGGTGCACATACACCATCTACGTAAAAAAATGCCCGACAAGCTCATAAAGACGGTGCGTGGTATCGGCTATACCGTCGCTCAGCAATGAATTCCATTCGCGCCTCTTTGGTAACAATGCTGGTTGCCGCGTTCGCTCTCACTTCCTTTTTGGCGGCCTTGAATGGCTATCAGTCCAGTGTGTCAGAGACGCAGAAGCTAATGGATGCTCAGTTGCGGCACGCCAGTGCCATTTTGGAGCGTGCTGGGTCCATGGGGGAGGGAAACGGGGGGCTGGCTGAATATGATTCTGAATTTATTTATCAGGCGTGGCTCGATGGTGAACTGATAATGAGTTCTTTAGAGTCTCCCATCTATGCTCTGGAAAGTCTGAAAGAGGGATACCGCGATGCTAATTACGCCGGATATCGCTGGCGTATCCTGACCCGCAGGACTGCCTCAGACCACTGGTATGTGGTGGCAGAACGCATGGATCTGCGCAACGCCCTGGCTGAGAAGGTGGCACTTGAGTCTATTACTCCCCTGTTGCTGTGGTTGCCCATTTCAGCGCTTCTTATCTGGGTGCTGGTGGGCTGGGGGCTTCGGCCTCTACGCAATTTGAGTCGCCAGATAAACATGAAACGCAGTGACGATCTGGAACCGATATACGAGCACGAGCCGCCGGCTGAATTGATTCAGTTGATTGATTCGACAAACTCCTTACTGGCCAGGCTGTCCGCGTCCTTCGAGCGAGAGAAACATTTTGCCGCCCACGCCGCCCATGAATTAAGAACACCCCTGAGCGTGTTAAAGGTGCACCTGCACAACCTGGCGGAGGAATTGCCGGAACAGCACCCCGGGCTGGCACATGCCAATGCCGGTGTAGAGAGAATGCACCATCTGGTTGAGCAGATCCTGGATCTTAACCGGACCAACCCCGACATCATACAAGGCATGTTCAAGACCATTGACCTCCATTCTCTCGCGCAGAGAGTTACTGCTGCGGCATGGCCGGCGTTTTCGCGAAAGGCGCAGACGATATCTCTGGATGGGGAGGCGGTCAGTATGCAGGGCGATGAGAGTCTGCTGGAGACGCTGCTGCAAAATTTACTCGATAATGCGAGTAAATATACGCCAGAAGCCGGGGAAATTTCTGTCACAGTTGGCGAGCGGGACGGGGGGGCGTTTCTTCGTGTTGAGGATTCCGGCCCTGGGATTCCGCGCTCGGAGCGAGCCCATGTCTTCGACCGTTTTTATCGAGTGGGAAACAACGGCGACTCAGAATCCAACGGCTCCGGTCTGGGACTTTCTATTGTCCAGCACATTGTTCAATTACACGGTGCGCGTATAAGCCTGGCTGACAGCCGATATGCCTCCGGTCTGTCTGTAACGGTGGAGTTTGACACTGAAGAGGTGGGAGAGTGAGGATTGCTGCCAGCGTCTGTTTTTTTCTGATGCTGTGCTCCGGAGCATGGGCCAAAACCCCTGTATTTGAGCTCGAAATTCGTGACCATTTGTTTCATCCGGATGAGCTGCGTATACCCGCGAACACCAAAGTAAAGCTAATTGTATACAACCGAGATTCTACCCCCGAAGAATTTGAGAGTTATGAGTTAAATCGGGAAAAGGTCATTATGGGCGGTCGCAAGGCCAATATATTCATAGGACCACTGGCGCCTGGAGTCTATCCATTCTTTGGCGAATTTAATCCGAATACGGCCCAGGGCAGGGTCATTGTAGAGTGAGGTGTAAGGGCTCATGTTATTGACTTCGGTCATTCTCGTTTTGCGAGAGGTCCTTGAGGCCGCCATGCTGGTCAGTGTCTTGCTGGCCCTGTCTCGGCACTGGCAGCAGAGCATAAACTGGCTGTGGTGGTCTTTGCCCGTGGGCCTTGTTGGAGCTATTGTGTTTGCCTCGCTTCTCGACGTCGTGACCGACGCCTTCGACGGTGCGGGCCAGGAACTGGCAAATGCACTGCTGCAGGGCTTGTTATATTGCCTGATTCTCACCATTGTTGTGCTCAGCCCCTCCAATGCTTCCCACAAGCGACTCATGAGCTTTCTTATGGCCGCAGTACTATCCTGCGCGATGATTCGCGAGGGATCTGAAATTTTAATCTATGTGGTGGGGTTTGCCTCGGCCGGGGAGCATGCGGCAGCGGTGTATGCAGGAAGTGTCATAGGTGCGGGCATTGGGGTGAGCCTGGGTGTTCTGCTGTACTCCGCCCTGCGTGCATTGAGCGATGACAGGATTCAAGCCACCTCGATGGTACTGATATCCCTGATGGGAGTCGGCACGATTATGCAGGCGACCTTGTTGCTGGAGCAAGTAGACTGGCTTCCGGCGGGGCGTGCTCTGTGGGATAGCTCATGGATTGTAAGCGAGCAATCTATCGCAGGGCAGCTACTGTACGCGGTGTTTGGATATGAGGCGACACCCAGTGTCCTTCAAATTGTACTGTATACGGTATGTTTGTCAGTGATGTTTGGCGCCCATTACTTTTCCGTTATGCGGTGGGGGAACTTGAATGAGGCTTAACTTCAGGCGGCTTGCACCTGTTTTAACTGGCATCTGCCTGGCGGCATGTTCTGCGCAGTTGACAGCAGACGGTACGGCAGTGGATAAGGTTTACCACCCCTATGTGGAGCCACTGGAATGGGAGTTGGAGTGGCGCATGATCCACGAGAACGAAAACCCCATCAGCGGTGAATCGCGCCGCCAATTGCACCGAGTTGGTTTTGGACGAGCGGTGTCGGAGTTTGTTTTTGCCGAGTTCTATCTAATCGGAGAGCAATCTGCCGAAAATGACTTCGAACTCGAAGCTTATGAGTTTGAAATCCTCTGGCAAATGTCGGAGCAGGGTGAGTATCTGCTGGATTACGGCTTATTATTTGAACTTGAGAAAGAAGATGGCGTCGACGTATGGGAATATTCTACCGCTTTGTTGCTGGAGAAAGAATTCGGCCGTTATAGCGCCACTGCGAATATTGGCCTGCAATATGAATGGGGCGATGACATAGTTGATGAACTGGAATCTTCTCTGGCCTTGCAAGTCCGTTATCGTCAGTCCCCGCGCTTCGAGCCCGCACTGGAACTGTATATGGGGCAGGATACCCTGGGCATTGGCCCCGCTTTTCTGGGAGCAGAGCGTCTCGGTATTATGAAAGCCCTGCGCTGGCAACTGGGCGTTATTTTTGGTCTCGACAGCGATACGTCAGATTACACATTGCGCGCTGTTCTGGAGTATGAGTTCTAGTGGGCACCGACAGAATAATGGACAAGTGTCGGTTATTTAATCAGGGAACCCAGTAAGCCCCGGAACAATTTTTTGCCCAGGCTACTGCCAGCAGCGGAACCCAGGCTTCGCATCATACTTTTGAAAAAGGCCTCCGAGGAACTCTGCCTGCTGCTTGATCGCACCTTTGGTTTAGTTTTTGCTGCCCGCGCTTGAAGTTCGGTTTCTTCCTGTTGCTTTAATCGCGCGGCGGTGCGCTCCAACAGTACTTCATGAGCAGAGCGGGGGTCGAAGGGCTTGCCGTATCGGTTCATGTTTGGGTCATTGTCTAAAATAGCCCGTCGTTCGGCCATTGTGGCCTTGCCCATGCGTGAGTGTGGCGGGCGTATCAGGGTGCGCTGTACGGGCATGGGAATACCGTTGTCCTGCAGGGTTGAAACCAGGGCTTCCCCTATGCCTAATTCTGTAATGGCAGTTACCGTATCGAGGTTGGGGTTGGCCCTGAAAGACTGGGCCGCAACCTTGACGGCTTTCTGTTCTTTGGGTGTATAGGCCCGTAGGGCGTGTTGTATGCGATTGCCTAGTTGTCCCAGTACATTGTCGGGCATATCACTGGGACTTTGGCTTATAAAATATATGCCAACGCCCTTGGATCGGATAAGTCTGACGACCTGTTCGATTTTCTCCAACAATGCCTTGGGCGCATCCCTGAACAATAGATGAGCTTCATCAAAGAAGAACACCAGCACGGGTTGCTCCGGGTCGCCAAGTTCGGGCAGGTTCTCGAACAGCTCAGACAGCAGCCAGAGCAAAAATGTTGAGTACACCCGGGGGCTGCGAATCAGGGTGTCTGCGGCGAGTATATTGATCATGCCGCGGCCATCCCTGCTCAGTTGCATAAAATCTTCCAGCTGCAGGGCTGGCTCGCCGAAAAATTGTTTCCCTCCCTCGCGTTCCAGCATCAGCAGACGCCGCAGTATTGCATTGACCGAGGCTTTCGATACGCTGAATCCGACACCGAGCTCTTTGCTATTGTTTCCCAGATATTCCAATGTTGTGCGCAGGTCGCTTAAATCGACCAGCAGCATTCCCTCGTTGTCCGCGAACTCGAATACAAGTGTGATAATACTTTCCTGGGTTTCATTCAGGTCCAGCAGCCGGGAAATAAGCTGGGGCCCCATCTCGGATATGGTTGAGCGCACAGGTGTGCCTTTTTTACCAAATACATCCCAGAAGGCGACGGGGTAGCCTCGTTGCTTGTAATTCTCTATGCCAATTTTGGCAACGCGTTCATCCACCTTCCGGTGGGGCTTTCCAGACTGGCTGATGCCGGAAATATCGCCTTTTACGTCGGCCATGAATACGGGAATACCAAGGTCAGAGAAGCCCTCTGCCAGACATTGCAGTGTTACCGTTTTGCCCGTGCCGGTGGCGCCGGCTATGAGGCCGTGGCGATTGGCATAGCGAGGATCCAGAAAAACCTGTCCTTCATCGCTGCCCCCTATGAGAATTCCTTTGCTCATATGATCCCTGTCCTTTAGCTAAAAAATTTGCTCATTAGTGTTTCCCAGTCTAACAGCTGATGATACATTAAGTCGTTCAAAGTGAGGAGCAGCTATGCGTTGGCGGGGAAACAGGCAGAGTAGTAATGTAGAGGACAGGCGAGGTCAGAGTGCCGGGTATAACAGCGCCGCGGCAGCGCCTGTGGTATTAAGGTTTCTTCCCGCCCTAATCAAGACAAAAGTTGGCCGAATAATCCTGGTCGTGGGTGTGCTTGCAGTTATCGGCAGCAAGATGTTGGGCATAGACCTGCTGCCCTTGTTGCTGGGTGGTGTCCCGGCGGCTAATACGGGTCAGGGTCAGGGTCAGGTTCAGGAGCTCAGCCAGGAGCAGAGGGACATGGCCGAATTTGTATCGGTGGTCCTGGCTGACACCGAGGATACCTGGCATGCCATATTTGCGAAGTTGGGAAAACAATACCGTGAGCCAACATTGGTATTGTTTAGCGGGCGGGTGAATTCTGCCTGTGGTATGGCCAGCGCTGCGGTTGGCCCGTTTTACTGTCCTGGGGATCAACAGCTGTATATTGATCTGTCCTTCTTCCATGATTTGAAAGTGCGTCATGGAGCTCCGGGGGACTTTGCCCAGGCCTATGTGATCGCGCATGAAGTGGGTCATCATGTGCAAACTCTTCTGGGTATCAGCAGGCAGGTTCAGGAGGCCGGTCGGGGTAAGAGCGCGGCACAGGTTAACGCACTGTCAGTAAGGCAGGAATTACAGGCGGATTGTTTTGCCGGTCTCTGGGGGCACGCGGCGAATATTGACAGGAGTTTGCTGGAGGCAGGGGATCTCGAAGAGGCCCTTACGGCAGCCACCGCAATCGGTGAT
>JADFVW010000164.1 GCA_015222725.1 Pseudomonadota bacterium | reverse complement strand
CAGTAGCTCAATTGGCAGAGCAGCGGTCTCCAAAACCGCAGGTTGGGGGTTCGATTCCCTCCTGGCCTGCCATTTATGGCAGGTGGGTTCTCATCGGAGAGCCTAATATGAAGGATTAGTGTTGATGAGTGTGGAAGCGACCGCGAGTCGGTTTGATTCAGTCAAGTGGGTTGTTGTAGCGATACTGGTTGCTGCAGCTGTTATAGGTAACAGCTATTTCTCCGACCAGTCCCTGCTGTACCGCGTGCTGGGTATTGTTGCAGTTTCAGCTGTAGCTGGATTTGTGGCTCTGCAGACGGCCAAGGGTGCGGCTTTCTGGAGCCTGGTTAAGGGTTCGCGCACAGAGATTCGCAAGGTTGTTTGGCCTACGCGTCAGGAAACGGTGCAAACCACCCTGATTGTTCTGGCATTTGTAGTACTGGTGGCATTGCTGCTCTGGGGTCTGGATACCCTGTTGAGCTGGCTTGTATCGCTGGTCATTGGCTAAAAACAAAAGGGTTCATCGATGGCAATGCGTTGGTATGTAGTTCACGCTTATTCCGGTTACGAGAAGAAGGTTGCGGCCTCACTCAAGGAGCGTATTGAGCTGCACGGGCTGGATGACAGCTTTGGCGAGGTTTTGGTGCCCACAGAAGAAGTTGTGGAAATGCGTGCTGGCCAGAAACGCCGCAGTGAGCGCAAGTTTTTCCCCGGTTATGTATTGGTGCAGATGGAACTGAACGACGATACCTGGCACTTGGTGAAGGACACGCCCAAGGTAATGGGCTTTATAGGCGGCAAGGCAGATAGCCCGGCGCCAATTACCGAAGCGGAAGCACAGACAATATTGCAGCGGATTGAGGATGGTGTGGAAGCGCCCAAGCCCAAGACCCTGTTCGAACCAGGCGAGATGGTTCGCGTGATAGATGGCCCTTTCAACGACTTCAATGGCGTTGTGGAAGAGGTCAACTACCAGAAGAGCCGCTTGAACGTGGCGGTGATGATATTTGGTCGCCCAACTCCGGTAGAGCTGGAGTTTGGTCAGGTCGAAAAAGCCTGATAGACACAAAACCCGGGGGCAGAGTGAAATCTGCTCCCTTAACGAGATGGGGAGCCCGAGCATCGTGAGATGCAACGGCGTTTGAACCCAGGAGTAGTAAACATGGCTAAGAAAGTTCAAGCTTATATTAAGCTGCAAGTGCCTGCTGGACAGGCCAACCCCAGCCCCCCGGTTGGACCCGCGCTGGGTCAGCACGGTGTCAACATCATGGAATTCTGCAAGGCGTTTAACGCCGAGACCCAGGGTACTGAGCCCGGTCTGCCGATTCCTGTTGTTATCACTGTCTACAGTGACCGTTCCTTTACCTTTATCAAGAAGACTCCGCCAGCGTCTGTATTGCTGCGCAAGGCTGCCAAGATCAAGAAGGGGTCAGGCACACCCAACACCAATAAGGTTGGCAAAGTAAACCGCGCGCAGTTGGAAGACGTGGCAACCCAGAAGTGGCCTGACCTCACCGCTGCCGACATGGATGCTGCGGTTCGTACTATTGCCGGTAGCGCCCGTTCCGCCGGTATTGAAACAGAGGGAGTGATCTAATGGCCAAGTTATCAAAGCGCGTTAAGGCGTTTAAAGAAAAAGTTGAGCCGGGTAAGGCTTACCCTCTGGCTGACGCTGTTGCCATGCTGAAGGAGTTCTCCACCGTCAAGTTCAACGAGACCGTTGAAATTGCTGTGAACCTGGGCATAGACGCACGTAAATCTGACCAGGCTGTTCGCGGCGCGACAACTTTGCCTCATGGTACCGGCAGCGATGTTCGCGTAGCGGTATTCACCCAGGGTGAAGCGGCAGAGAAGGCCAAGGCTGCAGGCGCGGACATGGTTGGCATGGAAGACCTCGCCGAGCAGGTAAAAGGCGGCATGATGGATTTCGACGTGGTTATTGCCTCTCCGGATGCGATGCGTGTTGTCGGCCAGTTGGGCCAGATTCTGGGTCCACGCGGCCTGATGCCCAACCCCAAAACCGGCACGGTAACACCCGATGTCGAGACAGCGGTTAACAATGCCAAGGCGGGACAGGTTCGTTACCGCACAGACAAAAATGGCATCGTTCACGGTGGCATTGGCAAAATCAGTTTTGAACTGGACGCTATCAAGGGCAACCTGGAAGCGGTACTGGCCGACCTGCAGAAAGCCAAGCCGGCTGCTGCAAAAGGCATTTATTTGAAGAAGGTGACCCTGTCTACGACTATGGGTCCCGGTGTCATCATCGACCAGGGGTCGATAGAAGATTGATTGGATAGCCCTCACAAGGGGCTATCCCTCAAACCTCCTCACGGAAGGGGAGTGTTGTAGGTCGGAGCAAGGGCATAAGCTGCCCCCTTCGATCCACTTTGAGGTCTTTGGAGTAAGCATGGGCTTTTATGCCCTATTAGCTGAGAACTGAAGACCATCAAAGACCGTAGGTGCCCGCGCCGATGTTCGTTGTCGGCAAAGGCTTAATGAATGCCTACGCAGATGGTGGAATGTTCACCACGCAAACTGGTACCGCCATAGGTTTGGCAGTACCTAAATTAGTAATCCAGGAGTAATTCCAGTGGCAATTGGACTCGAAGACAAAAAAGCGATCGTAGCTGAAGTTAACGAGACTGCCACCAGT
>JADFVW010000163.1 GCA_015222725.1 Pseudomonadota bacterium | reverse complement strand
TGCTTGTGTCGCAAACGGGGTGTCGAATAGGGGCCCACCTCAGGGCGAGTGCTTTTCGAATGCGCTCCGTGGTCGCTGAAAACTGGTCTTTTGATGTGGCCATGATCTGTTTCTTTCCAAAATGAAGCTCGATTCGTCGAGGGTGCTGATAGTACGCGCACCGTCTGTAGAATATCGACTTCGAGTAGCGTGCGGCTTACGTCTTCCACCGCATACCGGTCGGAACCGTTGTCAAAAAATATGAGCCCCTCGAGTCCATGAACTATCACGTGATATTTGGCCCAGTCCATGACCCAGGCTAAGTCGTTGTTTCTTGATTTCAGCACCGCACAGCGCAGGCCACGAAACGACTCGCGATCCTGAACGCCAAGGGAATTCGGCAGGACGAGTGAGCTTAGGGTGTCGATGGTCATCGACACTTCCTCATCACGAGTTCGACCCCCGCCGCTACTGGTGAGATTAGCAGGAGACATTTTCTGCTCGGCCGCATCTTCTTCTACTCTCATGAGACTGAAGGTTAGCACACAATCTGATGGTGGCCGAGAAGGTCCCGGGTAGTACTGACAAGTTAACTTGTCAGTACCCTAATTTACCACCCACAGGCTCTGCATAAAATTTAGGCCGAAAGACGTCAGCACCTCCCGGTACCGGCAGAAATCCCACCTGCCTGATTTGGCTACAGGTAAGTGTAGCCAATATAGACATGTTTATATATACAGTTATAGTGTACTGCATGCACTCATCACACACGTATGCGGGAGCAACCATGGAAACTGTTCAACGAAACTCAGGGGCGCACAATCGGCGCATGTGGCTGGATGTGAATAACCGCGTACGCATCAGTGGCCCAACCGTGAAACGGGTGTACCGGGAGGGTCTCAAACTCACTGACCTTGGCTTTGTACTGCAGTATGGTGAGCGACTTGTCGAGGGTTACTACCTGAGCGACAAGGCCCTTAACCAGGCGCTCACAAATCTGTGCGACACCAAGTACCCGGGGGTTCGTGAGCGCCTGAAACAGTTGCGTAACCTGGTGGTGGTAGAAATGATGGGTACGGTTCTTACGATCTACCGCATGCAGGACAGCGATTTGGCGGAGGACGGGCCTCTGCAGCACGAATTTGTCCTGCACTAAATGCCGCGGCTTAGCTGCGCAACCATTTTGGCAGATTGATTGGAGGCATACGGATAGGCCTATCTCATTTGGTTGCCGGTGATCTTGAACAGGCCGCCAGGCAGTACTGGGTGAATTTCCATCTCGGCACCGGTGCGCGTAAGAATGTCAGGGAGCACCTTGTACGAGTAATACGCATTTGGGCTTCCAAAGTCGAAAATAAAATCCAGTTTTGTCATAAAATTTCTCCGATTTTATCTGCTAGTTACGAAAGTTTAGTGGTTCCACCAGGCCAGGTCGGAAAACGCCCGCAGATCCAGTTCATGGGTCCAGGCAGACCGGTGTTGATGTGCCACGTGGAAGTAGCGGTATCTCTCATGCCTATCGAGGGTAATATCCCTCGGCAGTGGCAGTAATAGCTAAGCCTTTGATATTACTGCTGAACTACCAATTCGCCATGTACACCACTACCCGGCGGCATGCAGGTAAAGGTCAGTTCCTGGCCAGCGATCAGGGCTGCATTTCGTAATTCTGTCGAGCTGTAAGTCTCTCCCTGCGCATCAACATAACTGCCGGCGTCATCCATAAACAGGCTGACCCGCAGCTGATCGATATAGCCGTTGACTACCAGGTCGCACTCCTGCCTCGGTTCGGTGGCCTGCGCGCGTAGTTCCAGCAACTGTACCCGCTGGAGAATAGCCTCGCTGTCGCTCGCCAGCGTTATTTGTTGGCCTACTATCGGGGCAAGGTTGGTGTCCATCGCCATGACAAAGCGAATGACGCTGGCACGATTTTCCGCAACGGGATTGGGGAAGTTAAATACTCCGTCGGAGAAAAAATGGTCCAGGGTGTCGATAGCGCCATCATGCAGGAAGCCAAAGCCTTTCACCTGGTTACCCATATGTACGCCATCGCTATTGGGGTTGCTGCTGCCGAACATTCCTACTTTGGTGTAAGCGTTACGCAGGTGTGGGATTTTGAAATCCTCGGCTATGCGCGGCCCCTCAAAGGTCATCAGGCCATTGGTTCCGAACTGGTTTTTGTCCGGGTCCAGTGCGTGGCAGTGGTTGCATGAACCAATGCCGGTAATATTGTCGACGTTGAAGTATAGATCGCGGCCTGCTTTCTGGCTCGCGTTCAGGGTATTGTCGAGACGGCGATTGGGGTTGGGTGGCGGCGTGATGGCCAGGGAAAAGTCGGTAAAGGCCTGAAGTTGTGCCTCGTCCAGTTCCTCTGAGCGACCAACAAGGCCTACGAAGGCGCCGTTGAATTCCTTGAATGCGGCAGCCTCCATGCTTTCTTCCTCACCATTGACGATCGCACGATTCACGCCCGTGCGATCTCCGCGCCAGTGCTGCGGGCCACTGTCGGCAATGCCCCGAAAGGTTTGTGTTGTCATTGGGCCTTTCATCGGATGAAATTCGGTGGTGATTATTGGGCTGTTGGCAACAAAGGTATTGGGGTTCGGCTGCATGTTGGCATCGGGGTTACCCAGGTCCCAGGCGAGGCCGTCGTTATCACCAAACAGGTGGCAGCTGGAACATGAGTTGGTTCCGTTGGCCGAGGTGAGCGTGGCGTCGTAGAGGAAGGGGCGCCCTTTGATAATAAAATCTGGCTCGGGATTGGACAGTACCTGGCGTGAGACGATTTGCCTGTTGCTGGTATCGACCAGCACCACGGCGTTATCGAAGCGGGTATATACTGCAATGCGGCTGCCATTGGGTGACAGGGCCAGACCGCTGGGTCCTCCTCCAGGCAGGATTAAGTGGTCGTCGGCATCGGCTGTATACTCCGCCTGGGCGAGGCTGTCGGTCTCGAGAAAAGCCAGTTTATTGGAACCAAAAGCGGCGGCGTAGAGAGTGTTGCCGTCGTTGCTGACCGCGAGGGCTGTGATCTGGCTCAGGCTTTTCCCCGACTCACTTATCGGAACGCTCTCGCCCTCTTCCTTGTTGAAGTTAACGTGGTCATTCATGCGCACATTGCGTACATCGGAGTTGGTTAACACGCCGATGCGGGTCTCCACGATATGGCCGCGCACGGTAGTGGCATCGTGCCCAGGGCCCTCAAAACGAACATGGTTGAGTGCTTCGGTATTGCTGACATACAGCTCGGGTCGCACGGGGTTAATCGCCATATTGAACAGGGAAGTACCCACACCGGAAACTTGCCTGAGCAGGGTCGGTATATCAGCGACGGCATCGATTTCAAATACATCGTAGTCCGGTAAATCGAAGTGCACCTCACTGCTCCAATCGGTATTTGCCTCGTCCACCCATTTTCCATCGCGCTTTTTAACAATAAGTCCGGTATTGGGTGCGACCACTCCTTCCACGTTGCCCTCAGGGGCAGCCTTTTTCCCCCTGACACGCAGTTCATCCACGGTGGTGGTCTGGTTGCCTGACATAAAGGCCGCGGCATATACCCGGGTACCATTGGCCGAGGCAGCCAGGGAGCGTAGCGAATCGGCAAACAGGTTGATTATGGTGAGCGGGGCACCATTTAAATCGCCACTGTCGAGCTTGTTTACGTCATACACCCAGACGTCGGCTCGACCGAGGCCGGGCGTTGTTAAATCATCCAGCTCAAATGTCGGGTGATTTTGCCCGCGATAGGCGGCGGTAATAAATACTCTCTCCCTGTCGACACCGGCAAAAACAATATCCCTCGGCTCGTCTCCCACAAGAAGAGTCTGCACCACCCGTGGGGAGCTGCCTACATTGACAATACTCACGGAATCCGAGAGGTGATTGACCACCCACGCCTGCCCGTTGTTGCCGATGGCGACGGCCACCGGCTCCAGGCCAACAGTGACGGAAGCATCCAGGCTAAAGCCGTCTTCATTGACGCTGTAGATGTCCAGTGCATTGGCCGGTGTATTGGCGACGAACAGGCGGCTGCCATCGGATGACCAGGCAAGTGGCCTCACCTGGCCACTTTCAAAGGCGACAAAGCCTGTACTGGTAGGGCCGGGGTCGGGGTCAGGGTCAGGGTCAGGGTCAGGGACCGGGTTGGTTGGCGGAGGGACATCTGGGGGTGGGGAGCTGGAGCTGCCGCCACCGCCACCGCAGGCCTGGAGTGTGAACAGCAGCAGCAATATACAAACTTGTGATAAACGAACCATGGTATGCCTTTATTTGGAGTAGCTGTCGATACCATCAACCCTGAACAAACTTACCCAGTTGACGCTTGAGGCGCATATTGTCTTCTCTGAGACGTTCCACCTCCTCGATAAGGTGAAGGGCGAGCGCAATGCCCGACCAGTCTATATCCAGGTCTGTATGTAGACGCTGTGCCTTTTTTGTCACGACCACCATGTGCGTATCGAAGGACCAGCTCTCGGGGCTGTCTCCCCGGGGCTCCACAATGCCCTGTTCGACAATTTCGATCACAGACTGGGTCGACAGTTGTGTGCAGTGACAGAGTTCCTGCAAGTTCAATAGAATAGTTTTCCTGGTCATTTTGATGCACCCCACTGGGCTCTGGGATCGAAGGCCGACAACTTGGCCAACTGCTCCCACTGTTGCTTGATATCGTCATTTGTAGTGTCTGGCATGACCACATTTAACACGGCAAAGAGATCGCCAGTGCCCAGTTTATGCACCAGGCCTTTGCCCTTGAGACGGAGTTTCTGCCCGGACTGGCTGCCCGCGGGAATCGATACCTGTACCTTTCCCGATAAAGTCGGCACCGTAATCTTAGCTCCCAGGGCCGCTTCCCAGGGCGCAACCGGCACGGTGATAAGCAGGTTGTGGCCCTCCACATCAAACAGGGGGTGGGGCACCAGACGAATACGCAGATACAAGTCACCACTGGGGCCATCACCTATTCCCTGTCCGCCTTGCCCTTTGAGCCGGATGCGCTCACCGTCGGTCACACCGGCGGGGATTTTAACATTCAGGGTTTTCTTGACCGAGCTTACCTGCCCGTCATCGCTATAATGGGGTAAGTTATAGGACAGCGTTTTGGACTCATCCGACAAGGTGTCTTCCAGGAAGATGGGGAGATCGGTTTCGATATCCTGGCCCCGGCCAGCGAAGCCCTCGCTACTGGAAAAACCGTGGCGCGCCGCCCCGGCTTCTTCACCAAAAATAGAGGAGAAAAATTCAGAAAAATTTCCCTGATATTGTGAACTGCCTCGGCCCGCGTTGGGCCTGGAGCTCTGCCAGCCGGGCGGTGGCGTAAAGCCCTGCCCATGGCTGCCATACTGGCGCAGTTCATCGTACTCTGCCCGCTTTTCCGGGTCTTTAAGCACTTCGTAGGCTTCGGTGACTTCCTTGAACTTCTCTTCAGCGTTGTTGTGATCACTGACATCCGGGTGATATTTTCGAGCGAGCTTTCGATAAACCGTTTTAATGGCTTTTTTGTCGGCCTCGGTGTCGACGCCCAAAATTTGATAGTAATCCTTGAAGTCCATCGTCCCCCCAATTGTTATTCTGGCCAGGCGGCCTGATCAATATCAAGATCGGCGTAATCATCCGCATTCAGCTTCGGCTACACACCCTGACTCGAAACACATTGAACAGTGTTTGTTTTCTTCACTGAAAAAGTTAAGGCTGTTTTCACCCAGATAATAATTATACATGATAGAGCTGAAAGCAAATAATAACAGGGCAACACTGACAAAGCCGCCGCCCCAGGATGCCATCAGCCACCCCAATAAACGGTATCAATTCAGCAGGGATCGTACTTGGTATCCCTTGGTTACTATCCGATACTCAAGATAAGTGTGCTCCATAAAAGGAGTAGGGTGATTGCGTGCACTCACTTGACGTGATTACTTTCGCCTCCAATAATTAACTTGCCAAATATAGATAGCGTCCACATGGAGGGTTGGCTAGCCTGAAGTAACCATCCGCGCTAGCAACGTAGGTGGGGATGGTTCATTAG
>JADFVW010000162.1 GCA_015222725.1 Pseudomonadota bacterium | reverse complement strand
TTGCCGATGTCCGCAGAATTAGCCTGATCATTGATCAGAACCCAAACCCCCTGTCGGCCAGTTTTAAGCTGCTGCCGGGCGGTGTTGCCGATATTTCAACCCGGATAAAAATGGGCCAGAGCTCGGACGTGCGAGCCATTGTAGAAACAGATACTACCGCTTTTGTGGCCTCGAAAAATGTGAAGGTGACAATTGGCGGCTGCGGC
Organism: Pseudomonadota bacterium; assembly: GCA_015222725.1. GTDB lineage: Bacteria > Pseudomonadota > Gammaproteobacteria > Pseudomonadales > Halieaceae > JBALVT01. The sequence goes on along the minus strand of JADFVW010000162.1, from coordinate 2,660 downwards.
GGATAAGGGGAGAGTAAATATGGCTGTTAAAAAGATTAAGATGCGGGCGAAGATTAAAGGCGGCGTGGCGCAGGTAAAATGCCTGATGCCACACCCCATGGAAACGGGCGTTCGCAAAACTGCGGAAGGGGAATTGATCCCGGCACACTATATTGAGACCGTGACCTGCGAGCACAATGGCAAGGTTGTAATCGAGGCACAGTGGGGTACATCGGTGTCCAAGGACCCCTACTTTTCGTTTAAGGTGAGCGGAGCCAATTCTGGCGACACCATCAAGGTGAGCTGGGTAGATAACCTGGGCGAGTCATCCTCCGGCGAGACTACCCTGAAATAGGCGCTGATTATGAAATCATTAAGTCTTCTTTTCCTGGTACTGATAATTTCAGTGCCCAATGCTTTCGCAGACCCGGAGGCCGACAGGCTCGCGCTTCGCGCCGTTTACGAAAAGCGCTTCCCGGATGTCCCCCTGGATGCCCATGCCGATGGCGCCTATGCCCTGGATGAAGCAAAGCGCGAACAGTGGCTGGAGATGGAAGACTTTCCACCCTATGAATTTACGGTCGATGACGGTGAAGTATTTTACGATACGCCCTTCGCCAATGGCGCAAGCTATGCCGACTGTCTGGGCCCGGATGCGCCGGTGGTCAAGCAACACTATCCGCGTTTTGATGCGGCCAGTGGCGAGGTGGTCACCCTGGAGCAGACTCTGAATAATTGTCGCCTGGAAAACGGTGAGGAAGCACTGGATTATCTAAGCGATGAACTTGTCGCTGTCACGGCTTACATCGCCTATCAGTCCCGGGGCGCTAAGATTGACATTGTTATCCCCGACGATCCGCGCGCGCTGGCGGCGTACGAGGGGGGCAAGCAGTTCTTCTATGAGCGCCGTGGCCAGCTCAATTTTGCCTGTTCCAATTGCCACATACAGATGGCTGGCCATATGCTGCGTGCGGAGCGCCTCAGTGCTTCGCTTGGGCAGGTTACACATTGGCCCGCCTATCGCTTTAAGTGGGAAGAAGTGGGGCCGCTGCATCGACGCTTTGCGCGCTGTAATGTGCAGGTCAGGGCAGAACCCTTCGCCCAGCAGAGCGATGTGTATAGAAATCTTGAGTACTTCATGACGTATATGAGCAATGGCATGGAGCTGAACGGCCCCTCCTCGCGTAAGTAAAGGATGATAGTGATGAGCAGTTTTAACAGTCAGTACGTCAAGCGGGCCTTATTTACAGCCAGTCTGGGTATTGTTTTTACGGGGCTGAGTGCCTGCGGTGAGCCGGTGGAAAAAATGGAGCCTGCTACGGTGCTGGAGACTTCCACTGTAGCTGCGCAGGCAACGGTGCCTGAAATCATTTCGCAGGCCGAGGCAAAATATGCCGAGGCCGCAGCACTGTCACATGCCTGGACCACAACCCGCACGCTGATTGAGCAGGCCAGGGCAGCACTGGAAGCCGGTGACGCAGGCAAAGCCCGGGCGTTGGCAGAGCAGGCGCTTGCCACGGCGGTCGCCTCTGTTGAGCAGGCCGGAGTAGAAGCCCAGGCCTGGCAGTCTCGGGTACCTCAATGAACCGAAGGGAATTTCTGGAGCTACTGGCCCAGGGTGCAGTGGCAGGAGGTCTGTTGCGCTACACCCAGGCCGCTTATTCCAGCAGCCAGAGTTTCTATGATGTAGCGCCCTTTGGCAGTGCACGTATTCTGCACATGACCGATACCCATGCGCAGTTGCTGCCCATCCACTTTCGCGAGCCCAATGTGAATTTGGGTGTAGGCGGCGCCCGTGGTCGAGTGCCACACTTAGTCGGCAAGAATTTACTCAGCACCATGCCCCAGGTCGATGCGTCCACTCGCCATGCACTGACCTATCTGGATTTTACCGAGGCCGCTGAAAAATTTGGCAAGGTGGGTGGCTTTGCCCATCTGAAAACACTGGTGGACAGGCTGCGCGGTGAAGTTACCGGGGGTGCCAGTTTGTTGGTAGATGGCGGCGACACCTGGCAGGGTTCCGGTACCGCACTGTGGACACGTGGCCAGGATATGGTAGAGGCCACCAATATTCTCGGCGTAGACGTGATGACCGGTCACTGGGAGTTCACCTATCGCGAGGAAGAAATTCTGGCGAACGCCGAGCTTTTCGCCGGTGAATTTGTGTCCCAGAATACCCTGGCCACAGAGGACGCGCTTTTTGACGGTGTGCCGGTCTATGACGAAGACAGCGGCCATGTTTTCAAGCCCTATACCATGAAAGTTTTGAATGGCAGGCGCATCGCGGTAATTGGCCAGGCGTTCCCCTATACCCCTATTGCCAATCCCAAGCGTTTTATTCCCAACTGGACCTTCGGTATCCGCGAGAGTGAACTGTCGGAGCTGCTTGAGAGCATCAAGGCCAATGAAAAGCCGGATGCGATTATTTTATTGTCCCACAACGGTATGGACGTCGATTTAAAATTGGCCAGCCGTGTGTCCGGTATCGATTTTATCCTGGGCGGCCATACCCACGACGGCGTTCCGGTGCCGATTACGGTAACAAATCCAGGCGGCAAGACCGTGGTTACCAATGCGGGCTCCAATGGCAAGTTTCTTGGTGTTCTGGACCTGGAATTTGGCAAGATGGGTGTCACGGGTTATCGCTATCGCCTGCTGCCCGTGTTCTCTAACCTGTTACC
>JADFVW010000161.1 GCA_015222725.1 Pseudomonadota bacterium | reverse complement strand
GAATTGGGGATGGTTCCCTCGCTGAGGGCGACGACATCAAGGTAGTTGTTGTTTTGGTAGAGGCCTATGGTTTTCCGGCCTGTGGCCCTGATGGTAAATGTGGCGAGTTTCATACTCTGGTTCCTCTGGCGTATGGGCATGTCCCACAGGCAATGTAGTAATATAATCAGATCGAAATGATAGTGTCGATCGGCAAAAAGTGCATTGCCCTGCAAGGCCTAAAAGGTTGACTCTCCGCGCAGCAGGTTTAATACTCAGTGTTTCACAGGTTTTGGATCGAGAATTGAATGGCCGGCAGCTCCCCTGAATCCAAGGATGCACACAACTCACTTGAGAACTCTGTTCGCCAGGCACATGTCTCGGTGAACACCGAAGTCCGTGGTGAGCCGATACGAAACTTCACCTGCCGCGAACTTCCCATTGGCAGGCTCGAACTGTACGATATCATGATAGATCCGATCGCCATTTATCGCCGTACCGAGGATATCGATAAGGATTGCAATGACGATTTTCTACTGGCCACCCAGCTGGAAGGTACGGTCGTTATCAAAGAAAGAAATGTGGAGTTCACCCAGCATCCGGGCAGTATCTCCCTGATGTCCGCGGGTGAGCCCTACAGCATAATTCACACGCAGAAGAGTCACCGCTTAATCCTGCATATTCCCAATGAAATGTACAAGGAGCGGATATTGGGGCACCAGGCGGGCCGGGCATTCCGGCCCCGGTTAATGCCCGCGGGTGGGCTGGCAACTATCGTTCACGTTATGCTCAAATCGCTGGCCTTTGAGGCGGACAAACTGACTTTAACCGAGCAGCATACTCTTGCCGAAAGCCTGTTGGAGTTGACTGCTGCCATGCTGCGCTCCGATGTAGACCAGGACTACGAGCAAAATCATGCCAAACAGTCTGCACTTTTTCGCCGGATTCTGGAGTTCATGGAGGTCAATTTCACCGATTGTGAGCTGACTCCGGAAAAAATTTCCACTGCCAACGGCATATCCATGCGCTACCTGCACAGCCTGTTTCAACAGGCCGGTTTGACCGTGTCAAAATGGATCTGGGAGCGGCGCCTCAAGGCCACCCGTGAGGACTTGCTCGATCCTTCCATGAACCATATGCGAGTCAGTGAAATTGCCTACCGCCGGGGTTTTAATGACCCGGCCCATTTCAGCCGGGCTTTCAAGACCCGCTTTGAGATCACGCCCAGTAAGTTGCGCCACGTAGCCGCGAAGCAGGTTGCCGCCCCGGGTGAGTAATGGCCTCAAAGCGCGTTGGTTCAAGGTGTGCGCACACCGAGTCAACTATTGATGCGGTGACAAGCAAGACAGGATGAACCGGCCTCTTTATCATTTGCCGTTGTCAATAGTTTAACCCTGTGCAGCCCATGCACAACACCCACTGTTCTGGAGATTGTATTACCCATGCGGGAAATCAAAAGGGTTTGTGTCGTTGGTGCCGGTGCCATTGGCAGTCTGCTTGTGGGTCATATAGGCGCCCTGCCTGACATAGACATGACAGTTTTGGTGCGGCGTGAAAGTCATGCCCGGGATTTGAACGAAAGTGGTCTCAAGGTAACAGGAAAGTCCAATTTGACGGCCAGGGTGCTGGCTTCAACTGATCCGGCTGACCTGGGCGACGTTGACCTGGTTATTATAGCGACCAAGACCACGGCGGTTGAGGCCAGCGTGAAAAAGTTCAAGGGCTATTTCCCCAACGCGGCTGTCATGATGATTCAAAATGGCATGGGCTGTGAACGCCTGGTGCGCGAGAGTGGCGACTGGCCTATTATCGCCGGCCTGACGTTTATGTCCGGTGTACGTAAATCGGATATGCATGTGGATTATGAGTTGGACACACCCACCTGGATCGGTCCCTGGGGTGACGAGCCGGAAAACCCCGGGTATGAAGCTATCAAGCAGGTAGAGGCATTAATTAACCACTCGGGTCTTATCTGTGAGGCCTACGAGGACTTGCGTCCGGTGCAGTGGTCGAAGCTGATCTTCAACTCTGCAGTGAATACAATCGGCGCGCTGACCAATACCCCCCACGTACCGTTTTACGCGGACACGCAGGAGCTGTCAGATCTGGGTAATCTTGTTCGAGATATGATGGCGGAGGGAGTGGCCATAGCACGGGCGCACGGGGTGGAGCTAAGCAGCGACCCCTGGGCGATGAATTGTAAAGCAGTCAGTCAGGGCGGCAGCCATGGCAGCGACGTCTATGCACATATCACATCCATGCTGGATGATGTGCGTCATAAAAGTTATACCGAAGTGGACTGGATTACCGGCTCAATTGTGCGTGCGTCCCACGATGTTGGCCTTCCAGCTCCCTATCATGAAACACTTTACCGTCTGGTAAAGGGGCTGGAGAAGAGCTGGTCTCTAGAACCCGGCGGACAGTAACGACATTAATTTGAGCTGTACAATAAGGAGTAAAACATGAAAGTATGCATCATCGGTTGCGGTGCCATTGGCAGCCTGTTTGCAGCCCACCTGGGCAGGCTGGACGATGTAGAGGTTTGGGCCTACGACCCCTACGAGGCACATGTAGATGCCATCAATAAAAATGGTTTGCGCCTGACCGGCGAAAGTGACTTCACGGTACAGATCAACGCACGCAGTAATGCCGCTGATATCCCGCCCTGTGAATTGGGCATTATTGCATCAAAGACACTGCATACCCGGGCGGCCATGGAGTCGGTTGCCCATATCTT
>JADFVW010000160.1 GCA_015222725.1 Pseudomonadota bacterium | reverse complement strand
TGAAGTTCGCATCGGACATCACCGTCGAGATACAAAAGAGAAGCCTCGCCCTGCTGGAGATGTCCACGCCGGTCACGAAAATCTGGGACGGCGTACTGTTCGCGCCTATCGTGGGGATCGTCGATTCCAAGCGCTCAGTTGATATCATGGACAAGGCTCTAAACAGTATCGCCGACACCCGTGCGAGCACGCTACTGCTGGATATTGGTGGCGTCGCCGTGGTCGATACCGCGGTGGCGAATCACCTGATCAAAATCGCCAGGGCAGCCGTGCTGATGGGCTGCAAGACCATTATCTCGGGAATTTCCCCGGCAATCGCACAGACCATTGCGGAACTGGGCATTGATATGGGCGCGATCCAAACGACATCCACTATCGAGACAGCTCTGCGCGACGCCATCGCCCGCACCGGCGGGTGATGGAAAGTTCGCTCCTGCGCCAATGCGACAGGTTTAACGCACAACCCGATAATTAGACTGTTTTATATCCCAACAGGCCGCACTCACGCCCGCTTCCCGCAATTTGAATTTCTGCACCTTGTTGGTTGGCGTATAGGGCAAGCTATCTACAAACTCCATATACCGTGGCACAAAATAATGCGGCGCGTTCTCATTGATGAAGGCGCAGATATCCTCACAGCTGGGCGACTGGCCCCGGCGCAGGATGATATTGAGTTTTAGTTCGTGCTCGCTGTCGACCTCTTTACTGGGAATACCAAAGGCGGCAACATCCTGTACTGCCGGATGCCTGCGCACGACACTTTCTACCTCCAGAGTGGAAATATTTCGCCCGGCAAAGCGCAGGGCATCTTTTTTTCTGTCGACAAAGAAAAAAGCGCCTGTATCGGGGTCTTTTCTGCCGATGTCTCCCGTCAGATACCATTCGCCCCTGTAGGCATCCGCTGTGGCCTCCGGGCTGTCAAAATAGCCGTTAAACAGAATATGCGGTTCAAGGGGCTTGATACAAATCTCCCCTACTTCGCCATTCGCGACCTCTACGCCCTCATCATCAAACAGGCGAATATCCGTATCTGGCTGGGGAAAACCCAGTGCATATACTGGCACATCCTCACGGTCTTCAAGTTGAGTCAAAATAAGCAGACATTCACTTTGACCCAAACCGGAGCGCAACAGGCGAACGCCAAAACGTTTTTCAAACTTCGGCCACAAATCCGGCGGCATAGGCACAATTTGCGCTGTTGTCAGTGGCGTATCGACATCGTCACCCTGTTCCGGGGAGTCCATTAAAAATACGCCCATTGCACCTACAGCGAATGTCTGGGTAGCGCCAAACTCTTTCACCCGGGCCAGGAACTGCGATACTGAAAACCTTTCTTCAATGACACAACTAACCCCCTCTAAAAGGGCCCGGAGAATGCAGGTAAGCCAGGCGGCCGAATTAAACAATGGCAATACACAATAGATGATATCCCCTTCCCTTGTGTTGTACTGCTCGCTGCAGCCCTGGACAATAGGGCGAATCCATGCGTTGTGACTTTGCATCACTCCCTTGGATTTGCCTGTTGTACCGGAAGTCCAGAGAATTGCACAGGTATCACCGTAATCCATGAAACTATAATCTGCCCGGAGTGGCTCGCTGGCCAACAGCTCGTCATAGCTGTGGGGGTTGTTTAATGGGCTGGAGGCGATATCACCAAGAAGAAGCAACTGCACCCCATCCAATCGATCCTGAACTTCACCAAGACGGGTTTGTAGTGGCTCATCGGTAACCAGGATCTTGCATCGGCTGCGCAGCAATGTGTCCAGTAGCCACTCACCTTTATAATCTGTATTAATCGGCACCCAGATCGCGCCGAGCTTGTTAAGGGACAACGCCAAAAGCACCATTTCCGGGCGGTTTCCCATATAAATGGCAACGCGGTCTCCCGCCTCAATACCGAGGGACTTGAAACCGGACGCCAGGCAGTTGGTGATAAGCTCTGCCTCGGCAAAGCTTATACGCTGCTTATCAGTTATCAGAAAATCCGTCTCGCCATTTTGCTCGGACTGCAGCTGAAGAATTTTTCCCAGGTTTCTGTCCCGGGTATCAGTGAGATCCAGTTTGTTCATGCGTTGCTTC